>NZ_AP024412.1:0-314307 GCF_016865445.1 Mariniplasma anaerobium | reverse complement strand
TTATGTCTTATATAGTCAACAACATCATGACTAGCAGCAACATAACCACCTAGGCTTGCTAGTGATTTTGAAAATGTACCCATAATGATATCTACTTCATCTTCTAGACCAAAATGTTCAGCAGTACCTCTACCATGTTTACCCATGACACCTAAACCATGAGCATCATCAACCATAACTCTTGCTTCATATTTTTTAGCAAGTCTTACAATTTCAGGAAGATCACAAATATCTCCACTCATTGAAAATACACCATCCGTTAAGATGAGTTTTCCTTTGTTTGGATCTGCTTTACTAAGTTTTAATTCTAAGTCTTCCATATCACTATGATTAAATCTTACAACTTCAGCATAAGATAATCTTGTACCATCATAGATACTTGCATGATTTTCTTTATCAGAAAAAATAATATCATTTCTACCTGCAATAGCTGAGATAATACCTAAATTTGATTGAAATCCTGTTGAGAAAATAGTTGCATCTTCTTTATGAAGAAATTCCGACAACTCTTTTTCAAATTGTATATGTAAATCGAGTGTTCCATTTAAAAATCTTGATCCTGAAACGCCAGTTCCATATTCATTAGTAGCATCAACTGCTGCTTTTATGACTTCTGGATGAGATGCTAGTCCTAGATAGTTATTAGAACCAATCATAATCATCTTTTTGCCTTCCATTTCAACGATTGTATCTTGTTTTGAGTTTAGTACATGAAAATAAGGATAGTAACCATCCCTTTTAGCATTTTTAACTGCATCATAACTAAAACACTTCTTAAATAAATCCATAATTTTTTCCTCACTTTAAAAACTGCATATGTCTATTATAATATAAGACATTGTTTTTCACTCAATTAATGACACATTTTAAAATGTGCATTTGAATGAACATATACTATTGTAGTAGATTAAGGCCAAAAGGTCAAGTCTAATTAATCCTTTGATTTATCTTAAGATATAAATTTAGTTAAAAAAACGGTATATATATAATATATACCGTAAGATTATTTTAATTATTGTATGACTTAGCTATTTGTGCTGCAAGTCTTGCGTTATTATAAACTAACTCAAGATTAGCTTCTAGGCTAACACCTTTTGTTAATTCTTTAACCTTAGCTAGCAAGAATGGTGTTACATCTTTACCTTTAATACCTTCTAATTTAGCCTCTTGTAATGCTTTTGTTATAACTTCATTCATCATCTTAGCATCTTGGCTAAAAGCCTTAGGAATTGGATTAGCAATCACCATACCGCCTTTAATACCTAAAGACCATTTCGCTTTCATTAGATCTGCAATTTCTTTTGGAGTATCTAATTTAATTTCCAAATCAAATCCACTTTCTCTAGAGTAAAATGCTGGTAGCTCTTTAGTTTGATATCCTATTAATTCAACACCTTTTGTTTCTAGGTATTCTAAAGTTAATCCTAAATCTAGAATTGACTTAGCTCCTGCACATATAACTGCTACATCAAGTTCTGCTAATTCTTCTAAATCTCTTGAAATATCAAATGATAATTCTGCGCCACGATGCACGCCACCGATACCACCAGTAGCAAATACTTTTATACCTGCCATGTTAGCAACTAACATGGTTCCTGATACTGTAGTTGCACCTGTTTTCTTTTGAGAAACACAATATCCAAAATCTCTTTTGCTTACTTTTAAGACATCTTTCTTTTGCGCTAAATATTTAATTTCATCTTCTGTAAGCCCCACTTTAATCACACCATCTATAATCGCAATTGTAGCAGGCATAGCACCTTCTGCTTTAATGATTTGCTCAACTTTTAATGCCATTGCGACATTTTCAGGATAAGGCATACCATGTGATATAATTGTTGATTCTAAAGCAACAACTGGCTTTTTTTCATCTAAAGCTTTTTGAATATCTGGGTGTATTTCTATATATTTGTTCATTAATTTATCTCCTTGATTTTCTCTGTACTCATTTCTTGAGAAACAGCTTTTTCATCTTGTAATGTAATACGTGCAGCTTTTGTACCATAAATAAGTGGATCTAGATCATTTAATTTTGCATAAATAACACCAGCAAAATATGCATCTCCAGCACCTGCAACATTTTTAATCTCAACTTTTTTAGCTTTCATTTCTCTAAACTCATCATTTGAGACGTAAAAAGAACCTTCACGTCCTTTAGTAATATATACTTCTTTAACACCTTTAGAAATAAAATATTTTCCTAACATCTTATCATCTAGTTGATTATCAGCTTTCGCTAAATAATTTGCTTCTAGCAAATTCATCTTAAGCGTATGGATATAAGGATATATAGATTTAATCTTATCAGCTTTTTGACAAGAAATCGCATCAATATAAATATCTTTATCTTTATAAGTTTTAGCAATATAATCAAGTGTATCTTGATGAAGATTTGTATCTAATACAATGATATCAATTCGATTGAATATATTACTTCTCTTTTTAACATCTTCAATGCTTAAAGTTTCTATTTGATCCATGAGTGCTATTGACACTACATGTTCATTTTCTTCATTTAATATAGATAAATATGAAGGTGTTTGTTCAACAGTGGTAGCTGATAATTTTAGCTTAGCTTCTTGAGCTGAAGTCATAATCCATCTTCTGCCTTCATCTTTGCCTAAAACAGTAAAAAGTGTGGTATCAACATCCAATCTAGCTAAATTTTCAGCTATATTTCTTGCTACACCACCTAATGATCTTTTTAAATATCCTGGATTTGAATCTCCTAAGATTAATTTTTCTTTAGGATATGCGAATATATCTATGACTGATCCGCCTATTACTAGTACTTTTTTCATTTCATCACCTGTATCTATTTTACCATTTTTACCCCTATAATTTAAGTGTATTTACATATTATGTAGGTATATCGAAAAAAAGACACACTGGCTAAGCCAAGTGTGTCTATATTTATTAGAATTGATAATCGTCTTCCTCTTCATCAAATGAAGTATTCGAGCGATCGTATTCAAATGATTTATCTCTTAGGATACCTGTACCAGCAGGAATTAATCCACCAATGATAACATTTTCTTTTAAGCCATGTAGTTCATCTGTTTTACCTCTAATCGCTGCATCCGTTAAAATTCTAGTTGTTTCTTGGAATGATGCTGCTGATAAGAATGAATCAGATCTCAATGAAGCTCTTGTAATACCTAATAAGATTGGACGACCTACTGCAGGACGCTTGAATGCTGCAAAAGCTTTTCTATTTTCACGTTTAAATGATGAAACTGATACTTCAGTACCTGGTAATAATTCAGTATCTCCTTCAGTTACAACGCTAATTCTTCTAAGCATTTGTCTAATGATTAATTCAATATGCTTATCACTAATCTCAACACCTTGAGCACGATAAACTTTTTGAACTTCTTCTAAGATATACATCTCAGCAGCTTCAGTAGATACAATACGCAATAATTCTTTAGGATTAATTGAACCTAATGTTAATCTTTGCCCAGCCTTAACTGTTGCGCTCTTACGAACTAGAGATTCTACATTTGGATCAATTGTATATTTATATTCTTTATTTTCTACATCAGTAATCGTAATGATAGTTGTACCACCACGTTGACGATCAACAGATTTAACTTTTCCATCAACTTCACATAATACTGCTTTACCTTTTGGATTTCTCGCTTCAAATAACTCTTGAATACGAGGTAGACCTTGGGTAATATCTGATGCTGAGGCAACACCACCGGTATGGAAGGTTCTCATGGTTAACTGAGTCCCTGGTTCACCAATAGATTGAGCTGCAACAACCCCAACAGCTTCTCCAACTTCAACTCTTGTGTTAGTTGCTAGGTTTCTACCATAACATTTAGCACAAACGCCGTTATCAGAATTACATGTCAGATTTGATCTAATTTCTACTTGTGTAAGTCCAGCTTGAATAATGATTGTACCAATTTCTTCTGTAATCAATTCATTTCTCTTAACTAGTACTTCTTTAGTTTTTGGATTTAAAACATCTTTAGACGCAAAACGTCCAACGATTCTATCATATAATGGCACGATTTCTTTTGTGTCATCCATAACAGATTTCATCACAACGCCACGTTCAGTACCGCAATCTTCATCAACAACGATAACATCTTGTGAAACGTCAACTAAACGACGTGTTAAGTATCCTGATTCAGCTGTCTTTAACGCTGTATCGGTAGACCCTTTTCTAGCCCCATGGGTAGAAATAAAGAATTCAGATACAGTCAAGCCTTCTCTAAATGATGCTTGTACTGGAACTTCAATAGTTTCACCCTTAGGGTTATTCATCAGTCCACGCATACCCGCTAATTGCGAGAAGTTGGATGCATTACCACGGGCACCAGAGTCACTCATCATATAAATGTTATTGTCGCTATCAAATTCAGCCATTAGGCCAACTTGAATTTCATCACGTGCATCTTGCCATTGTTTAATAACAAGGTCACGACGTTCACGGTCAGTTAACATACCATCTTCATACCAACCATTAATTTGTTCAATGGCTTTGTTGGTTTGATCGATACGTTCACCCTTCTTAGAGTAAACATTAATATCTGCAAACGATACTGTAATACCTGCAACTGTAGAATATTTGAATCCTAAATCCTTAAGTCTATCTAGCATCTTAGATGTTTCTGATATTTGTAGTTGCTTAAAGACTTGAGCAATAATTTGTGATAAGAATTTTTTCTTAAAAGGACCAGGAATTGGTGCTGTTAATAAGAAATCTTTAGGATTTAATCCTTTAGCCATAAAGTATTTGTCAGGTGTCTTTTGTTCTAAGTTTACTAATGTTGGTTCATTTAAATATGGGAATGTAGGAGGCAATATTCTATTGAATATCAATTTTCCTAATGTTGTTAATAAGTATTTATTTAATTGATCTGCATCAAATTTTTGATTGATTGATCTTGGATCAATCATAATTCTTGTATGCAATCCAATTTCATCATGTTGATATGCAAGATAAGCTTCATCAAAATCAAAGAAGAAATGTCCTTCGTTACGGTGTTTTTGATGATGTTCCGCTAAGCGAATATCAGCACGATAACCTTTAAATTCACGTTCATATCTTTCTTCAATAGTTAAATAATAATTTCCTAGAACCATATCTTGAGATGGCGTAACAACTGGTTTTCCATCCTTAGGGTTTAAGATATTATTTGATGCAAGCATCAATAATCTTGCTTCTGCTTGAGCTTCATTAGATAGTGGTACATGGACAGCCATTTGGTCACCGTCAAAGTCAGCGTTAAACGCAACTGTAACAAGTGGATGTAGGCGAATTGCTTTACCATCAATCAATTTAGGTTCAAATGCTTGGATACCAAGTCTATGTAGTGTTGGTGCACGGTTTAGAAGTACTGGATGTTCTTTAACAACCTTTTCTAAAGCTGCCCATACATCATCATCCATTCTATCGTATTTCGAGTTTGCATTTTTCTTAGAGTTTTGATCATCGCCTTGCATTCTTTGCAATTCTCTTAATACAAATGGTTTGAATAATGTTATAGCCATTTCTCTTGGAATACCACATTGATACATTTCTAAATCTGGTCCAACAATAATAACTGAACGACCTGAGTAGTCAACACGTTTACCAAGTAAGTTTTGTCTAAATCGACCTTGCTTACCACGAAGCATATCAGATAATGATTTTAAATGTCTGTTTCTTTCAACTGCCGCTTTTTTACCACGTTTAGCATTATCAAATAATGCATCAACAGCTTCTTGTAACATACGTTTTTCATTTTTTGTAATTAATCTAGGTGCCATTTGTTCTTTTTGTTTTTTAAGACGGTTATTTCTATTTAGAATACGACGATACAAATCGTTAAGGTCTGTTGTCGCGAAACGTCCACCATCAAGTGCAACCATTGGTCTTAAATCTGGTGGGATTACTGGAATAACATCCATAACCATCCATTCAGGTTTATTATCAGAGTTGTTAAATGCTTCAACAACTTCTAAACGTTTAATGATGCGTTCACGTTTTTGTTTAGAAGCAGTTTTTAATTTTCTTCTTAATGATTTAACTTCTTTTTCTAAATTTAATTCTTGTAATAATTTTTTAACAGCTTCAGCACCAGTCAATGCTTGGAACTTTGAACCATATTGTTCAGTTAACATTGAAAAGTCTTGTTCTGATAAGATTTGTTTTTTAGTTAAAGGTGCACTGCCTGGATCTGTTACGATATAAGATGCATGATAGACAACTTCTTCTAGAGATTTTGCTTTAATTCCTAAAAGGATAGCTAATCTTGAAGGTGAATTTTTTAAGTACCAAGTATGAACTACTGGTGCTTCTAATTCAATATGTCCCATACGTTCTCTACGTACTTTAGATTCTGTGATTTCAATACCACATTTTTGGCAGATTTGGCCTTTGTTACCGCTTTGTTTTTTACCACAAGCACATTGATAGTCTCTTGTAGGTCCAAAGATTCTTTCGCAGAACAAGCCGCCCTCTTCAGGTTTAGATGTTCTATAGTTAATAGTTTCATGTGTTTTAACTTCACCATAAGACCATTGTCTAATTTCATCAGGTGATGCGATACGTATTTTTAAATGTGAAAATGTACGTGAACCATATCCTTTACGAACAGGTTTGATTTGACGGCCAATTCTTTCTGACATATCAACATCTAGTGCACTTTCTACTTCTGCTTCAACAACTTCTGCATCAACCACATGTTTGTCATCTGTAACTGTTTCTGTGTGTGCATGTTCTTTTAAAGCATCAATACCATATAATTCTAATGTTGTATTTATTTCTTGTCGTAAAATCAAATCTTCTTCAAATAAATGATAAAGTGCATGACGATCAAATTCAAGAAATTCTTTTAAATCATGAACGCCAGCATTTCTTAAAATGCTCACAGTTTCATTACTTAAGTTAAGATTATCTAATGGTCTAGGTAGAGAGTATTTACGTAAAATTGATTTTGTTTCTTCATAACTTTCACCAAGAAGCATTGATAATTCTTTTAATGTAAATGTATTAAAATCTTCTAATTGATCAATACCTGCAAGTTTTAAAGCAGTGAGAGCATCTTGCGACAGTTTTAAAGATTCAACGTGTAACGTTAGTTTTTCTTTTGCCATTAGCGATACCCTCCTTTACTAAAGGTCGTTTTTGTATGATCAACAAGTGATTTAGTTGCTTCATTTTCTCCAGTTTCAGCATCAATAAGTTCAACATATAATCCTAGGGATTGTAATTCTCTTGTTAAAACTCTAAATGATTCTGGAATAGAAGCTTGTGGAATAGGTTTATCATGTGTAATTGAACTGTAGACTTTATTTCTACCGATCATATCATCTGACTTAACTGTCAACATTTCTTGTAATGTATGTGCAGCACCATAAGCATATAGTGCCCAAACTTCCATTTCACCGAAACGTTGTCCACCATTTTGTGCTTTACCACCCATTGGTTGTTGTGTAACTAATGTATAAGGTCCAACTGATCTTGCATGAAGTTTATCATCAACCATGTGAGATAGTTTAATCATGTACATCACACCAACAGAAACTCTATTGTGGAATGCTTCACCAGTACGTCCATCATATAATGTTACTTTTCCATCTTCACCAAATTGTGCAAGCATTTTTAGGTCAAGATCATAGTTATATTTTTCCATTTCAGTCATTTGATCAATTGGTTTATTTGGTTTGATTGAATCTAGTGTTTTATCTCTTGATTCTTTCATGATTGACTTCAAGTCATCATCATTTAAACCATCAAATACTGGAGTTGCGATTTTAATACCTAAATTCTTAGCCGCAATTCCTAAATGGATTTCTAAAATTTGTCCAATATTCATACGTGAAGGAACCCCTAGTGGGTTAAGCATGATGTCAACTGGAGTACCATCTGCCATATGTGGCATATCTTCTCTTGGTAATATTCTAGAGATAACCCCTTTATTACCATGACGACCAGCCATTTTATCTCCTTCAGAGATCTTACGTTTTTTAGCTACATATACTGTAATAGATTCATTAACTCCACTTGGAAGTGCATCTCCATTTTTCTTAGAAAAATATTGGATGGATTGAACAATACCACCACCACCATGTGGAACTCTTAGAGATGAATCTCTATATTCTCTTGATTTTTCACCGATAACTGCATGAATTAATTTTTCTGATGGACTTGGTTCAAACACACCTTTAGGTGTAATTTTACCAACTAAAATGTCGCCTTCTTTAACTTCACTACCCGCAATAACAATACCACGTTCATCTAAGTTTTTAAGTGCGTCATAACCAGCATTTGGAACTTCTCTCGTGATTTCTTCACGACCATTTCCAGTTTTTAATTCTCTTGTTTCGATTTCATATTCATCAATGTGAATTGATGTATAAACATCATCTTTAACTAGTTCTTCAGATAGAATAATTGCATCTTCATAGTTGTAACCTTCCCATGTCATAAACGCAACTGTAACATTTCTACCAAGAGCAAGTTCGCCTTTATCTGTTGAAGGTCCATCTGCAAGGACATCTCCAGCATTAACGAATTCTTTTTCTTTAACAATTGGTCTTTGAAGTACGTTTGTATCTTGGTTTGATCTAAAGAAATTAATTAAATTAAATGTTTTGCTATTTCCCATGCCATAATCTTTTAAAGTTTTAGCAATTTGATATGTAAATTCAAGTGTTGGATCAAATAATACATTGTTACCAACCATAACTTTGTCATCTGGTTTTTGTGTAACAATGATTTTAGTACCATCTGCATACGTAACAAACCCTGAAACATCAGATACGACTACAGAGCCTGAATCTTTTGCTGCACGATATTCAATACCTGTACCTACAATTGGAGAATCTGATTTTAGTAAAGGTACAGCTTGACGTTGCATATTAGCGCCCATTAATGCTCTAGATGCATCATCATGTTCCAAGAATGGAATTGTAGATGTCGCAACAGAAACAATTTGCTTAGGACTAACGTCCATATACGTAACTTCATCAAGTTCAAACATCGAAGTTTCACCACGATGACGACCAATGATTTTTTCTTCAATAATTACACCTTTTACATCAAGGTGTGTTGCAGCTGAAGCAATCACTTCATGATATTCTTCATCAGCTGTTAAATAATGGATATCTTCTGTTACCACTGGTTGACCGCTAGAACGATCTACCTTTAAGTAAGGTGTTTGAATAAATCCATATTTATCAACCTTACCATAAGTTGCAAGTGAAGAAATCAAACCAATTGAAGGTCCTTCAGGAGTTTCAATTGGACAAATTCTACCGTAGTGAGAGTTATGTACGTCACGTACTTCAACTCCAGCACGATCTCTTGCTAGACCACCTGTACCAAGTGCAGAAACTCTTCTTTTTTGAGTTAATTCAGCAAGTGGATTAATTTGATCCATGAATTGTGATAATTGTGAACTACCAAAGAATGTCTTGATAGCACCAGCAAGTGGAGTCATATTAATAATATTAGAAGGTGTAGCATCTGCAAATGTTGTTGTAGACATCTTATCTTTAATATTCTTTTCTGCTCTAGCTAATCCGATTCTAAATTGATTCTTTAACAATTCTCCAATAAGTCTTAAACGACGATTACCTAAGTGGTCAATGTCATCAGTACTTCCTAGGCCATCATATAAATTTAAATAATAGCTCATAGACGCAACAACATCAGATAGTGTAATATGTTCTCTATCTTCTCTTTGATCGTTACCGATAACCTTAACTGGATAAATACGTTCAGTTTCTTTATCTTTAACAGTGACTTCAATCATTTCCACGATAACGCCACTACGTTCTAATTCTTTTTCATAAATA
Source organism: Mariniplasma anaerobium (assembly GCF_016865445.1). Classification (GTDB taxonomy): domain Bacteria; phylum Bacillota_I; class Bacilli_A; order Acholeplasmatales; family Acholeplasmataceae; genus Mariniplasma; species Mariniplasma anaerobium. The sequence continues at coordinate 304,506 of NZ_AP024412.1, read as the reverse complement.
TCTTTGACGCCAAAGAAATATTTAATAACTTTTTCATCTAAAGATTGACGGTTTCTTCTTAAAATTGCGAATACATCATCATTGATTTCAGTATTTTTAGCAACTAAGACTTCACCAGTTCTTAAGTTAATGATATTTTCTTTAGTATATAGTTCATCTCCACCATCTGGAAGGCGAACTGCTAAAATTTCATTAGGTGTTTCATTTTGAAGAGATTCTTCTTTAGAAATAACTTCACTGCGAAGCACGTGACGGTTTTCTCTTAAGATGCTAATAATATCCTCAGTAATTTTTGTTTCTTTTGCAACTAAAACTTCGCCAGTTTCTGGGTTAATAACATCTGTTGCTGTATATGTACCTAAGATACGTTGTAGTACGTCTAATTTTTTATTAAATTTATAACGTCCTACTGCAGCTAAGTCATAACGACGACGTTCAAATAAACGCATACGAACAAATTCTCTTGCAGCATCTGCAGGAACTTTTTCGCCTTGTCTTAGTTTAGAGTATAAATCAATGATGGCTTCATCACTGTTTTTTGTTTCATCTTTATCAAAAGTTGCATCCATAAAAGTAGATTTTCCGAATAATTCATAAATTTCTTTTTTAGTCGAAAAACCTAATGCACGCATCATTGTAGTCATTGGAACTTTCTTTGAACGATCCAGTTTAGCATACATGATGTTTTTTGATCCTAATTCATATTCAATCCAAGCACCTCTTGTAGGAATAACTTGTGCTGAATACTTAGTTTGATTTACTTTTTTGTCTAGCTCACTTGTAAAATATGCACCAGAAGAACGTATGATTTGTGATACGACTACACGTTCAGCTCCGTTAATGACAAAAGTCCCCGATGGTGTCATAAAAGGGATTTCACACATAAGAACTACGTTTTCACGAACTTCTCCAGTTATTGCATTTTCTAGTTTCACACGAGCAGAGAGTTGTTTCGCATAATTGACATCTCTAACTTTTGATTCTTGTACACCATATTTAGGTTCACTTAGATAGTGTTCCTCAAAATATAGTTTTAAATCGCCATTATGTCCTTCAATGGGCGAAATATCTTCTAACAGTTCTTTAATACCCTCATCAATAAACCATTTAAAAGACTTGGTTTGTATCTCTATGAGGTCTGGCAAATCAATGTCATAGCGCATTTTAGAATAATTTCTGCGCTTAGCTTTTTCACCATATTTGACGTCGCGATATTCCATATTCCACACTCCTATCGTATTTGGAAATTACGTATTTTAATTGCTTTTTCTAACAAAAAAACAACATTATGCATTTAAATATATTATCATATATATTGTAAATAGTCAATCGATATTAGGCTTTTTTAGACAAAAGAATCCAATATCCTTTTTCTTTCGCAACAATCACACAATTAGAGAATAAATCCACTAATTTTTTATATGTCGATGCTGCCCCTTGTTTCTTCTGTATAACACAATAGAAACTTCCTCCTTGATTGAGATGCAAATAGCTTTGTTCATACAAATCGTACACAACATCTTTGCCTGCTCTAATCGGTGGGTTTGTGATAATCAAATCAGCATTTACTACGACATGCTCAAATAAATAACTTTTTTCGATAGTCGTATTAGTTACTTGATTTATCTCGCTATTTTTTTTTGCAAGATCTATAGCTCTTGAATTTACATCATACATGTAAATATGAGCATTAGGATTCATCTTTGCTAGATAAATACCTATAGGTCCATATCCACATCCCATATCAATTGCTGTTTTGATATTTGGTTTTACTTTGATGCGTTTTAGTAGCTGTCTTGTTCCAAAATCTAAATTTTCCTTACTAAAGACACCTCGGTCTGTAAAGAACTCAAAGCGGATATCATTAATAAAAATTTCTTTTTTTCTAATGTCATGATTCAAGTTTTCATCATTCTCAAAATAGTGACTCATGGTTCCCCCTTTGACGGCGAAAAAACCCGAGATCGTATCTCAGGTTAAATCTTCAATTGAATTAATAATTATTTAACTTCAACAGTTGCGCCTGCTTCTTGTAATCTATCTTTTAAAGCGTCAGCGTCTTCTTTCTTAATCTTTTCTTTAATTACTGCATCTGCTGTTTCTGTTAATTTCTTAGCATCTGCTAATCCAAGACCAGTTACTTCACGTACGATCTTAATTACTGCAATTTTAGTTGAACCGAATGTCTTAAGAATTACATCAAATTCAGTTTGTTCTTCTTCAGCTGCTGCTGCCGCTGCTGGAGCTGCTGCTACCGCTGTTGGGTCGATACCGAATTCTTCTTTTAAACCATCTACTAATTCCTTAATTTCTAATAATGTCATTTCTTTTAAAGCTTCAATGAAAGCTGCTTTTGTTAATTTAGCCATTTTATATTTCCTCCTAATTATTGTTGTGGTTGTTCTTCACTACTAATCATATTAAGTCCTACTGCTAATTCTTTCAGTGGAGTTAATAAACCTACTGCTAACATTGTTAACATCGTTTCTCTCGATGGCAATGTAGCTAATTCATTTAACATGTCAAGGTCTGCTAATTTACCTTCTACGATACCTGCAGCGATTTTTACGACTTTTGACTCTTTTGCAAAATCATAAATAATCTTAGCAGGGGCAACAACATCATCATAACTGATTGCTAGAGCTTTAGCGCCTACAAAAGTATCCGCTAATTCTTCAAATCCAGCAGCAATCGATGCTCTTTTGGTGATATTGTTCTTGTAAACAGTAACTTCACAGTTTGCTTCTCTTAACTGACTACGTAACTTTGTGAATTGTTCAACTGTTAAGCCAGGATAATCGAAAGCTACAACTGTTGTTGCACGGCTAAGTTTTTCACTTAGTTCACGTACTGCTTCTGCTTTACGTTCAATATTTGCTTTTTGCATGAAATGCCTCCTTTGTAAAATAAAATCTCTCTTATGCCAAAGACAAAAGAGAGAGAAAGTGAATTTCTATCACCTCGGTAGGAAATTAAGTCTTGTGACACCTACTGTCTTTGGTATAATTTAATTATTTGTTAAGCTTTAAGTGAATCTTGTGATACTTTGATACCAGGAGCCATAGATGAAGTAATTGTAATATTCTTCATATATACACCTTTAACGGTAGCTGGTTTTAATCTTGCTAACACATTGTAAAGTGTTTTGAAATTTTCAACCAATTTTGCATCATCAAATGATATACGGCCAACTGGTGCATGAATATTTCCTACTTTATCAACACGATATTCGATTTTACCATTTTTAATTTCATGAACGGCTTTTGTTACGTCCATTGTTACAGTTCCTGTTTTAGGATTTGGCATTAAGCCTTTTGGTCCTAAAATACGACCAAGTTTACCTAATTGAGCCATCATATCTGGGGTTGCTACCATGACATCAAAGTCAAACCAGCCTCCAGCGATTTTTTGGATTAATTCAGTATCTCCAACAAAATCTGCACCAGCTGCTTCAGCTTCTTTAGCTTTTTCACCTTGTGCGATAACTACAACAGTGGAAACTTTACCTGTACCATGTGGTAAAACGATTGCGCCTCTTAAGTTTTGTTCTGCTTTTCTTGGATCAAGATTCAAGCGGAATGCTGCTTCAACAGTAGCATCGAACTTAACAAATGAGGTTTTTTTGACTAATGCAACAGCTTCGTCAATTGCATACTTATTTTCTTTATCAATAAGTTTAGCTGCATCTTGGTATTTCTTTCCTCTTTTCATATTCTTCCTCCTAAAATGTGGTCTAGCGGGATATCCTCCCACAATTTAGATAGCTAATCATCTAAATTTTCTTACTTTTCTACTACGATACCCATATTGCGTGCAGTACCTTCAATGATTTTCATTGCTGCTTCTACAGAGTACGCATTTAAGTCAGGCATCTTTCTTTCTGCAATTTCTTTAATTTGTGCTTTTGTTACTGTTGCAACTTTATCTTTCAGAGAGTTACCTGATCCAGATTTAATATTTGCAGCTTTCTTTAACAAGTCACTTGCAGGTGGCGTTTTTGTTACAAATGTGAACGTACGGTCATCATATACCGAGATCACAACTGGAACAACAAAGCCCATTTGATCTTTGGTTGCTTCGTTAAATTGAGAACAAAATGCTGGAATGTTAACTTGCGCTTGACCAAGTGCTGGACCGACCGGTGGAGCTGGGTTAGCTTTTCCTGCTTGAATTTGTAATTTAACTATTTTTACAACTTTTTTTGCCATGAGACACAACCTCCTTCTTTACATAAGTATGTGGTATGAATTTAATCTTCCACTATGGTGTGTTTTCACACGCGATATAATTATATCATAAGATAAGCAAAAGTCAACCAAAACCGGCTTTAATCTATCTTATTTTTGAACCGAACGGAAATAGAGCTAGTTTTGTCAACTTAGCCCATTGAATTGCAAAAGGTATACCTATAATTGTAACTGCAAAAAATAGCGCGATACCAAGGTATCCAATCGCCATTTCCCAACCAAAAAAGATTACCCATATAAGATTAGCTATTGGGTGTTTATCAAAGTTTAATCTAACATCTTTTCCAAAAGGAGTAAGTACTAATTCTGCAAATTTAAAACATTGTGATGCTAGCGGCAATCCAATGATAGTAATAGCCAAAAGAACACCTAAAATGACCCATAAAATTGAAGCTATGAATCCCCCAAAAACAAACCAAATAATATTTCCCAATAGTCTCATGAATAGCCCTCTTTCTTTTCCTTGATTATATCACGAGCCAAAACATTAAGAAACTAATATGAAAAATATCTAATTAAAATTCACAACCTTCATCATTACAAGATTGGCTATCATCTTGATCTTTTAATGTTTGAACAGCGTGATCTTCTTGCCAAATTTGTTCTAAAACTTGAGTAAAGTATTCTGTTTGTTGTGCTCCTGATACACCATATTTTCTATTGATTACAAAAAACGGAACACCTTGTACACCAACTTTTCTAGCTTCTTCAATTTGTGCTGTTACTTCATCTTTAAATTGAGTCGATGATAATACTTCATTTACTTGATTTTGATCTAAACCAACTTCTGTTGCAAGTTCAACTAATGTATCTATATCAGATAGATTTTTTCCATCAGTAAAATATGCTTTCATTAATCTAGTTGTTAGTTTTTCTTCTAAGTTTTTTGTACTTGCAAATTTAGCTAAACGATGCGCATCGAAAGTATTTGTCATTTGAATGATATCGTAGTTATAAGTAAGACCTACTGTTTTTGCATTTTGTTCAAACATTTTAAATCTGTCTTTTGCTTCTTTTACTGTCATGTTATGACCTTTAGCAAAAGCTTCATATGCGCTACCTTCCATTGTTTTAGGTGCGTATGGATTAAGTTGGTATGCTTTATAAACCACTTCAACTTCACCTTTGTTTTTAAATTGTTTTAATGCTGTTTCAAATCTAGTTTTACCTATATAGCAAAACGGACAAGCAAAATCTGACCAAATTTCTATTTTCATTTTTAATTCCTCCAATATTTTTATATGATTCTTTATAGAATACACTAAATATATTTATAACATAATACTTCAATTTTTGCAATTATTTAAGTTTATTTATTGCAATAAAAAATAAAAAACTGCAATCCTTTAAGATTACAGTTGTTATTTTTATCGTTGTTAAGATAATTCTTTAACTTCATGTGCATCAAGTTCTGTTGGTGTAGCTCTACCAAATAAATCAATATTTACAACAACTTTTTCTTGATCGTTATCAATTGTAGAAACTTCGCCTTTTAAGCCAATATAAGCCCCTGCAATAATTTCAACTGTTTTACCTAATAAATGATCATATGTAGGTTTAGAAATAACTCCAATTTTTAATAAAATTTGATTGATTTCGTCAGCTGCAAGTGGAACTGGTTTAGTTCCTCCACCTGAAGATCCTAAGAACCCTGTAACTCTTGGTGTATTTCTTACAACAAACCAAGACTCATCAGTAACTTCCATTTCCACAAATACATAGCCAGGAAATAATTGTTTGACCTTCTCTTTTTCTTTACCGTCAGCTTTCTTTTCAATAACTGTTTCTTCAGGAACAATAACTCTAAATATAAAGTCACCCATTCCCATACTTTCGACACGTCGTTCTAAGTCAAGTTTGACAGCATTTTCATACCCTGAATAGGTTTGAATAATGTACCATCTTACCTTTTGACTCATAGAATTCCACCTAACAGTCTAATGATAAGCATATTATATAAGAAGATAACTCCTGTTAATATGAATAAGAAAATTAGAACTCTAACTGCATTATCTAAAAATTTAGGCCATTTTGCCCAAGAGATTTTTCTAAGTTCTGGAATTGCTGGTAAAAAGAATGGATAAATAACTAAGATAAGCCCAAAAATTGAGATTACAAATAAAACCCAAGCAAAGATTAGCCCGTTGTTTCCTTCACCTAATATTGGAAAATCTGGTCTAATTTGTAGTAATGTATTACCACTAATAATCATTAGGGCTAAAGCTGCTGAAATCGTAGCTAGGATTCCTAATAATAAATTCTCCCATTTATATTCTGTTGTTAGAACCTCAAGTAATTTACTTTTTTGTTCTTCATTTTTTTGTTTGATTGCCATATAAGCCTCCTATTTACTTTCCTTATGTAGTGTATGCTTATTACATCTTGGACAAAACTTCTTAATTTCAATTCGCTCTTTTTGTGTCTGTTTATTTTTTGTCGATGTGTAATTTCTACTCAGACATTCTGAGCACACTAATATTATTTTTTCACGCATTAAAAAACCACTCCTTGTGGTCATTTATAGCAAGTGTATTTTAACACTTATAAATGACTTAGTCAATACTATTCATCATTATATCATATTTTTATATTTTTCTTTGATACGAAAGATTGCATTATAGATTTTTTTAGGCTCACATGCCAATTTATCTGATATTTTTTGAACTGCTTGTTTTTCTATAAAATAATATTGATAGATACTTTTTTCAAATAATGAGCAAGAATCAATCAAATCTATATCATCTGTTTTTTCTTCGTAACCAAAACAAGACATGAAATTTGAATCTTCATATAACATATATTTTGGCAGCTTATATATCAAATGATAAAAATGTCTTCTTAATATAAGTTCAAAATATCTAGTAAATGTTTTGTTTTTTGATTCATCAAATGTTTCTACTGCTTTATATAAAGTTAAGATGCCTTCTTGAAAAAAATCATCTTGTTCTTTATACTCAATACGCATTAAATGGATATATTTCCAAATAAATTTTTTATACTTTAAAAAGAGGAAATCAAAAGCGATTGAATCTCTTTGTGTTCTTATTAAATACACAAGTTCATAATCGTTCATGATTTTATATATCATATTAGATCATCTTATACATCATTAACGCCGCTGCGACGCTAACATTTAATGAATTGATTTTTCCATACATTGGAATTTTAACCAACATATCACAATGCTTTTTAACTAAAGGTCTCATCCCTTCACCCTCGTTTCCTAAAACGACAGCTAAAGATTTTTCTAATGGCATCATTTCATAAGTGAGATCAGTATTCCCATCTGTTCCCACTACACACACATTATGTTCTTTTAGTTTTAAGATTGCTTGATTAATATTTGAAACTAGGATGACAGGCACATGTTCTATTGCTCCAGAAGAAACTTTTGCAACTGTTGCGTTTAATTGAACTTGTCCTTTTTTACTCATAATAATCCCTGTAAGCTTAGTAGCTTCTGCACTACGCAAGATAGCTCCTAAATTATGCGGATCTTCAATACCATCTAATATGATAAATCTTTGTAAAACATCATCTTTAACAATACTTTCTAATGTATAAGTTTCATAATCTTGAACATTTGAAACAATACCTTGATGATTAGCATTTGAGGTAAGTTCGTTTAATCTTTCTTTTGAAACTCTTTCAAATCTAATATCATTATCTTTTAGAAATGTTAAAAATTTATAATCACTAAATTTGTGATCAATGTACATATTAAAAAATGGTCTTTTGGCATAAACTGCTTCTCTAATTACGTTTTTTCCATAAACAATCATCTTGATCCCTCCAGGTTCATTATAAAAAGGATAGGTTTATAAATCTGATAATATTTTGATAAAATAAGATTCAAAAGGCGCTTATGCGCCTTTTTCTTATTGCATATCTGCTAATTTGTTTAAAGTTGTTTTAATAAATGTCTTAATCCATCCAAGCATATTTGTTAAAACATACATGAGTGGGAATGTTGCTTGAGCTAATACAATCAATAATAAGATTTGTGAAACAGTAAGTGGTTCAGCAATCATAATATCTTGTCTAAAGAATGGTGCAAAATCAAAGAACTGTGGTGTCATTAAAACAAGGAATAAGAAGATTGCAACCATTAGGATGAATAAAGTTCTTCTCATCTTATTAAATGGTGCTGAGACTCTAAATAATACTGTTAGAGAGGTTACTGTAGCTGATAGAACAATTAATGTGGATACAACAATTGAATCCATCGCTAGAACACCTTCAAATCCAAAGATAATTAAACTGTTTATCATAACAACTAATGCACCTGGCAGAGCTGCTTTAATAATGTTTTGTAAAAACTTACCTTTAACTTGTTTATTATTAGGTTCTAATGCTAAGAAAAATGATGGAATACCAATGACTAGATAATCAATTAAAACAAGTTGTGATGGACTGATTGGATAATATCCTGATCTGATAATCGCAACGATTGCTAGTAAGAATGAAAACATTGTCTTCGTTAAAAATAGTGTAGAAACTCTTTGCACATTATTAATAACTCTTCTACCTTCACTAACAACCTTAGGCATTGATGAGAAATTTGAATCTAGTAAAACTAAATGCGATACGTTTCTTGCTGCTTCACTACCAGAAGCCATCGCAATGGATGTGTCAGCCTCTTTTAAAGCTAAGATGTCATTGACACCATCACCAGTCATTGCGACTGTGCGTCCATTGTTTTTCAGTGATTCAATTAACAATTTCTTTTGATGTGGTGACACACGCCCAAAGACGGTGTATCTTGAAGCTGAACGAACAACTTCTTTATCTTGCATACCTTCTAAAGATATGAATTTATCTGCATTATCTATATTTGCTCTTTGTGAGATGCGTGACACTGTTTGAGGATTATCACCTGAAATAACTTTAACATCTACATTATGAGATTTAAAGTATTCAATAGTTTCAATCGCATCAGGTCTAATCGTATCTTCAATCATAATTAATGCAATTGGTTTTACTTTACCTTGAAGTTTATTATCGACAATTTCACCATCAGTATGTCCAACAACTAATACTCGATAACCTTCAAGAGATTGTTTGTCTACTTCAGATGCTATTTGACTAAAGCCTTCTCTAATCACAAATTCAGGTGCGCCTATCGCAAATGTTCCATATCTATCAAATTGAACTGCACTATATTTTCTTGAACTAGAAAATGGAATGATTTCTTTAAATCTATATCTTTTTGCAGTTCCAAATCTTTCTTTTAATGCTTCAGATGTAAGATTTGTGTCGTTTTGAGCATTTAACATTGCTGAAACTACATTTTTTAAGGTTACACCAGAATCATTTTTATATTCAATAATACTTTTAACTGTCATGGTACCATCTGTGATGGTTCCTGTTTTATCTAGACAAAGTGTATCAACTCTTGCAAGCATTTCAATACAATATAATTCTTGAACAAGTGTATTGTTTTGAGCAAGTCGAATAACACCAACAGCAAGAGCCATTGAAGTTAATAAGAATAATCCAGATGGAATCATCCCAATCATTGCACCTGCAGTTTTAATAACTATTTCTTGATACTCAGGTGTTCCTAATTGTTCAGCAAATGTAATACCTGCAGCCCATTCTACTTGTGACCACATTAAATAAAATAGTGTAGCAGCTAATGGTAAAATCAGTGCGCCAACTGTACGTATAATAATTTTTAGAGATCCTAGTAAATCAGAATTAGGTTTTTTATATTTTTTAGCTTGATTTGTTAATTTTTGGATATAGATATCCTTGCCTACTGCGGTAACTTGAGCATGACATGAGCCTGATATAATAAATGATCCTGAATAAAGTGTATCACCTTTACGTTTAATGATTGGATCAGATTCACCGGTTAATAAAGATTCATTAACTTCTACTATGCCTTCTCTGACAACTGCATCAGCTGGAATTTGTTTTCCTGAACTTAAAAATAAAATATCATCAATAACAACATCAAACACGCCAATTTCAACTTCATCAGAATCACGCTTGACAATAGCTGTAGGTGCCGATAAAAGTGATAGTTTATCAATTGTTTTTTTCGCTCTAATTTCTTGGATAATCCCAATGGTTATATTTGCTGTGATTACGCCCATGAATAAAATATTAGTAATGCTTGCTCCAACAGATATTAGCCAAGCAGCAATACCAAAGTTTAAGAAATTAAAAAATGTAAAAATATTAGACGTTACAATAGTCGTTACACTCTTTGAACTACCAGTATCACTGATATTCGCAAGTCCTGCCATTTGTCTAAGTTCAACTTCTTCTGTAGTTAACCCTAGATTTATTTCTGGATTGTAGCGTTCAACAACTATTTCATCTTTACTTTTAATTTTACGATCAACATTTAGACTTTCGCGTGGTTCATCATCAAGAGGTACATGAAGACCTAATGGATCGCCTTTCATTTTTATCAAATCTTCTTTGATAATCGTTTTAGGCCCTTTTTGTTTTTTTGGTCCATTGCCATCAATTAACTCTTTTAAGTCTTGAGATTGATTTTTATTTAATTTTTTATTAACTGTTTTTTCCATTCAAATCTCCACTTTCAATAAGTTTAATGGCTTTTATAATCAATTCATCACATCTATTTAAATTTTCTAGATACAATCCACCGATTAAAGATTCAAAACCTGTAGCTTGGTGGTATGTTTGTGCATTCGTGTTTTTTCTTCCAGGCCCACTTGCGTTACGCCCTCGTTTATAAAGTGATAATTCGTCTTCATTTAATTCATTAGTTTCAATAAATGACATCACAATTTTAGATTGCGAGTCTCCTTGAGTATATTTTATCGCTGTTTTATGTAATTGATTTACATTTGTGATTTTTTTATCGATGAGATATCTTCTAATATATAATTCGTAATATGCATCTCCGATATAAGCTAATGTTAGTCCGTTCAATTACATCCATCCTCTTTTGCTTAATTGATCTCTTAATTGATCTGCTAATTGGAAGTTTTTTTGATGTCTTGCTTCTTCCCATTGTCTATACATAATTAATGTTTCATCTTCAAGTGAATATAGTGGCATAATGCCTAGGATATCTAACATGGTTTTCACGCTTTGATATAATAATGCAATTCTTTGAATATCTTTCTCTTTATTAATTTGTTTTAAGACATCATAAACTAAAGTGATAACATTTGGTATGTTAAAATCTTGATTCATATAATCCTTAAACTCATTCATTATGTGTTCATCAACGTCTTTAATGTCTACATTCTCTAAAGAGAGCATTAAAAATGCTTTTTTTAGTGTTCTTTTTATTTTATCATATTCTTTAGAAAATTGTATCATCAAATCATGAGTGTAATTGATAGGTTGACGATAATGATGATTAATCATCAGTAATCTAAATGCATATGGTTCATATACTTCAAGCAAATCTTTTACTAAAGTAATATTTCCAATCGATTTACTCATTTTAACTTCATCAACATTAAGTCTTCCAACGTGCATCCAATACTTAGCTAAATGATGATGGTCATGAGCAACTGTTTGGGCTATTTCATTTTCATGATGAGGAAATTTAAGGTCACTACCTCCACCATGAATATCTATTTCAGTTTTAAATATTTCGTGATTCATGACAGCACATTCTGTGTGCCATCCTGGTCTACCTTTTCCCCAAGGACTGTCATAATTAAGTCCTTCTGTAGTATTTTTCCATAAACTAAAATCTCTTGGATTTTCTTTTTCTTGATCAAGATCAATTCTTACACCTTCATTTAATTCATCCATGTTTTGTTTGCTTAAAATGCCATAATCTTTAACAGATAGCACTCTAAAATAAACACCACTTGATGTTTGATATGCAGAACCTTGTTCAACTAATTCTTTAATGTAAGTAATCATAAACTCTACAAAATTCGTAGCTTTTGGAAGTTCATCTGGTAATACACTACCTAGAGATAATGTCATATCTATAAATCTTTTTGTATAATCGTCAGTTAATTCTTTTTCAGATATTTTTAAAGCTTTTGCTTTTTCAATAATCTTGTCATCAATATCAGTAATATTTGATACAAAATGTACATCATATCCTAGATAGGTTAAATATCTTTTCACGACATCAAAAAATATAACTGGTCTTGCATTTCCTAAATGTATATCTCCATAGACAGTAGGCCCACAAACATACATATTAACCTTGTTTTTAATGTGTGGCTCAAAGTTTTCTATGTTTTGAGATAGTGTGTTATAAATTTTTAGCATATTATATAGACCTCCTCTTTGTTTTATTATAATAAAAATGATAGAAAATAACAAGGAAACAACGTATATTTGCCAAATTTTATGATTTGGCTTTATAAAAGAATAAACCACCCTTTAATAAGGGCGGTTTTTATCAATTGACTTGCTTTCTTAAAGCATCAAGTATTTCTACCATTGCCCATGTGTCTTGTTTACAATATTCTAATAAATCTTGATAGGTTTGTTCAAACTCTTTTTTCTCCATAAATGGGAAATTAGCATATGCGACAAGCGCATCAGTTCCATTTCCAATAGGCATACCATCATATTTTAAATGACTAAATACAGGTAATACTTTTTTAATAGAAAATGAACCATTTAAATCATTATGGTAATAACAAAATCCATCAGCTTGTTGGTCATCAAATCCTAAACTCTTAAAAAATTTCTTGTTACCTTTAACAAAATCCATTAAATCAACTAATCGATCCACCATATCTAATAGTCTTTCTTGATGCTCTGGAAAGAATTTTGCCATCTCTTTTAATCTGGTTTGTTCAAATGATTGATTGTAAACCATAATTGATCCACCATCATCTTTAATAATATCAATCATAGTCTCAACTAATTCTCTTCTTAAATCATCATGTGTTTTAGCAATAAACCCATAATTGTCATGATCTTTATGACAAACACCAGGGCTGTGTTCTATATGAATTGAATATTGGAATAAAGATTGTGTATAAGGTGTTTCTCCTTTAAATCTAGGAAGAGGACAAGGGAAAGTTTCAAAATCAAGATGATAAATCGGATATTTTAAAGATTCTATAGCAGCTTTGATTTTATGGTTTTCCATAAAAGCTATTTTCGAATCCATAACTTGTCTTTGTACTTTATTTTTTTCTCTATTTAACCAATTATATGGAACATCAAACGCGGTTAAATATCCTTGATTGATTAAATCAAATCTGTCATGCTTTTCACCAAGCTCATCTTTAAATCCATGATGCCCATCAATATATGTGAATATTGAGTTTTTAGCTGGAATATTTTTATAACAAATCGGATAAAATATACACTCTCTAGAATCTTTTCTTTGACAATGAGGACCTAAATCTACAGGATTGGCATTCATTTCATCTAATCTATCCATGACAATCTTTTGATCTTTTTCTATAATAGACATCATACTTTTTGTAAATTCAGTGACATCAATAAAAGTAATTAAATCATCACTATAAATCGGCTTATTTTGGTCATCTACTAAACCTTGATGTACATATTTACTATTTAAAACACCTAAATAATATTTTACATTTTTATCAGTTTTCAACGTGTGTTCTAAAACATATCTTTGATAGGCGATATCGTAGAAATATCTACCTTCTTTTGATAATCTATTTCTTAGTTTTTTTAATTTTTTATGATAATCTTCATTAACTTCTAGACCTAAATCTTCTCTTAACATTAATATAGATTCTGGACTGTATTCAAAAACACTTAGTCTTTGATCATCTAATTTAAATGTCATATCTAAAAACTTCTTTGATGTAGTTGATTTTACTTCAAAAATACGAATCGTATCTTTATCTTCTTGATAACCATCTAGAAAGCAATAAAATCTATAGCCCTCTAATTCGTACTCAAATCTTTTTTGATCAAATGTATCAAGTGCATAAATGGTATCGCCTTTAAATTTACGCTCTATAATACGACCACTAATCATTTCGATTTCATTATAATATTTAAGCATAGTTTCCATTTGCGGATTTGTTTTAACTAAAATATCTTCATTATGCTCATCAATCATAGACTCGAGTAAAACACTTATTTTAGCTTCGTTCTCTTTGCTCATTAAGTCACTTAAATCATCTTGCTCAGAAAAAGAAACAACTGCCTTGTTCTTTTCTCTATGGATTTCATCTAATGCAGGATATCTATCGCATCTTATATAATTAATAAATCTTGTTTTTGAAATTAACATGGACTTACCCTCCAGTCTCTATTATAACATGATGATAAAAAAAATACGGCACCGAAATGCCGTAAATTATTAATCAGTTAAACTATCTAAAATCCATTGACTTGTGAAATAAGCTTCTAAGTCATCTATCTTATTAATACCAACTTCAGGAACTTGAGTCACACCGTTAATAGAAAGATTCTCTGTTCCATTAACACCTTTATCACTAGCAACTCCAAAACGATTGAACCCAAATATTTGTGATGCGTCTAGTAAAACATCATCAGAAATTGTAAGTACTATTTCTCCTCCATCAAGTCTTGCGATTTGATTAGAAGGTTTGTTTGATTCATAAAATCCAATAAGTCCACCAATTCTAAATTGTTTTCTAACATCTGCTTCATTTTCATTTTTTTCATGGTCCACATAAATCGATCCACTAAAATATGCATTTGAAATGCTATCATTTGCTTTACCAATTAATCCACCAACAAATAAAGTATAAATACCTCTATCTGTATCAGGAAGTGTATTATAATCTAGAGAAACGTTGATATCACCTGTATAAATAACATCTGAGATATTAGCACCAGTAACATGTTGTGCTACAATACCACCTATCATTGTAGATGAATCATCATCTCTTATGTTTGTTCCTGCGATACTAAAATCAATGTTTGCATCACTGATAACTTCACTGATGTCAGCATCTGCACCTATTAAAGCAACTGAACCACCAATTTTCATTGTTCCAAATGAAGTCGATGTAACGCTAATATTTGTATTCGTTATTTCAACACCACTCATTGTACCTTTGAATTCTCCAGCAACAGCCCCAATATAAGCTTGAATTGTTGAAGATGTTGAGAAAGCAATTGTTGAATCTTTAATGACAATATTTTCAAATTCAGCTGTTTGACTTGTCACATAACCTGCAACAATACCTACTCTTGTAGAAGTCGTTGTTGTTAATGGTTCTGCTAGTGTGCCAATTGTTACATTTTCAAATGTTGTATCTTTAATAATTCCTGATGAAACATATCCAAATACACCAGTATACATTGAAATTCTTTCAAAATTGATATTTTTCAATGCAAATCCATTACCATCAAATACACCACCAAATGCAAGACTTGATGTATTAAATACTGATATATATTCTACATCTGTAAAATCAATGTCTTGACCTAATTCGAAATTCCCATTTCTATTATCAATCATTGCATTAAATTCTTCAACTGTATTTATAACAATTACTTCTGAAGTTAACGTTTTGAATTCATACACACCTATTTCTAATGCATCTCTATCTACAGTTGCAATAACTTTTACAGTAAAGTCAGTTTCTGTTTCAAGACCATAAAAATAAATATCTAATAAATCATCTTCTGTTTCTATTGTTTTTTGATTTCTAATGTTTCCATCAGTATTATAAAGATAAACAACAGTTGATCCAGTGATTTCATTATCTAAATCAGTGATTTCTACATTAAATGAAATACTTGTTTGATCAACAACTACATCAATAAATTCTGCGGTTGCTGTAGTTTTGCTGCCGCAAGCTGCTAATACTAATAAAACTGCAATTGCTATAAATAAAACTTTTATTTTTTTCATGATTCACCTCTAAGTTTATCGATTGTATGTGCTAATCTCTTCATAACTTTTTCTTTTCCTAATAAAGCTAGAGACGCTGGAAGACTAGGACCATGCATATCTCCTGTAGTTGCTATTCTTAGTCCCATAAATAATTCTTTGCCTTTAGTTTCAGTATCGAAACCAGATTGTTTGATTGCATCTTCAATTGATTCAACTTGAAAATCAGATACATTTAAATGATTATGAAATGATTCTAGTAAAGATAAACTATTATTTTCTTTCAAGAATTGGAATGTTTCATCAGAAAGCTTAAATTCATGTTGGAAAAATGCATGATACAATTCAGCTATTTCTCCAATATAGTTCATGCGATCTTGAAAAACTGTAACCAATAGTTCTAACCATTTTTGAGATTTAATTTCAATGTTTGCTTCTTCTAAGAAGATTTTAGATTTTTCAGCTAATGCTTCAATAGTCAACTTTTTAATATATTTACTATTTATAAATGCTAATTTGTCTTTATCAAACATAGCAGGTGCTTTTGATAATCTTTTGGGATCAAATTGTTTAATAATGTTTTCCTTACTCAAGATTTCTTTGTTGCCTTGTGGAGACCATCCCAATAGAGAAATAAAATTAAACATTGCTTCTGGAAGATATCCTATCTTTTCATACTCAGAAATAAATTGAATAACATTTTTATCTCTTTTTGATAGTTTTTTCTTTTCTTCATTGACGATAATAGTCATATGTCCAAAAAGTGGTGCTTGCCAATTAAATGCTTCATATATCATTAATTGTTTAGGTGTATTTGTTATGTGTTCTTCACCACGTAAAACGTGTGTGATTTCCATAAAATGATCGTCAATAACAACCGCAAAGTTATATGTCGGAATTCCATTATCTTTCATGATAATCCAATCTTCAACATCCTTGCTCTCAAATTTTAAAGTCCCGCGCACAATGTCATCAAATGCATAAGTCACATCACTTGGAACTTTAAAACGAATTGCATATGTTTCACTATCTTCTCTAAAATCCTTATATGCTAATCCTTTTTCTAGTAATTCATTAGCATATTTTGTATATAAATCAAGGCGTTCTAATTGGCGATAAGGGCCAAAATCTCCACCTTTATCAGGTGACTCATTCCACTCTAAACCTAACCAATTAAGATAGTTTAATTGAGATGCTTCTCCACCTTCAACATTTCTTAAAACATCAGTATCTTCTATTCTTACAATAAAATCGCCGCCAAAATGACGTGCGTATAGATAATTAAATAATGCACTTCTTGCGTTTCCGATATGAAGAAGTCCTGTTGGACTAGGTGCATATCTTACTCTAACTTTTTTCATTTTATCCCATCCTTTATGCAGTAATATTATACGATATATCTAGGTAATTAACAATGTTTATATGAATTTATTCATATTTTAAAGATCCGTCATAGCCGATGGATAATAAATACTTGTTAACTTGTCTTCTATTTTTAAATACAACTACCTTATTTTTATACTTTTCTTTATAGAGTTTCATAAGTGCTTTAGAATCGTTTTTACGACCACTAAATAAGATCCACCATATAAAACTAAAATTAAGTCTTTCTATGCATCCATCTGCAATCGAATCACGACTTTTTTTATGATATTTAATACGTCTTAATATCGCACCATAAAGACATTTAAAGCGATTAAAATCAAAGAGAAATAACTGATCGCACATCTCATATCTAGATGTTGCTAATTTGCGGTATTGACCATCAATAATCCATTCATCTTTTGTCATGAATTCTTTGATTTCAACTTCAACTTTTTTCTGATCTCTTTCGACCCAATCTGGTCCAAAAAAGATGGTATCAATATGAAGTACTTCTATATGATAATGTTTTGAAAGTCTCTTAGAAAATGTTGATTTTCCTGAACTTGAATAACCTACAACTTGTATTTTCATATCACACCTTCTTCTTAAAGAATTTCTTAAAATCTATTTTTTGTGTATTACCATGTTTAACTAATGACATTGTAATAAGTGCAAGAACCATAAATACTGTTGCATATGGAAACAATATGATTCTACCATATGTATCCATTAACCATCCCGATAACATCGGTGTAAATATTTGTGCACCCATGGATGCAGCATAATAGTATCCAGTATATGTACCAACATTTTTACCCTTAGAAAGTTCAACAACCATTGGATATATATTGACACCTGTTAGTGTCCACCCAAAGCCTGCAACTAAAATAATAGAAGCTGTAAGAATAATTTGATTTTGTTCAATGAATACGATGGCTCCCATCGAAATAATTAATAAGCATATACCGATAAGCATAGACTTTTTTCTGCCAATCTTTAAACTTAATAAACCTAATGGAAGAATAGTTGCAATCACTATACCTTGAGCAATAATAAAAGGTAATTGATAAAACTCCATATTTAGCACTTTAGGTAGATAATCGGCAATTTTACTCATCACTGCATTATATCCAAAAAAGAGTAGGAAAACAGTTGCTAATAACAAATATAAAGAGATTCTTTTTTCTCTATTAAAAGATTTTTCAGGGTTTTCGTATGGATCACTTTCTTTGATATCATATGCTTTTTCTTTTGCTTCTTTTTCTTTTACTAATAACGGTTCTTTTACTTTCCATAAGAAGATACCTAAAGTAATTAACATAATAGTCCCTATGATAATATACACACTAGCGTGACTATGATAAGCATGTCTATTTAAACCACTAAATAAGATAACAAAAACAGAGAACACTCCACCTATGGCACCTAAAAAAGTTACAATTGCATTAGCTTTTGTTCTGTTAGGCTTGATAGTCACATCTGGCATTAAAGCAATTGCGGGTGTTCTATAAATAGCCATAGAAACTAAAGCGACAAATAAAATCGCTAAAAATGTATAAAAGACTTCTGGATCATTTTCTGTAAGTTCCCAAGCTCTTAAGGATAAGTATTTATAATATAAATCTCTTACTTTTGTTTGATCACCTACTGATAATTCTTGATCACCAGCGTCTAAAATCGTTGATATAGGTAGATAAATTGTAGATCGCCACTCACCATATTCGCTAGCACTAATTAATCCTGAAGTATATGTGTTATCTCTTTCGGTTTTCATGATATCTATAACCATGTACCAATGAGATTTCAAAGTAATATCAGCGTTATCATCAAATGCAACATCATAATGTTCTTCAATAATATCTGTAGATTTAATTTTTTCAGTTTGTCTATAATCAGCAAACGATAACATCATAAATGCTAGTGCAGCAACAACCGTGCCGATAATGATATAAGGGGTTCTTCTTCCAAGTCTATGTGTAGATTTATCAGATAAAGCACCAAAAAGAGGAAGTAAAATAACTGCCATAATATTATCAAATGCCATGACGATTCCAGATTCTAATTGGTTTAATCCAAATTTATCTATTAGCGTTTTTGCGATTAACATGTCGTAAGCTTGCCAAAACATTGAAATACTAAAAAATATCAAGCCTACATAAAAAGTTGTTTTGTAATTCAGCTTCATGTGTACCCTCAACTTCTACATATATATAAATTATAACATGATACAAAAGAAAAGGACCCATAGGGTCCTAATAAAATTAACGTTTTGAGAATTGTGAAGCTTTTCTTGCTTTTTTCAAACCGTACTTTTTACGTTCTTTACTACGTGAATCCCTTGTGATCATACCAGCTGGTTTTAAGATTTTTCTTAAATCAGGGTTGATTTCAAGTAATGCGCGTGTGATGCCTAGACGGATTGCTCCAGCTTGACCAGTAAGTCCACCACCGTTAACATTAACGCTAATATCATACTTGCCTTCTGATTCAGTTAGAACAAGTGGTTGTGTAACGTCTAAACGTGTTGCAGCTGAAGGAATATATTCTTCAAATGGACGATCGTTAATTAAAAACTCACCTTTACCATTTGATAAAATTACTCTAGCTACTGAACTCTTACGACGTCCTGTACCAAAATATTGTACTTTAGTGTTTGCCATGTGTTAAACCTCCAATTTTTCTGGTTGTTGTGCAGAATGTTTGTGTTCTGGACCAGCATATACAAAAAGTTTTCTCGCCATTGAAGCGCCTAACTTTGTATGTGGTAACATACCAACAATTGCTTTTTCAACCATACGTGTTGGGAATTTCGCCATAACGTCTTTAGCACTTGTAGACGTAAGACCTCCATTATAGCCTGAGTGACTATAATACATCTTTTTGTCCCATTTCTTACCAGTTAATTTAATTTTCTCTGCGTTTAAAACGATCACATAGTCACCTGAATCTACATGAGGAGTGTAGGTTGGTTTATGTTTTCCTTTTAAAACTGATGCTACTTCAGTCGCTAAGCGTCCTAAAGTTTTGTTTTCTGCGTCGACTACAAACCATTTGCGTGTAATCGTACTTTCATTCGCCATGAATGTTTTCATTGTAATTCTCCTTATATTCTTATTTCTTTTAAAAAAATAAGGGCATTAGTGGATATAAATTTAAAACGTACCTTTGTTATATTACTATATAAATCAAAAATTGTCAACAGTTTCATGCTTTATTATCTTTTATTTATTCATCAATGGTTACAAGTTGCTTTTCTAAATCTACAATGACCTTTTCTTTGCTTGAAGTTGGGATGTTTTTACCTATGAAATCAGCTCTAATAGGTAGTTCTCGATGACCTCTATCAATTAAGATTGCTAGTTCTATTTTTTCTGGTCTTCCGTGATTGTTAATCGCGTCCATAGCCGCTCTAACTGTTCTTCCAGTAAATAAAACATCATCAACAATGATGACAGTTTTTTTATCTAAATTAAATCCTTGATTGACTTTATTGATGTGCGTATCTAAATCATCTCGATAGGCTTTGATATCTATAGGATAAGTATCGACTGTGATTCCAGCAAAATCTTTTAAATTCTTTTGTAATATTTTTGCTAATGGATACCCTTTTTTCAGAATGCCTAATAAAACAATAGATTCCAAATTTGAATTCTTTTCTATAATTTCGTGTGTCATTCTTTTTATCGTTCTTGATATTTGTTCCTGATTCATAATTTCTTTCATATTATCACCTACGTACTCATTATAACTTTTTTTTGCAAAAAATCTATTGTATTCAAAAAATATTATGATATACTTGATTTAGTAAAGGTCCTTTAAGTTATGCCCGTGAGCATAATAAGGTAACATTTTTTTTATGCAAAATACCCTTAAAGGATGCCACTGGTGTCCTTTTTTTTGAGGCCTTACAATAAAATAAGGAGCGTAATTCATGGAAAAAAATGGTTTAGTTGTAGGAATTAATGAAAAGCCAACCCCAGTTGGCCGTTGGATTATTTTAAGTTTACAGCATGTTTTTGCAATGTTTGGAGCAACAGTTCTAGTTCCAATGTTAACTGGCTTAGATGTTGGTGTAGCGCTTGTAGCAAGCGGCTTGGGTACGTTGATTTATATCTTGTGTACTAAAGGTAAGGTTCCTGTCTATTTAGGAAGTAGTTTTGCATACATCACAACGATCTCTGCAGCGATTGCTTCTACAGGTGGAGTTTCTAGTGCATATGTTGGTTTAATGGTTGTTGGTATCGTTTATGCGGTTATTGCAACTATTATTTATTTTGCAGGCAGCAATTGGCTTAGAAAACTACTTCCACCAATCGTAATCGGTCCAATGATTATTATCATCGGATTAACACTTGCACCTGTTGCTGTTAAAAATTTTGGTTTGTTAGGTATGCAACCTCTATATGATAATGGATTGTATATAGATCTATATGGTGCAGGCTGGAAAGTTCCATTAATAGCTTTTGTAACATTCGCAACTGTTGTTATATTATCAATTAAAGCAAAAGGCTTTTTAAAGATTGTTCCATTTGTGATTGCTATCTTTGTAGGTTACATAGCTTCTATTTTTCTTGGTGCTGTTGATTTAAAAGCAGCTTTTACTGGAGTCTCTTTCTTTCAACTTCCAAATTTTCAAATTCTTGGAACATATAAACTGAATTTTTCTCAAATATTAGTTTTTGCTCCTTTAGCCTTGGTAACAATTTCTGAGCATATCGGTGATCATATCGTTTTAGGTGAAATTACCGGTAATGATTTTATTAAAGATCCTGGACTTCATCGTACGTTATTAGGTGATGGGATTGCAACTTTTGTCTCTGCTTCATTAGGTGGACCTGCAAATACAACATATGGTGAAAACACTGGAGTTATCGCGCTTACAAAAGTTGGCTCTGTTTATGTCGTAGGTTTAGCTGCTATATTTGCAGTTCTTCTAGGATTCTTTGGATACATACAAGCATTCATCATGAGTATACCTTGGGCAGTCATTGGTGGGATGACGATTATCTTATATGGCTTGATTGCAGCAAACGGTGTCAAAGTTTTAATTAAAGCTAAAACAGATTTATCTAACATGAAAAACCTAATTGTTGTATCAACCATGTTAGTTATTGGACTAGGTGGTGCATTCGTTTCATTTAATAGTCAAACAACATTAGCTGGTATGAGTTTAGCTGCTTTAGTAGGTATCATTTTAAATCAAGTTCTAACTTACTTAGAAAAATAAAAAACTATAAAAATAAAAAGGCGAATTTTTTATTCGCCTTTTTTCATTTTCTTTTCTATAACAAATGTATAAAATAAATAAGCTACTACTAAAACACCAAGCCCGATTAATGATGGAACAAGATCTTCAACCAGTGTTGCGATAAATAATCCAACCATACCTATAATCGCAATTCCTGGAACATATGGATATCCCCATACTTTATAAGGTCTTTTTAGATCAGGTTGTTTCTTTCTAAATATAAATACGGATGCAAAAATTAATGTATTAAATATTAATCCTGTAAAAACTACAAATGTTAATAATTGTTCAACATTAAACAATAATAAAACAAGTGACATCACCATTGATCCAAATATTGCAATACTTGGTGTTTGATGCTTTTTATCTATTGTTTTAAATGATTTAAAAAATGTTTGATCTAATGCCATTGCATAATAAACTCTTGGAAATACCATGACACTTCCATTTAATGCTCCAAAGACTGATATCAATACAGCACCAAAAACTAAATACATTCCCGTATTTCCAAATACACTCATCATTGCTGGTATCGGTAGAACTGCTCCACCTTCAGATAAAGCTATTAAATCGTTTAACGGGATTAATCTATAAATTGAAAATGTGAATAACACATAAATAATCGTAACCCCTGAAATAGCAATCAATATAGCTTTCGGTAGATCTTTAGATACGTTTTTCATCTCACCTGATACAGTATTTAAATTAGTCCACCCTTCATAAGCCCAAAGTGTTCCCACTACTCCAAATCCAATGGTTGTGAATAACTTAGTTACTGTCAATCCGCCCTCAGGTATAAAATTAAGCGTAACACTTTCAGTCCCTAAAAATAAACCAATAACGATAATACCTATCAATGGAATCAATTTAGCAACAAGAAAGATCTTTTGAACTAACGATCCAAACTTAACGCCTAAATAATTGATTAAAGATAATATAATAATCACACCAGCAGCAATCCATTTTACATAATTAGTCACTGGCAAGATATACGATAAAATATCACTAAACACAAGTGCTAGTAAAGCAATCGATCCACTACTAGCTAAAACAAAGTTCATAGTCCCACTCAAAAACGCAGTCTTTTTACCATAAGCTTTTTTTAAATAAACATAATATCCACCAGTCTCAGGAAACATCGTTCCAAGTTCTGCATAAGTTAGACCAGAAAATAATGTAATGATCCCTCCGATAAGCCAAACTAAAAGCGATAATCCAAGTGCATAACCAACTCTTGTTAAAATTAAACTTCCAAACACAAATATTCCAGAACCAATCATAATACCAGCAATAATTGCGATACCACTAAATAGTCCAATTTCTTTTTTTAATTGCATATAATAAGACCTCCTATATTAAAGAACATATTAAAGATATCATGGTTATATATTGAACTTCAAATTATATGCAATATATGATTAAATAAAAAAAGGATCTTTTAATAAAAAGATCCTTTTTAGATTAATTTTTTTATGTTTTATGCAATGAATTTAACTACAAAATAAAATATAAATAATATAGCTAATACATACATAACTGGATTTACTTCTTTAGCCTTCTTTTGAGCAACTTTTACAATTGGGAAGAATATAAATCCAACTGCGATACCTGTTGCGATTGAATAAGAAAGAATCATGATGATTACAGTAAAGAATCCTGTAATAACGATTGCTTTATCATCCCAGTCGATATCTTTTAATTGTGAAAACATTAATGTTCCTACCATAATTAAAGCCATTGCAGTTACAGGTGAATATACAATCGCATCACCAAATGCATTCGTATCTACAACTACGCCATTAAATATTGATAGTATTGGGTATAAGAATATTGAAAGAATAAATAATACAGCAACAACTACACTAGTAAGACCTGTACGTCCACCTTGTTCAATACCTGTAGAAGATTCAATATAACTAGTTACATTAGATGTTCCTAACATTGCGCCAGCAATAGTACCAATTGAATCAGCGATCAATGCATTGTCTCCACCTTCAATAATACCTTCATCGTTAATTAAACCTGCTTGATTACCAACAGCCATCAATGTACCTGCTGTATCAAAGAAATCTACAAACAATAATGAGAAAATAACAACAATTGCATTCCAACTAGAAAATAATTCTGAAAAACCACCAAATGCAGCTCCAACAGTTTCTCTAGCACCGCTCCATACACCAGTCATACCTGATGGATCATAGACAGGCATGAAAGCTACACCTAATGCATTTAAAACCAATCCGACAACTGCAGTTGCAACTATCGATGTAATAAGCGCAAACTTGAATTTTAAGGCATATAATACAACAACTAGTAATAATCCAAATAGTGCTAGTAATACAGCAGGATGCGCTAGATTACCTAAAGTTACGAACGTATTTGCATCTCCAACAATAATACCAGCATTTTTAAGTCCAATAAATGCAATAAAAAATCCGATACCAGCTCCAACTGATAACTTTAATCCTTGAGGAATTGCATTAATGACTATTTTTCTCAATCCAGTTAAAGAAATAATTAGGAACAATATACCAGAAACTAAAACTGCAGCTAATGCAGCTTCTGGGCTATAGCCTAATCCAAAATTAACTAAAGTATAAGTGAAAAATGCATTTAATCCCATACCAGGTGCTAATGCAACAGGTAGATTAGCAAGTAGGCCCATAATAAGTGTTGCGATTGCTGCAGATAGAGCTGTTGCTAAAAATACACCACCAACAGGTAAGCCTGTCGCTGCTAGCATAAAACTGTTAACAGGTAAGATATAAGCCATTGCTAAGAATATCGTTACACCTGCTAGAAGTTCTTTTACAACTGATGATCCTCTTTCTTCAATCTTGAAGAATATCTTAGTGCGATTCATACATGATGCGTAAAACTTTTTGACTCTTTCCATTCTCTTTCTCCTTTTTTTATTTTATATTCAATATGTATTTTTTCAAACAAAAAAACCACAAAAATGTGGTTTCTACATATGAAAACAATAAAAAAAGATGTTTTCATATCGTAGTCGTGAATTTTACGGCTTCACGGTAGAAACTTGACCACCACATTTAGTCGATTATACGATATATTGAATACTTGTTCAGTATAGCAAAGATTTATTTATATGTAAAGATGATATTTAAATAAAAATATTTTTTTACATTTGAACTTCATTTTTTTTTAATATAAGTCCTAAAATTAATCCAAAAATGAGTGTTGCTAAAACCAAGATAATTAAAAACATAAATGCGTTATTCATGAATATAACAGATAAGATACCACCATGTGCGATTAATGATGAAACATCAAAGAATGCAGATGCTATACCCGCTGTCATACTTGCTAGAATAAATATATATTTTATTTTTTTATCTTTTTTTATAAATGGTATCGCTCCTTCTGTTATAAAAGAAAGTCCTAATAACCAATTTCTTTTTGCTAAGATATGTTCTTTCTCACTATATTTATTTTTAAATATTAAAGCAGAACTTGCAATCACTAAAGGTGGCATCATTCCTGCAATCATAACTGCTGGCATGACAAATGATTCATTACCACTTAGTATGGTTAATATGCCGATGATATAAGCAATTTTATTAATAGGTCCTCCTAAATCAATTGCCATCATTAAACTAAGTATCCCTACTAATATAATAATGAATATTTTATCTAGGTTTGAATAAATATCTCTAACAAAAAATTCAACTGGGAAAATCGTTATTTCAAATCCTTGAATTACAAAAAACATAATAGCTGTTCCTAATATTGGATAAATAAATACAGGATTCAAGCTCTTGATACCATATGGCATTTTCTTAAATAGAAAATTAAATAACAAAATTAAATATCCTGATGAAAAACCAATAAGTGTTGCACTTAAAAACCCTCCACCTTTTACAGTAACGATTGCTCCGGCTAAAAGTCCCAAAACAAATGCAGGTCGATCACCTATTGCAAAAGCAATAAAGCTCGCTAAAATTGGATAAATTAAAAAGAATGCTATAGACCCAAAGTCAAATAGTGAAGGATTATCTATTTGAATATTTAAAGTCAAAAACACTCCACCAACAACTGCTAGTGGAATGATATAAGTAAAACCATTCATAAAATTTTTGTAAATATTAACTATTTTTTTCACGATGTATACCTTTACTCTAGGTTTTCTAATCTCTTAATTATTTCTTTTGGATGATTAATTGCTTGTCCTGTTGATACTTCTATTACTTTTTTACCTTCAAATCTATTCTTATCTATATGGATATCAGCAGCAATAATAACCCCTATTGCTTCTTTGATATCATCACTTTTTAATTTATTTTCTACTCCAATTGCACCATGTGTTTCAATCAACATTTTATATCCTAAAGACTTTCCTGCAACTTTTAACATCTCAGCAGCAATATATGTGTGTGCTATTCCTGTTGGACATGCAGTTACACATACAATCTTAGGCATATTGGTCTTCTTTATCAATATCTTTTAAAACTTCTAAAACTTCTTTAGTTGTTTTTGCTTCTTCTAAGCTTAGTCTAAAACTTTCATGTATTAAATTTCTTGATAATTTAGCTAAAGCTTTTAAATGGAGATTTCCACCATTTTCTGGCATGCAAATTAAGAAAAATAGATGTGCGTATTCTCCATCCATAGAATCATAATCTATTCCATCTATTGATTTACCAAAAACAATCGCTGGTTCAGTTATATATTTACTTTTGGCATGAGGAATAGCGATTTTAAATCCAATACCTGTAGATGATAAAGATTCTCTTATTCTAATATCGTTAACTAATAAATCCAAATTTGTAACGATACCTGCATCATCTAATTTTTTTGCTAATTCTTCAATAACTGCTGTTTTAGATTTAGCTTTTAAATCAAGATTCATATAAGAATCTTTAATCATGTTTAATATATCCATTTTTAAGGGTCCTTTCATACATAATGACTTCAATTTTTATTATACCAACTAAATACATATTTGTTAACTATTTGATAAAAAAAGACCTAAAAAGGTCTTTTTAAGCGATTGTTTTTCTAGCAAAATTACCAAAGACATGTTTTGTAGGTCTGGTAACCATAAAAGCATGTGGATCTGTTTTTTTCACTAATGCAATTAAAGCATGTAGTTCATAAGATGAAATCACAACATAAATTAAAGTTTTTTCGTGATGTGAATATGCCCCTTCAACCTTCATTAATGTAACACCTCGATATACTTTATGCAATATCTCATCAACAAGTGCTTGAGGATCTTGTGTAATTATATCTACAGATAAAAACTGATATGCAGTATGCATTCTATCCGTTAAGATTGTGGAAACGATGACACGAATTACTGTGTATGAAATAATAACACCACCAGTGATAACTTCTCCACCTGGACCAATTTTCCCACCTACAATAAATCCACCTAAAATCGCAATGAATAAATTCATAGCCATAGATAATGTACCCACAGACTTACCTTTTTTAAACGATAAGTATTGAGCAATGATATCTAGACCACCAGTTGAAGTCCCATATCTTAGTGCCCCACCTGCACCTATACCGATTAAGAGACCACCTAATACAGCTGAGGTAAATGCGTGTTCTACTGAACCTAATCCCATATCAATTTGTGGCATCCAACTTAAAATAAATGCTTGAATCAATATTGAAATCATAGAATAAATTGTAAATCTATGAGACACACCAAACCAACCTAATAAAAGAATTGGAATATTTGCAATAATAACAAATAAACCTAGAAAATTTGCTCCTACATCTACATTAAATATAACAAATAATGTATCTCTAACAAGTTGTCCTAGCCCTGGAATACCTCCACTATATAATGGCACAACAGAAGCTTCTAAGAACCATGCAACTCCTATCCCATAGATGAAAGTAAATAAGATGACAACACCTACTCTTTTGACCTCGGGATATATTTTATTAATATATGTTTCGCTTTTTAAAAAAGTTATTAATTTATTCATTTTCGTCAGTTAAAATCTCCTCGATTTTTTTATTCATATCAAATCTTTCAAATAAGACATAAGGTTTGTTTAAAGTTTGTGCTTTATATTGTCCAAATGTTTCTAGAGATTCGAAACTATGTTCTTTAACGCCTATTTGTTCTAAAATCTTTTCGGCTGTTTCTGGTAAAAATGGTTGTAAAAGTGTTCCTACGTATCGAATAGTTTCTAATAAATGATATAAGACGTGTGTTAAAACATCTTTTTTATCTTCATCTTTATTTAAAACCCATGGTTCTGATACATCGATATACTTATTTGCATAACGAGCAAGTTTAACAACTTCTTCAAGTGCATCACTGACTCTTAGACTATCCATGTATTTTGTCATTTCAGGTAGGGCTTCTAGTGCTTTTTCCTCAAGACTTAATTCAAATGGTTCATCTAAAATCATTTTATCTAGAACACCATTACGATATTTATGAACCATACCTATAGTTCTGTTAACTAAATTTCCGATAGTGTTTGCTAAATCTGTATTATTTCTTTCAATTAAAAGTTCATAAGTTATATTTCCATCTTGAGCATAAGGTATTTCATGCAATACATAATATCTTAGTGTATCCACACCAAAATGTTTAACTAATTTATCTGTATACATAACATTACCTGTAGATTTACTCATTTTATTCTTATTGAATAAAACCCAAGGATGTCCAAATATTTGTTTTGGTAATTCTACACCGATTGCCATTAAAATAATTGGCCAATAAATCGTGTGAAATCTTAAAATATCTTTTCCTATCAAATGAACATCAGCTGGCCAATAAGTCTTAAACTCCTCAGTTTCAGGAAGATCTGGGTTGTATCCAAGTCCAGTAATATAATTTGATAGCGCATCAATCCAAACATAAACAACATGCGCATCATCAAAATCGACTGGGATTCCCCATTTAAAAGATGTTCTTGAAACAGATAAATCAGGAAGATCTTCTTTTAGAAAGTTTTGAATCATTTCATTTCTTCTTGATTCAGGTTCAATAAACTCTGGATGTTTATCGATATGATCTAATAGTCTTTGTTGATATGTAGACATTTTGAAAAAGTATGCTTCTTCACTTGTCCAAACTGGAATATCTCCGCTTGGAGCTTTACCATCCACGATATCTTTTTCTGAAATAAAGGATTCATCACTTATTGAATACCATCCTTCATATTTACCTAAATAGATATCACCTTGATCATATAATTTCTTAAAAATTGCTTGAACTGACTTAATATGTCTTTCATCAGTGGTACGTACAAATTGATCATAACTGATGTTGACTTTGTCATATATTCTTCTAATCTCTGAAGAGATTAAATCAACATAAGCTTTAGGAGATAATTCATTATCCGCTGCTTTTGATTCTATTTTTTGTCCGTGTTCGTCAGTACCTGTTTGAAAAAACACATCATAGCCTTTTAACCGCTTAAATCTAGCAATTGAATCAGCCAAAATAGCTTCATAAACATTACCTACATGAGGTACTGCAGAACTATATGCAATTGCAGTCGTAATATAATACTTTTCTTTCATTTTAAAATCCTCCTTAAAAATATAAAAATCGCCCTTAAAAAATATCTAAGGACGAATCATCGCGGTACCACCTTAGTTCTAGGAAATCCTAGCACTCTAACCCTTTAACGCAGGAGTTACGTTTTAGTCTACATATCGACTAAAAGACTCAAAAACCATTTTCATATCTTAGTTGATTCGTTTTCACCATCCACGAACTCTCTAAAAGCAACTTAAGTATACTACTCTTTTTATCATTGTCTATTCTATACTATTATATTATAAAACTTTAAAAATGCAAGAAAAATTATTGGTTTATTTTATATGCCTTGTAAACTTCACTTTTTGTGATGTGTCTAACTTTAGCTACTGCCTTCATTGCGTCTTTTTCTTCATGGCCTTCTTCAATATATTGCTTAACATGATCAACGATAGAAATTGACAAATCAACAGGATCATCGCTTCCTTCAACGATTAAAACATATTCTCCTCTGATATCATGTTCGATTGTAATAGCTTTTTTTAATGTTGTTCTCGTAATGGTTTCAAACATTTTAGTAAGTTCTCTAGCTAGCGTAATTTTACGATCTCCAAAAACTTCATATAAAGTTTCAACAGTTTTTTTAACTCTCAAAGGTGACTCGTAAATAACGATTGTTTCTTTTCTATTTAGATATGTTTCTAAAACAGTTTTTTGTTCGCCTTTTTTTCTTGGAAGAAATCCAATAAATGTAAAAGGTTGTATCAAAAGACCTGATGATATAATTGCAGCAATCGCTGCGCTTGCTCCAGGGATAGAAACAACATAATAATCATGTTCTATTACATCTAAAATAAGTTCATAACCAGGATCATTAATTCCTGGTGTTCCAGCATCACTAATTAAAGCGATATCTTTCCCGCTTTTTAAAATATCTATTGCATTTTTTTGTTTAGCCTCTTTATTGAAATCATGGAAGCTCATTAATGGCTTGTGTATATCATAATAATTTAGAAGTTTAGAAGACGTTCTAGTATCTTCGCATAAAATCACATCCACTTCATTTAAAATCTCAACCGCACGATAACTCATATCTTTTAGATTACCAATGGGTGTCGAAACTACATAAAGTGTAGGCTTTTTATCTTTAAAGCTCTTTTGGATCAATTTGAAACAACTCTTTTCGCACGTTCTCTTAAATCCCGTTCGTTATATACTAAACGCATAAGTTGTTTCTTCTTAAAATCTGAAATTGAAAATTCTAGACGCATTTCTTCTAAAAATATATGCTCGGTCGTATTATAAAAATCATCCATCATTGTAACTTTTAATAAACTTAAGTAAACGATGTTTTTTACTGATTGGCTAGCTTCTCTAAAATAATTAACGGTTTCTTCTAAGTTTTCACTTAAAGTAAATGTGTATTCTTTGATGATGCTGTCACCAACTTCTGCTAACATAATGTTTAATAATCTTTGCTCAATTTCTGTAGGTTCGCCATCAACAGCAACCATGTGCATGACTAAATCCAAAAATTTAAGTTTTTCTTTTCTTGTCAATAAACTAAGTAACATTTAAATGTCCTCCTAATAATTTTGCAGCCTGGTCCGTCATTTGATGTTTTTCTTGATATATAATCAATGATGGTTCAAATATCATTTGATCTTTACCATATTTACTACATTCAATTAATACATGATTTGCTTTTTTATCTAAATATGAATGTACTAATTGAAGTCTTTTAATAGTTAAATGATTTTGATCACATAATCTTATGATTTCGATTAAGCGATCAGGTCGATGAATCATAAAAAATTTACCACTATATTTTAACTGCTCACTAACCTTTATGATTAATGATTCTAAATCAAGTGAAATTTCATGTCTTGCCATTGTAATGGAATCATCTTGATTAAGATTTGAAGATTTATCAACTTTAAAAAATGGTGGATTACAAACAATAACATCAATATCCTTAAAATTAGTATTTAAATAGTCTTCTAAAATAATATCTATTTGAGATTCTAATTTGTTTAATTTTACATTAGTCAAAGCTTGTTGATATCTACTTTCTTGTATTTCAATACCAGTAATCTTAGCTTTAGTTTTTTCACTTAAATATAAAGCTAAACTACCATTTCCAGTACCTATATCAAGTACAGATTTAATTTTATAGTTTAGTTTAACAAAATGTGCTAGCAACACAGTATCTAAATTAAATGAGTGTCCTCTTGTTTGCTCAATCCATAGATTTGAGTTGATTAATTGTCTTTTCAAGCTTTTATTCTTTTAATCATATCAAGCGTAACCCATTCAGAAAAATCTTCTTGTTGATGTTTAACTTTGACTTTTTGTCCTAGTATATTTACATCAATGACTAAGACTTGTTCACCTTCTATTTCCACGATTTCATGAAAATCTGGTAAGTTCTTTTTAAGTTCAGTATAAGCTTCATCTTCATATTTAATACAGCATAATAATTTTCCACAAACACCTGAAATCTTTTGTGGATTTAATGCAAGATTTTGATTTTTCGCCATTTTAATTGAAACCGTATCAAATTCTCCAATAAACATTGTACAACATAAGATTAGACCACATGGACCAATGCCACCAATCATCTTTGCTGCATCTCTTGGACCAATTTGACGTAGTTCTATACGTGTATGATAGATTTCACTTAAGTCTCTGACAAGACCTCTAAAATCGACTCTACTATCTGCTTCAAAATAGATTAACAATCTTTTTCGATCTAATGTATATTCTGCGCCAAGTATTTTCATTTCAAGCTCATTTTTTATAGAAAGTTTTTTGGCAGTTTCAACAACACCTTTTTCAAGTGTTTGATTATATTCTTCTTCTTTCATATCTTCATCTTGAGCTAATCTAATGATTGGTTTTAATTCACTTGTAAGTTCAGACTCTTCTATTTCTTTTAAAAGATAAACTCTACCTATTTCAATCCCTCTTGAGGTTTCAACAACTACAAGATCATCTTGATTAATTTCTAAATTATGATATGAAAAGAAATATTTCTTTCCAGCTTCTTTGAATTGTACTAAAGCAACGTCCATGATGCTACCTCTTTTTCTCTAATATATAACTCAGTTCATCTAAAGCTAGCTCTGTGTTTATATAGTAAGTTTGTTTTTTAATGGTTTCTTGAATGGCTTCTATAAGTTCATTTATTTCATTGACCTTCATTTGGTCACTTTGAATTTGAATAAACTCTTTAAGATATGCATAAATTATTGGTTGATTGGCTCTATAATGAATTAAGTCTACATGATAAAGCAATAATAATTCTAAAAAGTTTTTAAATATTTCTCTATCTTGTAAAACAATACCTGCTAGTTTAGAAAAAAATATAGGATAAGAGATATTTCTATTTCCCCAATTTTTTGCGATTTGTTCAATAAAGTCTAACATGCCTATAAAATTAGGGTCTTTTGATAGTTCTACTGCTTGGTCGATATCTTTAGTCAAATAAGGAGCAAGTGTAGCTGCATTTTCTAAAACGCCTAGTTGCATTAACTCAGTTTTTAATGCATCTTCATTAATCTCAGTTAAATGAATAACTTGACTTCTAGATATAATCGTTGGAATCATGTTGTCTATATTATCAGTCAACAAAAATCCATAAACTTCTTTACTAATAGGATCTTCCATAAACTTAAGCAATGAGTTTGCTGCACTTTGATTCATTTTTTCAACATGTGTAATGACATATATTCTAGGTCCTTTAACCAATGCTGTTTTTGAGAATTCAGTTTGCAAGTTTATAATTTGTTCTTTTTTTAAAGTTAACCCTTCAGGCTCAATGACCATCATATTGGACATGGTTCTTTGCTTGATTTGGATTTTCATATGATTGTTTTCAGGCTTGTTTTGATTTAGAATCATATAACTTACAAGATCAACAAGTTGTTCCTTACCACTACCTTTAGGTCCACTAATTAAATAAAGATGTGACAATCTATTCTTTTTTATGGTTTGTTCAAAAAAATGCAAAGCTCTTTTCATATCTTTTCCTTTATGGTTTTCACAATAAGATTTGTAATGTTCTCTATAGAATCATTTCCATCTATTTTTATAATTCTATTTGGATACATACTTAATAATTCAAGATAGCCTAATCTCACTTTATCATGAAAAATTTTAGATTCTTGGTCAAGTCGATCATATTTTGAGCGTCCTTTGATTCTTTTTATACCAATATTTGGATCTAGATCAATATAAAAAGTTAAGTCAGGCATATGTTGTGTGGCATATTTATTAATACTTAATACAAAATCAAATCCTAAATTTCTTGCATATCCTTGATAAGCTAGGGAACTGTCTATGTAGCGATCACATAAAACAATATCACCTTTTTTTAGATGAGGTAAAATTACTTCATCTAAATGTTGTGCTCTTGAAGCAGCCAAAAGTAGCGCTTCAGTATATGGTGTTACACCTTCATACTTAGGATTCAAGATAATATCTCGGATTGCTTCAGCAATCATGCTTCCACCCGGTTCTCTTGTTGTTTTAATATTATATGTTGATTTTAAGTTGTCAAAGACATTTTGAATTAGGGTAGTTTTACCTGTACCTTCTCCACCTTCGAATGTGATAAACATGATTTTCTCCTTTTTAATAATATATCTTTTGTAAATAAAGACCTCTAGATTCAGCAGTTTTTCCCGCTAATTTTCTGTTTTGAGTTTCTAAAATAGTTTTTATAATATCAGGGTCCTTACGATGTTGTCCGATTTCTATTAATGTACCCATCATTGAACGAACCATGTATTTTAAAAAGCTATTACCGTGATATGTAAATATATAATGTCTTTTAGTTTCTTTTAAATCAATTGAATGAATAGTTTTTATAGTTGGTTTACCTTTTACCAATTGACAAAACCCTCTAAAATCATGAGTTCCAATGAAATAAGGAATAGCTTGTTTAATGAGATTGATATCGAGTCCTTTTACATAAACTTCGTAATTTGAATTAAAAACTGTACTTGGATTTTTTGCAATAACATATCGATATTTTTTTGATTTCGAATCATGTCTTGCATGAAAATCATCTTTAACTCGTTTGATTGATTCAACACGAATGTCTAAAGGCAATCGATCGTTAATTCTCATCCAATTTTCAATTGTCAAATCTAAGTCACTATCAAAATGAAATGTTTGACCTTTTGCATGTACACCTTTATCAGTTCTACCTGCTGCATGAATTTTAATAACACTTTGGGTCATCAATCTAAATGATTTTTCTATAACATCTTGAATACCTATTGCGTTTATTTGTTTTTGAAATCCATGATATCTTGTTCCATCATAGCTTAAAACTGCAAAATATCTCATACTACATCACTCTCGTATAAATGATAGCAGCTAAAATCAAAATAGTCATAACTAATGTGAAAATATCTTTAAATGAAACAATATATTCATCAACTCTAGTTCTCTTTTGACCAATTACATATCCTCTAACTTCCATCGCGTTTCCTAAATCTTCAGAACGCTTAAATGAAATTACAAATACTGGAATTAAAAGAGAAATGATTTGACTGATTTTTTCCTTAAATGTTGATTCTTTAAAATCAACACCTCTTGAAGCTTGTGCTTTCATAATTTTTTCAGTTTCAATTAAAAGTGTTGGTATATATCGTAAAGTTAGTGAAAGCATCATTGCAATCATATCTACTGGTACTTTTATAATCTTTAAAGGTTTCAATAAAGATTCAATACCATAATTTAGATCTGTTGTCATTGTTGTAAATGTTAAAAGTGAAGTCAGAATAATGACATTTGTAATTCTTAAAAAGATAAAACCTGCTCTTAAGAGTCCTTGATCATAAACTTCAAATGTATAAGATGTTAATGATATGTAAGGCAATACAGCTTGTATGAAAAATACCATGAAAACCGCAAAGAAGAAATAAAGGATTCTAAATTTAATATATTTCTTTGTGAAATTATAAAATAAGATAAATAGAATAATACCTATTATACTGGATATTGAAATATACATTTCTATTGGATCAAAGACTAAATTACCTGATTTAACATAAAACAATTGGATAACAAATGTAAATGTTAAAAGAAATACAATAGGTTTTAATCCGTTTAAGACTTTTCTCATTGGAATTCTTGTAGATATAGTTAATGCAATAATAATAATTAAAATAGCTATCATAGATACCAAAGGAATGATATCTGCAGAGACTGGAATTAAAAATGTTGCAACCAACATTAAAACTAAACTAAATAATTTAATTCTTGGATCTAATTTATGTAGCCAAGAGTCACCTGGAATATACTGACCAATCGTAATATTATTCATAACCTACCTCCTTCAAATACTGAAGTAGACTATCAAAATCA
Organism: Mariniplasma anaerobium; assembly: GCF_016865445.1. Lineage (GTDB taxonomy): Bacteria > Bacillota_I > Bacilli_A > Acholeplasmatales > Acholeplasmataceae > Mariniplasma > Mariniplasma anaerobium. The sequence continues at coordinate 268,024 of NZ_AP024412.1, read as the reverse complement.
TATTTTGGTTGATAAGGTAAGTTGATTTCTTTTTCAAGATGTTTAAGTATTCTTAAAGGTGTTGGAAGATCTAAATGAAAAGATTCAAAATTAGGATGTTCAAAAAGGTCTTCTTTTTTGCCATCAAATACAATTTCTCCTTCTTCCAAAACAATAACTCGTTTTGCATATTCAGAAACAACATCCATATCATGAGAAATTAGTACAATGGATTTATGTTCAACTTCATGAAGTTCTTTAAAGATTTTCATTAAATCTTTTCTACCTCTAGGATCAAGCCCACGTGTAGGTTCATCTAAAACTAATATTTTAGGTTCCATTGCCAAAATACCTGCAATCGCAACTCTTCTCATTTGTCCACCACTTATTCTAAATGGAGATTGTTCATATAACTCTTCAGTTATACCTACAATAGTTGCAGCTTTTTTAGCTTTTTCTAATGCTTCTTGCTCTGTTGATTTGAAATTTTTCGGACCAAACATAATATCTTTTAAAATAGTTTCTTCAAATAATTGATATTCAGGAAATTGAAAAACTAGACCAACCTTTTGTCTCAAATGATTAATCTTCTCGTTTTTTTGTGGAGGCAGTATTTGTCCTAAGACATTAAGTGTTCCACTTGTTGGTAATAATAATGCATTCATATGTTGGACTAAAGTAGATTTCCCACTTCCTGTATGTCCAATAATAGCGACAAACTCATCTTTTTCATCAAGTGTCAAATTGATATGATTGAGTGCATCATAATTTACTTTTATGCCTTTATATTTATATCCTACGTCTTTGAATTGAATGTCCATAATGCTTCCACAACCCTTTTATTCATCTTTTTGTCTTTAGAAACTTCATTATATACACTTAATTCAAAAGGTAATTCAAGATGAGATGACTTTAAAATCTCTTCTTCTTTAAATACTTCTAAAGGTGTACCTTTAAGAATCAATTCACCATTTCTTAATACAATCAATTCATCACTTTGTGTTGCAAATGATAAATCATGTGTAATTGTAATAATTGTTTTGTGATATTCTTTATTAAGTTTTCTAATGAGTTCGACTATATCTCTTGTGCCCTCTGGATCAAGCATTGAAGTAGCTTCATCTAAAATAAGGATATCTTGCTCCATAGCAAGAGCGCCAGCGATTGCTACTCGTTGTTTTTGACCACCTGATAGTTGATGAGGTTCTTTATTCAAAAAATCCTGCATGCCAACAAGATGTGCATAATAATCTATTTTTTCTATCATTTCATTATGTGGTATTCTTTGATTTTCTAATCCAAATGCAATATCGTGTTTAACTGTTACACCAACAAATTGATTATCTGGATTTTGAAAAACAATACCTATTTTTTTTCTTATACTTCCTAAGTTTTCATCTGTTAAAGCCATACCATCGATTTCTATACTACCTTTTGAAGGTGTAATTAATCCCACTAAAAGTTTTGATAACGTTGATTTACCTGAACCATTATGGCCTAAAATAGAGACCCAAGCACCTTTTTTTATGTCAAATGTAACATCTTTAAGGGCTTCGTCACGACCATTATATGAAAAACTTAGATCACTTACTTTGATCATAAATTCACCTACATTTCATTCTATAACATTATACCATGCAACCTTGAGTTTATAAAGACATTAAACTGATAAGATTTACTTTTTTTATAGACCGTTTTTAATCATATAATACAAAAAAGAGCTCTCTATTTACTTTGTAAAGTAAAAGCCTTTAGTTTTTTTGTGTTTTTCTTTATAATAACTATGAAAGATAAATACTATATCTAAAGATATTAGTAGCTTATACATATAAATGAGGTGTAAACATGGTAAAGCATTTAAAGACAAGTGAATTTAAAAAAGAAGTTTTAGAAAGTGATGTTCCTGTATTAGTCGATTTTTGGGCTAAATGGTGCAGTCCTTGCTTAAGAGTTGCTCCAATCTTAGAAGAACTTAGCGAAGACGTAAAAGGCGCTGCTAAGATTTGTAAATTAGAAGTTGATGAAGAATATGAAATTGCTGATTTATACGATATTATGAGTATTCCAACTATAGCTGTTTTTGTTAATGGTGAAATCAAGGATCAAATGATTGGTGTTCAATCTAAAAAAGCATTAATGAAGCTTTTAGGTCTATGAAAGACGTAATTATAATTGGTGTAGGTCCAGCTGGTATTTCTGCAGCTATATATTTAAAAAGAGCTGGAATGAATCCTCTTGTCATTGGACAAGATTTTGGTACTTTAAAATCTTATCCAGGAAAGATTGAAAATTATTATGGTTTTGAAAGTCCTATCTCTGGTGATACATTAATAGAAAATGGGATTAAACAAGCAAAGAATTTAAAAATTGATATCCTTATGGATTCTGTGATTTCTCTAGATCAAGTTGATGATTATTTTACTGTTAAAACTATCAAACACAAATTTTCATCAAAAATAATTATTTTAGCTACTGGAAAGAGAAGATTATCTTTATCAATACCAGGTTTCAATCAGTTCAAAGGAAAAGGTATTAGCTTCTGTGCAACTTGCGATGGATATTTCTTTAGAAGAAAAAAGATAGCAATTATTGGTTGTGGTGCTTACATGCTAAATGAGTTAGCTTACTTAAGTCAAATCAATAAAGATATTACTGTTTTTACTAATGGACATGAATTAAACCAAGATGTTGATTTCCCTGTAGTAAATCAAAAAATAGTTAAATTTTTAGGAACTAATAAATTATCCCATATTGAAACAGATGATGGCAAACACTATGAAGTTCAAGGAACGTTTGTTGCGATTGGTACTCCTAGTTCTATTGATTTTGCTACAAAATTAGGTGTAGTTATTGAAGACAATAACATTAGTGTTAATCAAAACTATCAAACTAATATTGAAGGATTATTTGCAATAGGAGATGTTATTGGTGGAAAATTACAAATAGCCAAAGCTGTTTATGATGGCATGATGGTTGCAGATAACATTAGTCAATACATAAAAAAAGACAAAAAATAAAAAGAGGATATCCTCTTTTTTTATTGTTCTTATATTATTTTCCAGCATATTTTCCAGCTATGTAACCACTAGACCATGCCCACTGTAAATTATATCCACCACATAAAGCATCTATATCTAAAATTTCTCCAGCAAAATATAAACCTTTATGAACTTTAGATTCTAAAGTCATTTGATCAACTAGATCAAGATCTACACCGCCAGCTGTAACTTGTGCTTCATCATAACCCTTACTATCAATGATTAAAAATTGCCAATTATATAAAACATCTAGAACTCTTTTTAATGCTTTTCCTGATAAAGATGCTGTATTTAACTGATAATTATGAATATTTGCTTCTTTTAATATTGGGTGAATTAGCTTTCTTGGAATAAGTCCCACTAAAGCCATTTCTATGGGTTTAGCACCCAGGTTTTTAAATCGTTTAACTAATTCATATATCTCTAAATCATTAATTAATATAACTCTTATATATATCTTTTGACCCTCAAGAAGTAGTTGGTTTGCAGTTCTAGATATCTGCAATATCGTTGGTCCAGATATACCATATTTAGTAAATAAAACATCACCAAACTCTTCGTGAATTACCTTTTCGTTATGGACAAGTTGTGCTTTTGCTTTAACTTTTACGCCATCCATTTGTTTTAAATATGGATAGTCTAAATTTAATTTTACTAAAGAAGGGAAAATTGGTGTTATCTTATGTCCAAGTTTTTTTGCTATTTGATATCCGTTTCCATCACTACCACTTTTTGGAAGAGCTTTACCACCAGTCGTTAAGATCACCTTATCAGCATTATACTGTTTATTTGTTGTCTTGATGATATAATCATTATTTTTTATACTTAGTTCTTCTACAAAACTGTCGTAAATTATTGGTATGTCTAGTCTATTGAGCTCATATAATAAAACTTCAACAATACTTGACGCTTGTTCAGAATATGGATATGCCTTACCTTCATCTTCAACTTTAGGTAGAATACCTAATGATTCAAAATATTTAATCGTTTGTTCTGGCCCAAATTGTTCAAATACTGATTTTACAAAATATGGATGATTATAATTGTTATCAGTCGCATCAACATTTGTAAAATTACATCTGCCATTTCCTGTAGCTAATATTTTTTTTCCTATTTTTTGATTTCTCTCTAGTATAAAAACATCTGCTCCTTGTTGTCTTGCAGATATAGCAGCAAAGATACCACTGGCACCAGCTCCAATTACACATACTTTATTAGACATTTTTATACCTCCATATATCAAAAATATTATAACATAAAAATATCATATGAAAAAACAGCTTGTGACATAATCACAAGCTGTATGTTATATTTTATAAAAACTTATATCTCACGTATGCAGATCCTATCATTAAGATGACACAAATGATTGCAACTATATTTGTATACCAACCAAGAAATGTAACCATTAATAACCCAGCAATCAAAGAAATGTTAACCACAATATTAATTGTACTTTCCATTGACTCTGTTTGTTCTTTTTTAAAGATACCAAAGATCATGAAAATCAAGTGAGCTATGGTTGTTAAAAAGACAACCCCTATGATGATATTACCAAATAATAAAATATTGCCAGAATAAATAGCTTGTATACCTGTTAGTGATTCTTCTTCTACATTAAACATTGGAAGAAAGAAACAGACTAATATACCTATAACAATAATGAATTGTAAAGTTTTATATTTCATATTTAAAGTTTTGAGTCATCAACTTGATCTAAGTATGCACGAATCGGTTTTATTATTTTTTTCACAGATCCTTTAACAAAAGGGTTCTTTAATTTTGCTGATTCAACTAGATCTACAAAACTCTTAGATCCACCTAGTTTACATAAAGCAAGATAACTTTCTAATGCTTTTTGTCTATCCTCTTGACTCATAACCCAATATTGGAATGCACATACTTGTGCAAGTGTATAGTCGATATAGTAAAATGGTGCTCCAAATATATGGCCTTGTCTAAACCAAAATGTACCTTTATCCATAAATGAATCATCACCATAGTCTTTAAATGGCATATATTTCTTTTCTAATGTTCTCCATAATGATTTTCTTTCATTAGGTGTAAGATTTGGATTTTCATAAATACCATGTTGAAATTCATCAACTAAAACACCATATGGAAGAAAAGATAATGCACCCGCTAGATGATTAAATTTGTATTTTTCAGTATCTTCTAAAAAGAATTGATCTATCCATGGCCAAGCTAAAAATTCCATACTCATAGAATGGATCTCAGCTGCTTCCATTGTTGGCCATCTATATTCAGGTAACAACTCTCTACTAGAATAAACTTGAAATGCATGTCCTGCTTCATGAGTTAAGACATCAACATCATGTGAAGTCCCATTAAAGTTGGCAAATATAAAGGGTGATTTATAATCAGGGACGTATGTACAATACCCTCCACCTTGCTTGCCAGGTTTACTATCTAAATCTAATAAATCGTGTTCAATCATAAAATTAAAGAACTCTCCAGTTTCAGTGCTCATTTCATTATACATTTTTTGAGCTCTTTCAACTAACCAATCTCTATCACCTTTTGGTTTTGGATTTCCTGATAGAAATGATAGTGCTAAATCATAAGATTTAGGAGATTTAATACCTAATCTTTTAGCTTTTCTTTCTGTAAGTTCTGATACTAGAGGAACAATATCTTCAAAGATTTGATCTCTATAGTTTTTTACATCATTAAAATCATAATCTGTTCTACTAAATCTGTCATATCCTAACTGAACAAAATTTTCATAGCCTAAAGATTTAGCAATCTTATGTCTAACTTGTACCATTTCGTCATATATGCGATCAAATTCAGATTCATTTTCTTCAAAGAATTTTGAAACAACTAATTGAGCTTGATGTCTAGTTTCTCTATCTTTATCTTGAATAAATGGTGCCATTTGACTTAAGTTATATATTCCATCTTTAAATTTAATTTCTGCAGATGCTATGAGCTTCCCGTATTCTGTAGATAATTTATTCTCTTTTTGCATATCAGGAATAACTTCTGGCTTAAAAGTCTTTTGAGCTAATTCAGCACGTTTAAAAATTAAACTTCCTAGATAGTTTTCAAGTTCTTCTCTATTTTTAGATTTTAATAATTTCAAAATAAATTCATGCTCATATTGTTGTAGAACTGGGCCATTTTCATCAAAAAACTCTTGTTCTGCTTCATAAAATTTATCTTTTGTATCTACACTATTTCTAATAGAAACTAAAACAGCTAATGATCCTATATGATCGTTAATTTCAAAAATTTCATCAATTGCTTTTTTCTCAACCTCAAATGATTGTGATTCACCAATTAAAGCAATCTGAGTTTCTAAATCTTTTTTCACTTTTTCTAAATCTGGACGTTCATACTTGTATTCGTTAAATTTCATATGTATACCTTCTTTCATTATTCTTATTTACTATTATAACATGTTAGTTATGTGCTTAAAAATTTAAAAACACTTTTTCAGACTTATCTCTTAAGATAATATAAAACGGAATTGTGAATCCTATACTTACAACAGTCAATAATAAAATAATAAGTTGTAAAGAAATAATATCAGTCAAGAAATATATGCCAACACCATAAACAATCATGACAACAAATACACCTAAAATTGCCATGAGTGCAGCTGCACTTTGTTTAACAACTTCTGCGTCATTATTATAATCAAATTTAGGTAGGTATAAATTAATCACAGATTGCATAAAAGAAGTCATCATAGAAAATGAGATAACAAGCAACATAAGTAAAAATATGTTTAATATAGATATTTGAAGTGATATACCTAACATGATCAAACTTATAATTGCTATCGGTAAGATTAGTACTAAATTAAATACTATTTTAGAAAACATGACTTTAGATGCTTTAATAGGCAGACTTTTTAAAATCCACAAATTTTTACCTTCTAAAGAAAGACTGACAGCAGGTGTGTATGTTAAACCTATCATAAATGAAAACAATACCATTATGATTAATTCCGCACTTAATCCAACGCCAAATTCTTGAGAAAAATATAATTCTATATCTGCTTTAAAAAATAAGCTTGCAATAGACATAACAATCATTAAAACTAATCCGACCCCTGAATTAAGCGCATATAATGTAGAGTTGAAAAACTTTTTAAATTCTTTTTCTACTAATGTTCTAACAACTGGTTTTTCTTGATATGATATATTTTTTTGTTTGTATTTAATATTACTTCGTATACCTCTTTTATTAGTGAATTCTGCAAGTTTTTCAACGAAGTAAATATATACAATAAACAATATACCATGTGATCCTACAATATACAATAAATCTAAAAATGAATTGCTGTATACGGCATTGTTAAACCATTTAAAAGGTAAATAGTATTTAGTCATATTTGCAAAAATATCTATCTGACCAGTCAATGGATTTACTTGAGTATCATTCATAGAAAATGATAATGCCATGATTCCAAGTAATACACCAACCATTAAAATCAACGTAATAATTTTACTGTGTTTCATCTTCGATGTTAATAATGATATTCCCAATGATATGATTGATAATATCATAAAAGGGATAAGTGGTATGAAAATTAATCCAATAATATATAACAATATACCAATTAAATTAAATCCACTCCAATAAAAGAATGAGAACATAATAGGTAGTGTAATTGCAAAATTAATGACGTATATCATCATAAGTAATACAATAAGTTTAGAGATAAATATTTTTCTTGAATGTATAGGTAGTGGTGCTAAAATTTCATAATCTTTATAATAAAATAAATAACCACTAGCTCTTAATAATACAGTAAAAATTGTGAATCCTATAGCATATACAGCAGAAAAACTAAGTAGTATTTGCACATTATTAATCTCATTTAAAATTTTTCCTAAATCAAAAAATAAGTATCCAAAAGTACCAATCATAGCAATTAAAGCATAGATGATAGCTCCAATGATTAAAATACCTTTAACTTTATTTTTCTTTATATCAAATCCGAAATATCGCTTTAATGAAAAATTATTTTTTAATTGAAGTCCTATTAATCTAGATAGTTTCATGATTCTTTTTCTATCTCCATGAATATTTCTTCAAGCGATTCATTTGATATAATATCCACTGTATTACCATTTGCAACTATACTTCCTTGTTTTATAATAGCGACCTTATTACATAACTTTTCTACAACTTCTAAAACATGAGTTGAAAAGAATATAGCAGATCCTTTGCTAACCATTTCTTTAAATACTTCTTTTAATAAGAAACTTGCTTTAGGATCTAAACCAACAAAAGGTTCATCAAGTATCATAAGTTTTGGTTCATGAATTAATGCACTAATAACAACAATTTTTTGCTTCATCCCATGAGAATATGTCGAAATTGGATTATGCAAAACATCAGACATTTCAAACATAGTTGTATATTTTTCAACAAGTTCTCTTCTTTTCTCTTGTGGAACTTCAAAAACATCTGCAATAAATTCAAGATACTGTATGCCTGTTAAAGATTCATAAACATCTGGATTATCAGGAATATAAGCTATAATTTTTTTCACTTCAATTGGTGACTCTTTAATAGAGATACCGTTAACTTTAATTTCACCCTCATTAAAATCAATAATACCTGCAATAGATTTTAATAAAGTTGTTTTGCCTGCACCATTATGGCCGATGAAACCAAAGATATCTCCAGATTCAATATCTAGATCAATATGGTCACATGCATTTTTAACGCCATCATAACTTTTAGTCATTTGCTTAATATTTAACATATATTTTCCTCCATTTCAATACTACATATCTATTTTACCACTTAATGGCATATTTTTTAATAATTTATTATAATTTTATATAATTTTATCTTTTATCATAACATGGTAAAATAGAATTATTAATAGGAGGTATCACATATGTTCATGAATAGTAAAGCTTATCGCGTTAAAACATGGAATCAATTAAAAAAATCATATTGGTCAGTGTTAATTGCTTGTTTAATAGTCTTAGCAGTCTCAGGTGCGAGTGTTCCGTTAGCATTTCTTCTTGTAGGACCAATATTAGTTGGTCAATCATATTATCTAATTGATGTTGCTGAACATGAAAACGAAGGCAAAAATTTTGAATTACTTATTGAAGGGTTTAAAAAAAGTCTCGTAACTTCTATAGTTGCAAACATTCTTATGGGAATTTTTATTTTCCTATGGACACTACTTTTAATCATTCCAGGTATTATTAAAATTTATGCTTACTCTATGACTCATTATGTTATTGCAGAAAATCCAGAAATTGACTTCATGGACGCAATCAAAAAAAGTGAAGAGATGATGAAAGGCCATAAGTTTAGATTATTTAAATTACAATTCAGCTTTATTGGTTGGTTTATTCTAGGTGTATTAACATTTGGAGTAGGGTTTTTATTTGTTTATCCATATTATAGCCTAGCACAAGCAAACTTTTATATCGACCTTAGAGGTAAAAAACCATTAATCATTGATGTAGATTATTGATACTGAGCAAACTTAATCATAAAAAAATGCACTTATAAAAAGTGCATTTTTATTTTTTTACCATAGATAATGAACTGGATCTTTTATATACATATCATAAATATCTCTGACTGCTTGCATTTGAACTTTTGTTAATGGAGGTAAGAGCGCTGCATTTGCATTTTGATAAACATATTCAGGCTTACTAGCTCCAGGAATAACAGTTGATACAGCATCAAACATTAAAACCCATCGCAATGCGATTTGTGTTAAATCTTGAGTTTTAAATTCTTTTTTCAAGGCTTCAACAGCTTTTAATCCTTTTTCAAATGAAACTCCAGAAAAAGTTTCACCTTTATCAAAGGCTTCCCCATTTCTGTTAAATGTTCTATGATCATCTTTTCCAAAAGTAGTTTTTGTTGTATATTTACCAGTTAATAATCCACTAGCAAGTGGCACTCTAACAATAATGCCAACATTATTTTTTAATGCTTTTACAAAAAACTCTTCAATCGGTCTTAATCTAAACATATTAAAGATAATTTCAATGGCATCTATGCCATCATAGTCCATTGCTTTTAAGCCTTCTTCAATACGTTCTACACTCACACCATAATGTTTTATTTTTCCTTCAACTTTTAAAATGTCTAAGATTTGAAATACTTCAGGCATATAATAAACATCAGTTGGTGGACAATGTAATAAAACCATATCTAGGGTATCCATATCTAGATTTTTTCTACTATCATCAATAAATTTTCTCAAGTTTTCTTCACTATAACCCTCTTTAGTTTGCTTTTCCAGTCTTCTACCTGTTTTGGTTATAATGAAAGGTTTTTCTTTTAGAGTTTTAATATACTTTCCAATCGTTTTTTCAGATAATCCACCTTGATATACATCTGCTGTGTCAAAGACGTTTATATCGGTAGCAATAGCTGCTTTAAGAGTGTTATACGCGACCTCTTGGTCAAATGGATCTCCCCATTTAGAACCTAATTGCCATGTTCCTAAAGATATCTCAGATATTTTAATACCTGTTTTTCCAAAAGTTCTAAATCTCATTGAAATTCACTTCAATCATGCTGCTTAAAATAGTTTCTACTCTAGATATTGATAATTCATTTGAATTTTGATATATTTTATCTACAAATTCAGGATGATCTATAAAAGGATTTCTATTGCCTTGAAGACCTTCAATTAAATTATTTCTATTCATTTCAAAAGTATCTACTGGATCAAGTTCATGCCAAGCTAATAAGACTTCTAAATTACCCATTTCATAGACATTGCCTTCATTAGCGTAAATTAATGTAAGCTCGCTATACATGATATCCATATAGAATAGAATTCTAGCTATATCGCCTTTAACTTCATCTCTTGGTGCATATGTTTGAGATGTTGTCGTATTACCATAATACTTATTACTTCTACTTGAATTTTCTCCTGGATCACTTGGTTTTAAGTTTTGTAAATCTGATGCAGTATTAACAGCTTCATTTGAAGCACTAACACCTAAGAAAGATTGTGGCCATACATGTTCTCTATTCCACGTTGCACCGAAATCCCAAACACCTGAAATACTAGTTCCTAAATATACTAAAATAACATTATTTGAATTTAAAGGATCTGCATCTGTATCATCTAACATGTATCTTGCATCTCCGTAAGTTACACCGCTAAATGATTCATTTGATATTTGATGTAAAAATGCAATTAAATCATCTTCGTATAATCCAGCTGCACCTTGATAATAACCTGTATAAACATATGCATCACTTACTTCTTGGAATATTGCTTTTAATGAAAATTCTGAAGTAATTGGAGTTAATGCATTAAATGGAGTTGTTTCTGAAGATATTCTCCATTCAACAAAATTATAATCTTGTTTCATTGGATCATCTAATGAAATCACATCTCCATGTTTAACGTCAATGGTATCTAATAATGTAGTTCCATCATATAAGTCAATACTGTAAACATTTCTATCAAAATATACATCCAAAGATATCACTTCATCAACTGAAGTTCTACCCATTAGTGTACTTAATGTTGTATTTAAAGTAAATCCCTCTTCATTTTCAGGATTAACATAAACATTTTGGTTCACAGTACTATCTATTTCAATACTCTCTACTAATGTATATTGATCATCTTCAATATTTTCAAAAAAATAATTGATTTCATAACTTGTTTGTACAACTTGTAGATTACCAATAACTTTAAAAGTTAAAGTTTGTGAAAATGATTGCCCTAAATAATCAACAGTATAAGCAATATCAACCAATTCATCTTGATTAGTTCTATTAACTGTACCAGAGTTATCAATGACATCTGGATTTTGACTTATCCAAGATAATGTGATATTTGAATCTAGTGTTGTTCCTGTAGGAAGGCTCAAATCTTGTGTAACGTAATCTTGAGAATCACCTTGTCCATAACCTATAGAAATGGACTCAACAATCTCACCTATGCTATAAGTTGATTCTTCTCTATCCTCACAACTTGCGACAAAGAATAACACAAATATTAAACTAAATAATAATACAACTTTTTTCATATACTGCCTCAGCTTTCAATTAATTAATCGTGTATATCTATTGTAATATGATTTGGGTGAAATAACAAGGAAAATCCATGTAAAGATTATAAAAAAAACAAGCCGAAGCTTGTTTGATTTTATTATACGAATTCTATAATTGCCATAGGCGCAGCATCGCCACGTCTTGGAACTGTTTTAATGATTCTAGTATAGCCACCAGTTCTATCTTGGTATCTTGGTCCAAGTTCTGAAAATAGTTTTTGAACAGCGTCTTGACCCTCTTTAACTGGTTCATGACGAACTGTTTCAGCTGCTTGTCTTCTAGCACTTAATGAACCGTCTTTAGCTAAAGTAATCATCTTATCAGCAAGTTTTTTTAATTCTTTTGCTTTAGATTCAGTAGTAACAATTCTTTCATAAATGATAATGTCTGTTACTAAATCACGTAACAAAGCTTTTCTTTGGTCGCTTCTGCGTCCTAATTTACTATAAGCCATGATTTACTCCTTCTCTTCATCGTCTAAATGAAATTTCGATTCTTTGTTTGAAGAATTCTTAAATTCTAGACCATGCTCTAATAGTTTTTCTTTTAATTCTTTAAATGATTTTCTACCTAATGATCTAAATCTCATAACATCTTCTTCAGATTGACTCACAATTTGTGCAACTGTAGATATACCTGAACGTTTTAAACTATTATATAGTCTAACAGATAAATCAAGTTTATCAATTGTAAGTTCTAGCTTTTTATTAACTGGTTCTTCTTCTTGTTCATAGATGAAATCAGATTCTTGAGCTTGCTCACTAATTTCTACAATAACACTAAAGTAGTCAATAAGCATTTTTGAAGCTAATGCTAATGCATCTTTTGCTTCAATCGCACCATTTGTTTCAATATCTAAAGCCAATTCATCATGATCTCTTAATGTTTTTTCAACATGATAAGAAACACGAGTTACTGGAGTATAGATTGAATCAATTGGGATAACGCTTTTTTCATTATTAATATAAGCCTTATTTTTCTCGGCGCTCACATAGCCAACGCCTCTTCTTACAGTGACTTCCATAGAAAGTCTTCCTGCATCAGCTAGGTTAGCTATTTCTTGATCTGGATTTACAATTTCAATACCATCAACATGGTTAAAATCAGCTGCAGTGACCTTTCCTGCACCTACCATATATAATTCAAGTTTTTGTTCAAATTCCGGATCAGTAGATTCTACTTTGAAAATGACTTTTTTTAAGTTTAATACAATACCCATAACATCTTCATAAACACCTTCGATTGTTGAGAACTCATGTTCTACACCGTCGATTTTAATGCTTACGATTGCTGCTCCTGGTAATGAAGATAATAAAACTCTACGAAGTGCATTACCTAAAGTAATACCATACCCACGATCTAATGGTTTAATGACAAAACGTCCTTTATATCCATCTTTCGAAATTTCTTCAACTGCTGTTGGTTTTTCAAACTTTAAATCTTTCACTAGTTACCCCTCCTTAAGATTATCCACGTGGACGTTTTGGCGGTCTACATCCATTGTGTGGTACTGGTGTTACGTCTCTAATAGCTGTAATTTCTAATCCAGCTCCTTGTAACGATCTAATAGCTGCTTCGCGTCCTGGACCAGGTCCTTTAACTGAAACTTCTACTCTTAGCATACCATTATCCATAGCTGACTTAGCTGCAGCTTCTGCAGACATTTGTGCAGCGAAAGGTGTTGATTTTTTACTTCCCTTAAAGCCAAGTGCTCCAGCACTGCTCCAAGCGATAGCATTCCCATCAATATCAGTGATAGTTACGATTGTATTGTTAAATGTTGTATGAATGTGTGCTACACCAAGGGGAATATTTTTTCTTACTTTTCTTTTCGTTGTTTTTTTACGTGCCATGATTTATTCCTCCTTATTTCTTCTTACCGGCGATTGCCTTTGGTTTACCTTTTCTTGTTCGTGCGTTGTTTCTTGTGTTTTGTCCACGAACAGGTAATCCTCTACGATGGCGTATGCCTCTGTAAGAACCAATTTCCATTAAACGTTTAATATTTAATGTAGTTTCTCTACGTAAATCACCTTCTACTATAAAATTCCCGATTTCAGTACGAATGCGATTTAATTCATCTTCTGTTAATGCTTTGACACGAGTCTCTTCACTAACGTTAGCATTTTTTAGGATTTCTTTGGATGTTGATAACCCAATACCGTATATATAGGTCAACGATATAACGACTCTTTTGTCGCGTGGAACGTCAATACCTGCTATTCTTGCCATAGTTCCTCCTTATTAACCTTGTCTTTGGTTATGTCTTTTAATTTTTTTGTTAATTACGTAAACTTTACCTTTACGTTTGACGATAATATCGTCTTCACTTCTTTTTTTTACTGATGCTTTCACTTTCATAAGTGATCCTCCTTACTTACGGCGATATGTTATTCGGCCGCGTGATAAATCGTATGGTGACAACTCTACTGTTACTTTATCACCAGGTAAAATGCGTATGTTATGCATGCGGATTTTACCAGATACGTGAGCCAATACAATATGGCCATTTTGAATAAGTTCAACTTTGAACTTCGTGTTAGGTAATACTTCAATTACTTTTGCTTCTACTTCGATTAAATCTTCTCTTGCCATAGATTCACTCCTTTTTTAATAATGTTAAAATGTCATATCCAGTTTCTGTAATCACAATCATGTGTTCAAAATGAGCACTAGGTTTGCGATCAATAGTGACAGTTGTCCAGTTATCTGCTAAGACTTTTACACGTTTAGTACCTAAATTAATCATAGGTTCTACACAAAATGTCATGCCTGGTTTTAAAATAGGTCCTTGATGAGGTTGTCCAAAATTAGGGACATACGGTTCTTCATGTAATTCTCTACCAATACCATGACCAGTAAACTCTTCAACAATGCCATATCCATATGGTTTTACATATGCTTCAATAGCATGTGATATATCTGATACGTGATTTCCTGGTTTCGCTTCTGCTAGACCAACATATAATGATTCTTCTGTGATTTTTAATAATTTTTCTAGTTTTTCATCAATATGTCCTACCGGATAAGTAGTTGCTGAATCAGCATGATATCCTTTATAAATAACACCAAAATCTAATGTTATGATATCTCCTTCTTTTAAAACTTTACGTTTTGAAGGTATACCATGAACAACAACTTCGTTCACTGAAGCACAAATGGATCCCGGAAAGCCATGATAACCCTTAAATGATGGGATTGCTCCAAGACTCTTAATATAATTTTCGGCGAGCTGATCGAGATGATGTGTCGATACACCAGGTTTAACATGTTCTTTTAACATGTTTCGTGTCATATCTAAGATGCCACCTGCTTCTCTCATCAACTCGATTTCGCGTTCTGATTTGATTTGAATCAATTCATTTCACCTAAAGCTTTCATAATATCAGCATGATTTTTTGAAATAGCATTTGAGCCATCTGCATTAATCATTATGCCTGAATGTTTATAATATCCGATAACAGGTTCTGTTTGATCATAATAGATTCTTAATCTTCTTAGAACAGTTTCCTGACTATCATCATCTCTTTGAATCAAATTACCATCACATTTATCACAAACACCATCTATTTCTGGTGGATTGTTTTCAAGGTGATAGATTGATCCACAATCTTCACATACTCTACGTCCACTAATACGTTTAATAATCAATTCATCTGATGTTTGTATATTGATCACTGCATTAAGTTTCCAACCTTTTTCATCAAGAATTCGATCGAAGGCTTCTGCCTGTTCAATATTTCTAGGATATCCATCAAAAAGGAATCCTTTTTCAACATCTGGTTTTGATAGTCGATTGCGTACGATTTCATTGGTAATATCATCTGGGACTAATTCGCCTTTATCAATATATGATTTAGCGATTTTGCCAACTGTTGTTTTATCTCTATATAATTCTCTAAAGATATTACCTGTTGAGATATGTGGTATGTTAAAATCTTTAATCAATAATTCTGCTTCTGTGCCCTTACCTACACCAGGTGGGCCCATGATAATGATTCGCATAGTCATCATCCTTATCTTAATTGAAAATGCCGCTATAAGCTGTTTGACTTGCGTCCGTTTCGATTTGTTGTGTAGTCTCAATAGCAACACCGACAATAATTAGTAAACTTGTACCACCTAAAGTAATTGCTTGTGCATCACTACCTGTAAATCCAAATACTACGGAAGTTAATATAGGTAATACTGCGAGTAATACTAAATAAGTAGTTCCGATAACAGTAATCTTAAATAATAATTTTGCTACGTAATCTTGAGTATCTTGTCCTGGTCTAATACCTGGAACGTAAGCATTTGAATTCGACAAGTTATTTGCAATCTTCTCTGGGTTGATTGTCATAAATGAATAGAAGAATGTAAAGATAACAATTAGAATAACATATAAAATAAATCCAATAGGCTTACCTGTACTAAAGATATTGCTTATCCAACCTCCAGTACCAGATGCTCCTGCGAATCCTGCAACAGTTAGAGGAATACTCATAATTGTTTGTGCAAAGATAACAGGGATAACTCCAGCACTATTAAGTTTCATTGGAATATTTGAATCTGATTTGCCTTGACGATTTGCGTATTGTACTGGGATCTTTCTAGTTGCAATTTGCATATACACAACACCAAGTAAAATGCCTAAGTATAATAATAATATAATGATAAACCATACGATTGACCAACCTGAAACGCCATTGATGATATATTTAGTCCATAGAGTTGTCCACATGGTTGGTAAACTTGTTACAATACCTGCAACAATTAATAATGATGTACCATTACCTACACCTTTTTTAGTGATTAATCCAGCAAGCCATATCATAAGTGCAGTACCACCAGCCATAATAAGTGCCATATAAATATAGAAGAAATATCTAACGCCACTAGATGTTATTGAAGCATCTAAGCTTGGAATAAGTGCTGTACCTGGACCTACGGATACACCAATAATTAAAGCGTAACCTTGTAAAAATGCTAATATAATTGCTAAATAACGAGTTGCTTGATTAATCTTTTGTTTACCAGTTTCACCTTGTTCACTCCACTCTTTTAATTGTGGAATAACCATTTGTAATAACTGAATAGCAATTGAAGCTGTAATATATGGTGAGATACCTAATGACAATATTGAGAATCGTTCAAGTGATTGACCACTGAAATTATTTAAAATTGCAACGAAACTACCACTTTGATTCATGAAATCAACAATTGCCGTGGTATCAAATAGTGGGACCGTAATATGACTACCAATTCTAACGACTAATAATATAGCTAATGTGAATGCTAATCTTAGCATCACTGTTTTATTACTTAGAATTCTTTTAATACGTAACCACACTTTAAATCACCTCTACTGTTCCACCGGCTTTGACGATTGCTGCTTCAGCAGCTTTTGAGAATGAGTGAGCTTTAACTGTTAACTTCTTCTCTAAGTTACCATTCGCCAATACTTTAACGCCTGATTGTAATTTCTTTAAAACATTTTTAGCGATTAATGCTTCTGGAGTTACAACATCGCCATCATTAAATAGATTTAATTCTGACATATTGATAACAGCAAATTCTTTACGGTTAACATTTTTAAAACCTCTTTTTGGAAGTCTTTGGAAAAATGGAAGTTGTCCACCTTCAAAACCTGGACGAGGTCCACCACCTGAGCGAGCAAGTTGACCTTTGTCACCTTTACCAGAGGTTCCTCCAGTACCACTACCTGGCCCTCTACCTAAACGTTTGCGCTTTTTTCGAGCACCTGCTACGGGTCTTAATTCATTTAACATGGTTCTACCTCCTTACTCTATTTCGTTAATTGAAACCAAGTGAGAAATCGTTTTAATCATACCAATAATAGCATCATTAGATTCTTTAACTACAACTTGATTCATTTTACGTAATCCTAATGCATGTGCTGTTTTAACTTGATTAGGTTTTCTACCAATTAAACTTCTGGTTAATTTGATTTCTAGTTTCATATTATCCAAGCTCCGATACATCAATGCCACGAAGTTTAGCAACTGTTTCAGCAGTTCTTAATTCCTTAAGACCAGCAAATGTTGCACGAACCATATTGATTGGTGTTGATGTTCCTATTGATTTTGATAATATGTCATTAATGCCAGCAAGTTCGCATACAGCACGAACGGCCCCACCAGCAATAACTCCAGTACCTTCTGAAGCTGGTTTTAAAAATACTTTACCTGCTCCGTATGTTCCTGTAACCTCATGTGGAATGGTAGTTCCAACTGTTGGTACAGTCATTAAATTTGATTTTGCATTTTCGATTGCTTTTTTAATTGCATCAGGTACTTCTGAAGCTTTACCAGTACCAAATCCAACTTTACCTTTTTGATCGCCGATCACAACTAAGGCAGCAAAACGGAAACGACGTCCACCTTTAACAACTTTGGTTACACGGTTGATTGAAACAACACGTTCTTCGAATTGTTTTTCTTGTTCTTGCTTTTTATATCTATCTCTAGCCATGTACGTCTCCTCCTTAGAATAGTAATCCTGCTTCACGCGCTGCTTCAGCAAGTGCTTTAATACGTCCGTGATATAAATAACCACTTCTGTCAAATACTACTTGTTTAACACCACCAGCAAGAGCCTTTTCGGCAATTAATTTTCCAACTGTCTTAGCAGATTCAATGTTTGAATTTTTAAGACCTGCTTCTTGACTACGAGCACTAAATAAAGTCGTTTGATTGACATCATCGATCAATTGCGCATAAATTGCAAGATTTGAACGATAAACACTTAATCTTGGTCTATCTGGTGTCCCTTTAACAATTTTTCTAATACGTAAATGACGTTTTGATCTCGATTCGTTTGTTGATTTTTTCTTAATCATATTGATGTCCTCCCTTACTTAGCAGTCTTTCCAGCTTTACGAGGTACATATTCCCCAACATAGCGAATACCTTTACCAAGATATGGTTCTGGTTTTCTAACTTTTCTTATCTTAGCAGCAAATTCGCCAACGGCTTGTTTGTCAACGCCTTCGATAATTACGTCTGTGTTTTTTGGAATTGTAACTGTAACGCCTTCTGGTATCTCTAATTCAACTGGGTGAGAAAAGCCCATTGATAATACTACCGTGTTGCCTTGTAATAGTGCTCTATAACCTACACCACGGATTTCTAGTTGTTTTTTAAATCCATCTACAACACCAGTGATCATATTTTGAATAAGAGCACGAGTTGTTCCATGAATTTTTCTTGAAAAAATTTCATCATTTGGACGAGTAACTGCAATTTCGTTACCTTCCAACTTAATTGTTAAATTTTGATTGTATTGATATTCAAGTTGACCTTTTGGACCTTTAACTACTACGTAGTTTTCTGGACTAACCGTTACAGTAACGTTAGCAGGAACTTGAATCACTTTATTACCTATTCGTGACATAATTTCCTCCTTATTTTACCAAACGTAAGCAAGCACTTCGCCGCCAACTTGAGCTAAACGTGCTTCGCGATCTGTCATGATACCCTTAGATGTAGAGATTAATGCAATCCCTAAACCATTTAAAACTTTTGGTAATTCGTCTACAGATGTATATACACGAAGTCCTGGTTTCGATATCCTTTTTAAACCTTTAATTACACGTTCTTTAAGATCAGTGTATTTTAAGGTAACAACTATTTTACCTTGTACTCCCTCTTTAACTACATTGTAGCTAACGATGAAGCCTTCTTTTTTAAGAACTGCTAATATATCAGCTTTTAAACGAGAAGCAGGCATTTCTACTTTTTCATGACGCATTCTATTTGCGTTACGAACACGCGTTAGCATATCCGCAATCGGATCAGTCATAACCATGTTTATTCCTCCTTAATTACCAGCTTGCTTTTTTAACACCAGGAATTTCTCCCTTGTGTGCTAATTCACGAAATGTTAGACGTGACAAGCCAAACTTGCGCATATAGCCGCGTGGACGACCATCTATTGAATCGCGATTTCTTACACGAGTTGCTGATGCATTTCTTGGTAGTTTTTGTAAAGCTAGGTAATCACCTTTAGCTTTTAACTCTGCAACTTGTTCGCGATAGCGTTCTACTATTACTTTACGCTTATCATTTTTTACAATTTTTGATTTCTTTGCCATAATACGCCTCCTTACTTCTTAAACGGCATACCAAGTTGACTTAATAATGCACGTCCTTCTTGATCTGTTTTTGCCGTTGTTACAATAACAATGTCCATTCCACGAACTTTTTTTACTTTGTCTAAACTAATTTCTGGGAATATAATTTGTTCTCTTACACCAACTGTGTAGTTTCCGCGACCATCAAATGAATTTCCTGAAATTCCTCTAAAGTCACGTACACGAGGTAGTGCGATTGAAATTAACTTATCTAAAAAGTAATACATTCTTTCGCCACGAAGGGTAACTTTCGCCCCAATTGGCATACCTTCTCTTAATTTGAAGTTAGATATTGATTTTTTAGCTTTAGTAATGATAGGTTTTTGTCCTGTTAATAATTGTAATTCTTCTACTGCATCATCTAAAACTTTTGGATTGAATACTGCATCACCGATGCCCATATTCACTACAATTTTATCAATTTTTGGAACTTCCATAACAGATGTATAGTTGAATGCCTTAATAAGTTCGGGTTTGACAACATTTTCGTATTTTTCTTTAATTACACTCATTGTTCAAACTCCTTAGTTATCTAGGCTTTCGCCTGATTTTTTAGCATAGCGTACTTTAATAGGTTTATTATTTGTACCTAATACTAATTCGCCATTTTTATCTGTCTTCAAACGGTAACCTACACGTGCAGGTTTACCAGATTTAGGATCTATAATCGCTACATTAGAAACATGAATCGGTGCTTCTTTTTCTAAAATGCCGCCTTTATCGTTTGCTTGTGTTGGGCGTTGGTGTTTTTTAACCATGTTAATGCCTTCTACTAACACACGATCAGTACTTGGATATACACGTAGCACACGGCCTGTCTTACGTGTCTTGTTTCCTTTTTTGTCAGTTACAAATTGATCGCGTCCGGCAATCACTGCAACTGTGTCTCCAGCTTTAATATACATAGACGAGACCTCCTTATAGTACTTCTGGAGCTAGAGAAACGATCTTCATAAAGTTCTTATCTCTTAACTCTCTTGCCACTGGACCGAAAATACGGGTTCCACGTGGATTCATATCATCTTTAATTATAACTGCTGCATTTTCATCAAATTTGATGTATGAGCCATCTGCGCGACGAAGACCTTTTACTGTACGTACGATAACTGCTCTTAAAACTTCACCTTTTTTTACCATTCCGGCTGGTGTAGCTTTCTTCACTGTTACGACGACAACATCACCGATATTAGCATAACGACGACGGGTTCCCCCTAAAACTTTAATCACAAGGACTTCTTTAGCGCCACTGTTATCAGCAACAACTAATCTACTTTCTTGTTGAATCATGTTTTATATCCTCCTTATACTAAGTCGGCTTTAACAAGAACTTCTAAGAGACGGAATCTCTTAGTTTTAGATAGTGGACGAGTTTCCATAATGGTAACTTTATCCCCAATTCCTGCTAAACCTTCTTCATCATGCACATGAAATTTCTTTGAAACCTTTACACTTTTACTGTATAAAGGTGCTTTTTTGTATGTATCGACAACCACGGTAATCGTCTTATCCATTTTGTCAGATACAACAATTCCCGTATATACTTTTCTTTGTTTACGTTCCATGGTATCCTCCTTATTCAGTACGTTCACTGATGATTGTTTTCATTTGTGCAATCGTCTTTTTAACTATACTAATTCGAGCCGTATTTTCTAGTTGACCTACTGCAAGTTGAAAGCGTAAGTTAAATAATTCTGCTTTAAGCTCGACAATGCGTTTTTCTAAATCAGGTGTACTGATTTTTCTAATTTCTGTCGCTTTCACGCTTGCTCACCTCTTTTAACAATTTTTGTTTTTATAGGTAATTTGTGTGATGCTAAACGTAGTGCTTCTTTTGCAATTGCTTCAGAAACTCCATTCACTTCAAACATGATCTTACCTTGTTTAACAACCGCTACCCAGTGATCTGGAGCACCTTTACCGGAACCCATACGCACTTCAAGTGGTTTTTTTGTTTTTGCTAAATGCGGGAATATATTAATCCATACTTTCCCTAATCTTTTCATATGTCTTGTCATCGCGATACGAGCAGCTTCGATTTGACGGTTTGTAATCCATGCGCCTTCTAAAGCAATAAGTGCGAAATCACCATTTAAGATTTCATTTCTACCTTTTACTTTACCTTCATAACTAACTCTATGTGGGCGACGGAATTTTGTTCTTTTAGGCATTAACATAATTATTTGCCTCCTCTGTTGTTGTTATGATTATTGCGACCACCGCGTCTTGGTGGACGTGGAGCTCTTTCATCAAGCTTTCTTAGGTTTCCTTCTCTTGTTTGTCCTGGTAATACCTCACCATTATAAATCCAAACTTTGATACCTAATACACCATACGTTGTATGTGCTTCTGCTGTTGCATAATCAATATCTGCACGAAGTGTATGTAGAGGAACTTGTCCTTCTGAATATCCTTCGCTTCTAGCCATTTCTGCTCCACCTAAACGACCTGAAACTAATGTTTTACAACCTTTAGCTCCGGCTTTAAGTGCACGTTGCATTGCAATTTTTTGAGCACGTCTAAATGATGCACGATTTTCTAGTTGTTCTGCTATGTTTTGTGCAACAAGAGATGCTACTCTTTCAGGACGTTTAACTTCAACTACATTAAATACAATTTCTTTATTAGAAATTTTTTCTAATTGAGCAACTGCTTTTTTCTTAGTTTCAGCATCACGGCCAATTACGATACCAGGTTTTGCTGTGTGTAAAGTGATTTTTACACGATCTTTACCGCCTCTACCTTTAACGCGTTCGATTTCAACGTGAGAAACAGCGGCTTTTTTATAAAAATCATTAAGATATGAACGAATGCTTGCATCTTCCTTAACTAGTGCTGGAACGCTATTTTTATCAGCATACCATCTTGAATCCCAGTTACGGATGATACCAACACGCATACCAATCGGATTAACTTTTTGACCCATGTCTCTTCACCCCTACTCTTTTTCTGCCACAACAATAGTTATGTGGCTAGTTCTTTTTTTGATAATGTCGCCTTGACCCTTAGCTCTAGGTAAAAGTCTTTTTAGACGAACTCCTTCATTAACATATGCTTCTTTAACATATAATTCTTCAACGTTTGCATTATTATTGTGCTCTGCATTCGCAACAGCACTATTTAACACCTTAAGAATAATTGGTGAGGCACCACGTGGTGTAAACATTAGGATTGCTTGCGCTTCTTTAATGTTTTTACCGCGGATTAAATCGATAACCAATCTAACCTTACGGGGAGCAATGCGAACGGTTTTAGCTATAGCTTTAGTTTCCATCATTTTCTCCTCCAATTACTTCTTCTTAGCTTTCTTGTCTTCTTTACCATGTCCATGATAAGTACGAGTTGGTGCAAATTCACCAAGCTTGTGGCCAACCATATCTTCAGTTATATAAACTGGAACATGAGATTTACCATTATAAACTGCAATCGTGTGTCCAACAAAGTCTGGGAAAACAGTTGAACGACGTGACCAAGTTTGGATCACTTTCTTTTTGTTAGTGTCATTTTGAGCTTGAACTTTAACTAATAAGTGCAAATCGCAAAATGGTCCTTTTTTGACTGAACGTGCCATGATTTTCCTCCTACTTCGTACGACGACGAACGATTAAGTCGTTTGACGCTTTTTTATTGTCGCGAGTTTTAACTCCGCGAGCCTTCTTACCCCAAGGGGTCATTGGTGATTTTCTACCAATTGGTGTTCTACCTTCACCACCACCATGTGGATGGTCGTTAGGGTTCATTGCAGAACCACGAACTGTTGGTCTTACGCCCATGTGTCTAGTTCTACCAGCTTTACCGATATTTACTAATTCCCATGATTCATTACCAACGGTACCAATTGTAGCACGACAAGTTCCTAAAATCTTACGAACTTCACCAGATTGCAACCGTACTAAAACGTATTTTTCTTCACGCCCTAAGATTTGAGCAGATGCGCCAGCACTTCTAGCTATCTGTCCACCTCTACCAGGACTTAATTCGATGTTATGAACTACAGTACCAACTGGAATGCTCATAATTGGACATGCATTTCCTGTTTTGATATCTACTTGTGCTCCAGAAAGGATTTCCATTCCTACTTCTAATCCTTTAGGTGCTAATATATATCTTTTTTCTCCATCTACATAGTGAATTAAAGCGATATTAGCAGAACGGTTTGGATCATATTCGATCGTTGCCACTTTTCCAATAATATTGTCTTTATTTCTTTTAAAATCAATTACACGATATTTTCTTTTCGCACCGCCACCGATATGTCTAACGGTAATCTTACCTTGGTTGTTACGTCCGCCTGTGCGAGAGATTGGCTCAAGTAGTGATTTTTCAGGAGTAGATGTTGTAATTTCGTCATAAGTTAAAACACTCATGTTACGACGACCATTTGAGGTCGCTTTGTACTTTTTAACCGCCATTTGGTTAAACCTCCTCTAATTTTTCACTTATACTGTAAAGGCATCTATCTTTTGGCCTTCAGCAATCTTAACTACTGCTTTCTTATAAGCAGGTTTGTACCCTTCATATTTACCCATTCTTTTAAACTTAGGTAATACGTTTACTGTATTAACTGAAAGTACATTTACACTAAATATTGCTTCAATCGCTTTTTTGATTTCAACTTTATTAGCTTTTTTGTCAACTTTAAATGTGTATCTGTTTTGACTTTCGATTAATTGTGTACTTTGTTCAGTAATAATTGGGGCTTTGATAATATCATAAAACTTAATCATTACCTAATACCTCCTCTAATGATTCAACTGCATCTTTAGTTAATACTAAATTTTTACAGTTTAATACATCATAAACACTCACGTGATTAGCTAATGAAAATGCAACTCTAGGTAAATTTCTTGATGCAAGCACTTCATTTTGTGTAAATGTTTTACCAACAACTAATGTTTTTCCTACAACATTTAGATTTGCTAATACATCACGGAATAGTTTTGTCTTTGGTGCATCTAATTCAACTGAATCAACAACTTTTAATTGTCCTTGTGCTAATTGATATGATAAAGCTGATCTTAAAGCTAATTGACGCACTTTTTGATTTAGCTTAACTGCATAACTTCTAGGTGTTGGCCCAAAAACTATACCACCATGACGCCATTGTGGTGAACGAGTCGAACCTTGACGTGCTCTACCTGTACCTTTTTGTCTCCATGGTTTTCTACCACCACCAGATACTTCACTACGATTTTTTACATCATGAGTACCTTGTCTCATCGCTGCTCTTTGTGCATTGACTACATCAAATAATGCTTGTTGATGTGGTTCAATACCAAATACGTATTCTGATAAGGTTAGGTCTGCTACTTTTTTACCTGATTGATCGAAAATGTCTACTTTTGGCATAATAACCCTCCTTATTTACCACTTTTAACAGCAGATCTTACGAGTACAAGTCCTTTTTTAGGTCCTGGAACGCTTCCGCTTATAAGCAATAATTGATTTTCTAAGTCAACACCAACAACTTCTAAATTCTGAATAGTAACTCTTTCGTGTCCCATATGTCCAGGTAAGTTCTTACCCTTAATGTTACCCTTAACAGCTCCCATAGAACCTGGTCTACGATGATATCTTGAACCATGCGCCATCGGACCGCGAGATTGATTGTGTCTCTTAATACTACCTGCAAAACCTTTACCTTTAGATGTACCAGTTACATCTACTGCTTCGCCAACTACAAATAAGTCTAAATTCACAGGGTCACCTACGGCTATATCCACCATTTCATTTTTAAGCTCTTCTTTAAAGCGGATTTCTTTAACGAAGCGCTTAGGTGCTGTGTTAGCTTTTTTCACGTGCCCTTGTTCAGGCTTGTTACTTAATTTTTCACGTTTAGTTTCGAAACCAACTTGTGTAGCTACATAACCATCTGTTTCAATAGTTTTTTGTTGTAGGACTACATTGTCAGCCACGTCTATAACGCTAACTGGAATTAACACGCCATTTTCACCGAAAATTTGTGTCATCCCAAGTTTTCTACCTAAGATTCCTTTGGCCATACTTTTAACCTCTTTCTAATTTTAAATTATTTTTTCAATACAATATCAATACCTGATGGTAAATCAATGTCCATCAATGCACTGATTGTTTTTGGGTTTGGATCAATAATTTGGATCAATCTCTTATGAGTTCTGCGCTCGAATTGTTCACGTGAGTCTTTGTTAACATGTGGTGAACGTAGGATTGTGAATATTTCCTTTTCAGTTGGAAGAGGAATAGGACCTTGAACAGTAGCCCCAGTTCTTAATGCACTTTCTACAATCTTCTTAGCAGCTTGATCTAATAATCTGTGATCGTAAGCCTTCAAACGAATTTTAATTACATCTTTTGCCATTATAATAGCTCCTTTCGCCTATAATCTTGTATAGACTTGCTCCGTGGAAAAACCCAACTACATAGACAACGGGTATCCGTGTGTCGGCAACCTCCCATTTCACAGCCTGCTCATGTAATCACACGAGCGTTATAATTATATATTAAAAAGGAAATAAAAGCAACCTTTTATCTCCTTTTTTTTATATTATTTATCGTTTTCTTTCTTTTTTTTCCTTTTAGCATAAACATCTTTGTATTTACCTTTGACTGACTCTTTTGCAAACAGCACTTCTCCAGCTTTCTTAATATGTGAAAGTGGGATTATAAAGTGCTTAAATCCTTTATTCATGAATTTTCTTAATATCTTAGGATCTTTTAGAATGTTACCTTGAACAAAGTGCAGTAATTTAATACCAGTTCTTCTAAAGTATTGATGTGCACCTTCCAAATCCGGAAAAGCTTGAAGCATAAACTCTTCATAATCAATCTTGTCATATTTTGACTTTTCCATACACTCGTCTATATAGTTATCTAACCCGAAGATTGTTGAATCAACATATCTATAATCTTCATAATACATAAATGCTGATTCTGTTTCCATCATAATTGAAAATAGTAGTCTTTTTACATCAGATGTAGAGAACCCTGTGTAACCCTGAATAAGATCCTTCCACTTTTCAATTTCTAATCCCATTCTGAGCATCGGTATGATTATACTTATTCTTTTATTTGTAAGTTCTGAAGCTTTTTGAATAGCAGTGATATTTGTAAAAAATATTCTTGAATAATCTCTAACATGTTCTAGATCAGTAAATATCTCACCCTCATAATCAATAGACATAACTTCATCGAATGAGGGGATCCTAATCTGGATTAATTTATCTTTAAATGTCTCTAATAAATTGCAATATAACTCTACTTGCTCATCAAAAGTAGGTGTGTACCCTTTTGTGATATACATATATTCTGTCTTAAACAAAGCTACACCTGCATACCAAGTAGAGGAATTTGCTCTATCAAAATCTTTTTTATCTACAAGAGATGCATAAAACTTAATCTCTTCGGAACTATAAATCGGATCCTCGCCTAAAGTAAATGTATACGAGTTTTTTAAATCTATTGCGTTTTTAATTTTAATTGTGTTTGGATTTAGATATGCTTTTTTGTTTATTCCATCTATAATAGCAAAAGCTGCATTTGAATAAGATCTCGATGTCAACAAGATTGGAATCTCATAAGCAACACTTAACTCCAAAATTAATTCTGGTCTTTCCAATCTCTTACATATAAATCCCTTTATATTTTTTGGTAATTCATATAAATATTCTTTTTTAAAATGATTTACATTGATTATGACATCTTCATTTATTTTAGAGACGATATCTTGAATAAGTAATCGATCTATTTGAGATACAATTCTATCTTTTAATTCAATTATTTTTTCATTAAGAAGCTCAATTTGATCTTCCTTAAAAAAAATAATAAACGAATTATTAGATGTTTTTTGTTGGTATTTTTTGATAGCTTTACTAAAGATATCGCTGAAACCTATATCACTATTATAGAACCCATCCATCATCAAATCTACTAAAAGTTTTGAGTTGAATGGTGATGCTATATAACTGAAATCAAATAACCCTTCAATATAATTGTCTTCGTAGTATTTAGTATGAAAACTATAGATGTTATTCTTGATAACCATTCCTATTTCTTCTAACAATAAAGCTATTTCTTTTTTTGTGTATTTTTTATTCCGTTTACTTCCATCAAATTGCACTATTCTTCCGAGTGCTAAAAAATCACCAAAATACTGATTTCCCACTAGTTGTAATCCCCCATATTTATATATTTTTATGTGCTAACAATAACACTCTTTACTAACATAGCAGACCCAATTATACCAGCTTGATTACCCGTCATAGCTAATTTAAAAGGTATATCCCCGGTAGTGAATCTTGCATTTTCTTTATAATACATTTGAATCAAATCAATTAAAAATTTACCTGATTTAGATACTCCACCACCAATGATGAACACATCAGGTTCATTAATTATTGATAAAATACTTGCAGCAATTCCAATATACTTGGCGACTCTATGAACTGTTTTTAAAGCTACAGGATCACCTTTTTTAGCTGCATCAAAAATTGCTTTAACTGTCAATTGGTCTTTATCTAGTATTGAAGTGTCGTTTGGTAATAGATTTTTTGTATAGTTTAAAATTCCAGCTGTACCACAAATTTGTTCTAAACAGCCTTTAGATCCACATCCACATACTTTTTCTTCTTCATCATAGACTCTAATATGTCCTACTTCTCCACCTAAGCCAGTTGCACCTTCTACAATTGCTCCATCAAGTATTACTCCACCACCCACTCCCGTTCCCAATGTAATTAAAACTGCATTATCATATGGATTTTTTAAAGAGGCATTTTCCCCAAAAGCTGCAATAGTTGCATCATTAGCAGCAACAAGTTCAACATGATCTGGCAAATATTTTTTCATACTACTAATTAAGTCAGTATCATTTAAATTTAAATTAGCACATGTATGAACATATCCTTTTTTTACAGGACATGGTACATCTATACCGACACCTAATATATCATCCATCAAAATATTATTAATTTCGTTATTTGATATAATGCCTTGGTATATGGTTTCAAATATTGAATCTTTGTGATTTAGTTTCGGAGTTTCAACTTCAAAATCATTAATCATATCCATAGATTCAAAATTAAATAGACCTATTTTAATACTAGTTCCACCCACATCTATTCCATATACATATTTGCTCATCATCTTACCTCCATTTCATACTTTATTATTATAACATTTGTAGGCTAAAAAAGGGAGACTTTTTTTCAAAAAAAACACTTTTTAAGGTGTTTTTTTAATATCTTTGTTTAAAATAATTACTAATATTTTCTAAAGACTTTAATAATATTTTATCTTTTTCCAAATTAAGGTCTTTAAGTAAAGAACTGACCATTTCTTCATGGAATTCATCATGAATAGCCAACACTTCTTTGGCTTGGTCGTTAAGTTCAAGGTAAACCTTTCTTCTATCTTTCTCATCTCTGTATCTATTAACATATTCTTTCTTAACTAAAACATTGACTGACGTCGTAAGTGTCCCCATGGTAATTCTAAGTTTATTTGCAACATTTCCCATTGTGGGATCTTCTGTATTTTTTATAGCTTCTAATACATGCACTTCTGTCATCGAAAGTTTCACGCCACGTTCTTTTAAAACATCTGATTCAATTGATAGAATTTGATTAAAAACATCAACTATTAATTCATTTATGACTTCTTTTGGGGAAACCATGAAACTCACATCCTTTATTATATTTCAATATATCCTACTCCCAAAGTTCCAGGACCAGCATGTGCACCGACGACTGGTGTCAAAGGTACCAACTCAATAGTAACATCTTTTCTTTTTTGTAAAAGAATATCTTTTATTTCTTGAGCTTTATCTTTATTGTTTGTGTACGCTATAAATATTATAACATTTTTATCACGAATATTATCTTCAAGAACTTCAATTAATCTACTTTGCGCCTTACTAGTTGTTCTAATTTTCTCAAATGGAACCAAACTTCCATCTTTTTGTATATGTAGTAATGGTTTTATTTTTAATAAAGTTCCTAAAAAACCACTGGTTGCTGATAAACGGCCATTTTTAACTAAAAACTTAAGTGTATCAACTAAGACATAGATATATATATGATCTCTTATTTTTTCTAAGTAATCAATAATTTCTATTGTTTTTTTACCTTCTTTTATTAATCTTATAGCTTCAATAACTAAATAAGCTTCACCATAAGAAACTGTTCTTGAATCTAAAACATATACATTTAAATCCTTAACTAATTGTTTAGCTAAAATAGCTCCTTGAAAAGTTCCACTTAATTTGGATGAGATTACTACTACTATGACATCAGTATAGCCTTCTTCTTTTAATTCTTCATAAACACTTGCTATTTTTCCAGTTGATGTTTGAGATGTTGAGACATCTATATTTGGATTTTCTTCAATCATTTTATAAAACTCATTTGCTTGAATATCTATGTAATCTTCATATTCCTTGCCATCTAAATTTAATGTTGATCTTATTAATTTTACTGGGTAATTAAGTGACATATAATCAACACCAGAGTTACCGCAAACTACTAAACCTATTTTTTCTGACATTTTATTTTCTCCTTCAAATATTTTGAATTTCAAATATTATTTAATATAATAATAACACATTCAAAATTAATGTCAAATATAATAACTAATTTATGTTATTTAAGTATGCTAATTGATACATTGGACGTGAAACATCTTGTAATTTTATCAAATGACTAATAAATTTAACTAATTTATGTAACTCCTCATTGTTGTATAAAATATTTTCTTTTAAATATTGCTTTTGATTTCTTGAATATTCTGGTCTATATATCATTACATAATTCACAACTTCAATTTTTGAATTTATTAGATTTGCCAATAATTGTCTATAGCTATTTGATTCTTGCAGCTTTTTAGTATATCTTTCTTCGCTACGTCTCTCATCTTGATTAAACATTCCAAACTCTAAAACAATAATGAGTTGATCATAGATTAACAAATAATCAGCTCTCATATGATTTCCAAAAATTAATGGGTATTCCATTATAATAGATATTTTATCTGTATCAACACCTTGTTTAAAAAGAATTAACAACAGACGCCTTAACAAAGTTAACGTATCAATCCATGTAATGACTTCCTCATCTTTTAATGCAAAAATTGATATTTTTTTATCCAGGAATGTTTGTTTCATTAAGGTGAATATTTTTAGTTTTGCATAAAAAATCGCTCTATCTTTTAAATATTCTTTTTCAATTTTCCAATCTATTTTTTCCAATTCATTAGTGAATATAGATAACTCTGTCATTTTATTAAAAATATACATTGATTTTATTGACATATCCTAACACTTCCATTTCTATCTTTATAGTAATAAAATATGTAGAGAATTACTTTAATAAAAATAAAAACCTCATTTCAAAATGAAATGAGGTATGAATTCAGCTTAATTTATTGTATCGACATTTTAATTGCATTGCATATAGAATTAATTAGTATCTACTGGATAATCAGCTGCTACCCAAGCTGCGTAGTTTCCTTCTAGTCTATAAACATTTTCAAAACCAGCCTCTATAAGTTTACTAGCACCTAATATAGATGCACTATCAGCATGACAATATACTAAATAAGCTTTATTTTTATCAAGTGACGGAATAGCATCATCGAGTGATCCATCTCCAACATAATAATTAACAGCACCTGGAATACGACCTTGTGAGAAATATGGTGATACATCTATAATAATTAAATCTGGCGTGTTATCTATAAGCTCTTTAGCTTCTTCTGGTGTTAGATCTATATACTCTGGCATAGAATTTACTTCTGTGGCACAGCCCACTATAACTAAAATAAATGCAATGGCCATAAATAATAATGATATTTTTTTCATTTGTGATCCTCCTATTTTTATATATTCTACATGGTATCAATGTCATAGTCAAAGAATTTACATTAAGTTTGAGTACAATCATTTATTCAATTAATAGCATATGTATCGTAAAGGTCAAATATTAACACTCTAATAATTTAGGGTGTTTTTTTGTATGCTATAGGTAGAGAAAAGAGGACAAAGAAAATGTCAAAACATTATACAAATAGAGCGCGTCTAGATGCGGTCAAAAACTATAGAGCGTCAAATTTGAGTCTAAGTGAATTCGCAAGACAACACAAATTTAATAGATCAACACTTAAAGACTGGGTAGCGGCATTTAATCACTTAGAAGGTGACTTTATAAGAATTGACAATATAAGTGATAGACCAGGAGAACTCATCAATGAAGAAAACATCAGACTTAATATGTTAAAAGGCGATGAGATTACAAAGAAATCAACACACTTTTCACGTTTTGATCACTCGATAGTCGTGATAGAAAGCAAACAAATCAAAATCACAACCTCTCTAGAACAAGCTTTAAAAATCTTAGAGGTTATTTATGATTGATTATAGGAACATAAAGAAAATCTATTTCTATTCAAAAGATATGGATATGCGTGTAGGTATGCATAAACTCCAAATTCTATTATCGTGTAACTTTAGACCCATTGAGATGATGTATACCCTATTTGTCTTTTGTTCAAAAAATAGAAAGACAATCAAAATCTATTATGAAGATGAATATGGAACGTGGTTACTGATCAATAAAATAAACTTCACAAAGTTTAAATGGCCCAAAGATTCAAAAGAGATAGGGTATCAAGCAAGTGATCTTAAAGCGCTTTTAAAGGGACTGAAAGTCATTGATGAGAAAAACAAAGAAATAGGGTATTAAATTTTGAGATTTACTATATATATAAATATATATAGTAAAAGTTCAAAAATGTGCTATACTAAACACATGAACTTAAACCAAGCGCTTAAAGAAATCGAGCACCTAAAGAAAGTAAATATAAAACTTTTAAAAGAAAACGAGAAGAATCATCGTCTCATTTTTAAGCTTAACACAAAGTTAAACTTGATTTTAAGTGACAAAGAGATCTTAACTGAAAAATATAATATAGAACGGATCAAGACATTTATACCTAAGAGCGAAAGCATATCAGCAGTCATTATTAACGAAGTAGAAACATTAGGTAAAGAAAAAAAGATAAGAAAGAAAAAGCGTAAAAACTTTGAGTCTTTTGATTTTGAGCGTCACGTGAGTGAAACTAGATATGAAAAGCCTGAGATAGACACGTGCCCAACATGTAAAGGGGAATTATCCATCGCATCAGAAAAAGTACGTTATGTGGTTGAGTCTATACCCGCAACCCTTAAGGTCACAAAGATCATTAAACAAAGCTGCAAATGCAAAAACTGTAATCCAAAGGATAATCAAATCTATTATCCACTTTCAACATCTTTATTTCCAGGAAGCGTCATGACGCATTCTTTCGCTTCATACATCTGTTATCATAAATATGAGCTCGGCATTCCTTTTGAGCACTTATCAAGACACCTTAAAGAAACCCTTAAAATTGAAGTCTCAAAACAAAACCTCGCTTTATATATGGCAAAAATGGCATCTATCTTAACGCCAATTTATAAACAGATGAAAGATGATTTGCTTAATAATCAAGCAAAGGTTATTCACGCAGATGAGACAACGCTTTCTATCAGCAAAAGACCTTTATCAGATCAAATGCGTAAGAAAAGTTATGTATATGTCTATACATCAAGCTATTATGATCAGCAAATCGCGATTTATGATTTTCATGAATCAAGAGCCGTTGATCAAACAGCAAGGTGGTTAAAAGCATATGAAGGGGTTATTGTCTGTGATGATTATGCAGGCTATACAAAACTAAAAAGAGAAAATGATAAGATCAAATTACAAAGGTGCTTCGCACACGCAAGAAGACGATTTGTAGATATTCTTAAAGCTCTACCACAAGATAAGAAAAAAGAAAGTTACGCTGTAAAGATTCTTGATGTCATGGGCAAGCTCTTTCATGAAGAAGCAACCTATAAGCGGCAAAACCTCTTACCTAGTGAGATTTTAACCAAGCGACAACAAGATCATCCTAAGATACTAAAAGAGCTAGAAGATCTTATTTTTAAGCATGACTATAAAACAAACTCCGCAATAGAAAAGGCAGTTTCCTATACAAAAAAAGTATGGCCTGAACTAACGACATATTTAACAAGTGGTTATGTGGAAATTACAAATAATATCGCAGAGCGAGCAGTTAGACCCTTCGTGATTAATAGAAAAGTTTTTATGACATCTGGATCATATGATGGAGCAAGATATACGACAAAGCTGTTTTCAATCATTAGAACAGCAAGAATTAACGATGTTAATGTTTCAAAATATTTAGAATATGTTTTAGATAATATCAATAAAAAAGAGATTAAGGATCTACTCCCTTATTCTCCATCTGTCATCAATATGTTGAAAAATAATTA
Organism: Mariniplasma anaerobium; assembly: GCF_016865445.1. Classification (GTDB taxonomy): domain Bacteria; phylum Bacillota_I; class Bacilli_A; order Acholeplasmatales; family Acholeplasmataceae; genus Mariniplasma; species Mariniplasma anaerobium. The sequence goes on along the minus strand of NZ_AP024412.1, from coordinate 233,511 downwards.
AATTTCGTCAATATCCACCAGCGATAGATTTGAACCCCTATAGAAAAATACCACATTCAGATGTCTGAGTGTGGTATTTTTATGAGGTAGTGTTAATATTTGACCTTTACTATGTATCAATGTTTATAAAAATAAAAAAAGCCACTTAATGGCTTTGCTATTAGTTAGTGGTGGCTCCAGGGAGAATTGAACTCCCGACACAAGGATTTTCAGTCCTTTGCTCTACCGACTGAGCTACAGAGCCTAATAATTGGCGGTCCGGACGGGATTTGAACCCGCGATCTCCTGCGTGACAGGCAGGCATGTTGACCCCTACACCACCGGACCATTTGGTTGCGGGAGAAGGATTTGAACCTACGACCTCCGGGTTATGAGCCCGACGAGCTACCTGACTGCTCTATCCCGCGATATAAAAAATATAAAATTATTAAACTACTGATGGCGGAGGAAGAGGGATTCGAACCCCCGCGCCTTTTACAGCCTGTCGGTTTTCAAGACCGATCCCTTCAGCCAAGCTTGGGTATTCCTCCACTTATTATAACACATATTACTTGAAAAAATAAAAGTTGGTGGACCCGGTAGGACTCGAACCTACGGCCGACCGGTTATGAGCCGGTAGCTCTAACCAACTGAGCTACGGGTCCAAACTGGTAGCGGCGGGGGGAATCGAACCCACGACCTCACGGGTATGAACCGTGCACTCTAACCAGCTGAGCTACGCCGCCAGACTACATATTCCTATAATAAGAAATATGAAAGTAAGTTGTTAAGAAATAAATACCAATAGTCTTATAGTAATTAGCTTGGAGGGCATAATTACTATAATATTGGTGGAGCCTAGGGGGCTCGAACCCCTGACCTCCTGCGTGCAAGGCAGGCGCTCTCCCAGCTGAGCTAAGGCCCCTTAAAAAAAGGTATGGTACCTCGAGCCGGACTTGAACCGGCACGGATTCATCATCCATGGGATTTTAAGTCCCACGTGTCTACCAATTTCACCATCGAGGCATTCATTTTTGGTGACCCGTGAAGGATTCGAACCTTCGACACCTTGATTAAAAGTCAAGTGCTCTACCACCTGAGCTAACGGGTCAAATACTGGTGCCGAAAACAGGAATTGAACCCGCAACCTACTGATTACAAGTCAGTTGCTCTACCAGATTGAGCTATTTCGGCAAATTAATGGTGGGAGTTAACGGGCTCGAACCGCTGACCCTCTGCTTGTAAGGCAGATGCTCTCCCAACTGAGCTAAACTCCCATTAATTAGAGATGCTGCCTGGCAACGTCCTATCTTCGCTCCTTGGAACTATTTTCGGCGCTGAAGTGCTTAACTACTGTGTTCGGCATGGGAACAGGTGTGACCACTTCGCTATCGTCACCAGACATCTCTCAAAACTAGATAAATTCTTTGTAAATGAATGAAAATATTAATAAGGTTAAGTCCTCGACCTATTAGTACTGGTCAGCTTCACGTGTCACCACGCTTCCACACCCAGCCTATCAACCTCGTAGTCTTCAAGGGGTCTTACTAAATTGGGAGATCTCATCTTAAGGTGGGCTTCACGCTTAGATGCTTTCAGCGTTTATCCCTTCCATACTTAGCTACCCAGCTGTGGCCTTGGCAGGCCAACTGGTGCACCAGTGGTATGTCCACCCCGGTCTTCTCATACTAGGGGCAGCTCCCTTCAAATCTCCAACGCCCACGACGGATAGAGACCGAACTGTCTCACGACGTTCTGAACCCAGCTCGCGTGCCGCTTTAATGGGCGAACAGCCCAACCCTTGGAACCTTCTCCAGCTCCAGGATGCGACGAGCCGACATCGAGGTGCCAAACCGCTTCGTCGCTGTGAACGCTTGGAAGCGATAAGCCTGTTATCCCCAGGGTAGCTTTTATCCGTTGAGTCTCTGCCCTTCCATGCGGTACAGAGAGATCACTAAACCCGACTTTCGTCCCTGCTCGACTTGTTTGTCTCGCAGTCAAGCACCCTTATGCTTTTGCGCTCTACGAATGATTTCCAACCATTCTGAGGGTACCTTCGGGCGCCTCCGTTACTCTTTAGGAGGCGACCGCCCCAGTCAAACTGCCCACCAGACACTGTCCTCCCTAATACACTTAGGCAAGTTAGACATCAGATGCACGAAGGGTGGTATCCAAAGGACGACTCCTCCAAAACTAGCGTTCTAGATTCTTAGTCTCCCACCTATCCTGTACATCTTACACCCAATGTCAATATCAAGCTACAGTAAAGCTCCATGGGGTCTTTTCGTCCTGTCGCGGGTAGCCGGCGTTTTCACCGGCAGCTTGATTTCACCGAGTCTCTTGTTGAGACAGTGCCCAAATCGTTACGCCTTTCGTGCGGGTCGGAACTTACCCGACAAGGAATTTCGCTACCTTAGGACCGTTATAGTTACGGCCGCCGTTTACTGGGACTTCAATTCAATGCTTCGTTGCCTAACATCTCCTCTTAATCTTCCAGCACCGGGCAGGCGTCAGTCCATATACATCACCTTACGGTTTAGCATAGACCTATGTTTTTGATAAACAGTCGCTTGGGCCTATTCTCTGCGACTTCTTTTTTTCATTAAAAGTCCTCCTTATCCCGAAGTTACGGAGTCATTTTGCCGAGTTCCTTAACAAGAGTTTTCTCGCGCGTCTTAGTATTCTCTACCTACCCACCTGTGTCGGTTTACGGTACGGGTAGTCTATAAATTAACCCTAGAAGCTTTTCTTGAAAGTTTGACGTCATCATCCTTTACCTACCGAAACTCACTCTTAGCGATGTGCGGATTTGCCTACACATCAAGCTCGTTTCCTTGTCCCAAATCCAATTATGGGCGGATGTTAGCCTCCTTTGTCACTCCATCAGTTTATAAACTAGTGCAGGAATCTCTACCTGCTATCCATCGGCTACGCTTTTCAGCCTCACCTTAGGCCCCGACTTACCCAGGGCGGACGAACCTTCCCCTGGAAACCTTGGGTTTTCGACGGACAGGATTCTCACCTGTCTTTTCGTTACTTACACCGGCATTCTCACTTCTAACCGCTCCAATAGTCCTTCCGATCTATCTTCACTGCTGTTAGAACGCTCCCCTACCACTGACAATAAATTGTCAATCCGTAGATTCGGTATGATGCTTAGCCCCGGTACATTTTCGGCGCAGAGTCACTCGACTAGTGAGCTTTTACGCACTCTTTAAAGGATGGCTGCTTCTAAGCCAACCTCCTAGTTGTCTGTGCATCTTCACTTCCTTTTCCACTTAGCATCAATTTTGGGACCTTATCTGACGGTCTGGGCTCTTTCCCTTTCGACCATGAACCTTATCACCCACAGTCTGACTGCTAACTATATTTTATGACATTCGTAGTTTGATTGGGCTCAGTACCCCGAGGTGGGGCCATCACACATTCAGTGCTCTACCTTCATAAAACTTATACGTTAACGCTAGCCCTAAAGCTATTTCGGGGAGAACCAGCTATCTCTGAGTTCGATTGGAATTTCACCCCTAGCCACAAGTCATCCAAACACTTTTTAACGTGTCCTGGTTCGGTCCTCCATTTGGTCTTACCCAAACTTCAACCTGCTCATGGCTAGCTCACTCAGTTTCGGGTCTACAGCACCTAACTTATCGCCCTATTCAGACTCGCTTTCGCTTTGGCTCCACTCCTTAAAGCTTAACCTTGCTAGATACCGTAACTCGCCGGTTCATTCTACAAAAGGCACGCCATCACCCATTAACGGGCTCTGACTAATTGTAAGCACACAGTTTCAGGATCTATTTCACTCCCCTCCCGGGGTTCTTTTCACCTTTCCCTCACGGTACTGGTTCACTATCGGTCACTAAGTAGTATTTAGCCTTATGAGATGGTCCTCACGTCTTCCGACAAGATTTCTCGTGTCTCGCCGTACTTCTCAACACTCTAGTCCACACACTGTCAAATACAGGACTCTCACCTTCTATGGTCAGCTTTCCCACGCTGTTCTTTTAGTGTGCGGTTTTGTAACTATTATAGTGTTAGGCTCCTCCGCGTTCGCTCGTCGCTACTAGCAAAATCGTTTTTACTTTCTTTTCCTACAGGTACTTAGATATTTCAGTTCCCTGCGTTTCCCTTCCGATAAATCGGATGACATATCTTCCATATGCCGGGTTTCCCCATTCGGATTCCCACGGATCGTCGCGTACTTACTGCTCCCCGTGGCGTTTCGCCGTTAGTTGCGTCCTTCATCGGCTCTTAGTGCCTAGGCATCCACTGTGCGCCCTTTTTTCCTTAACCTTTTCTTCTTTCATTTACGACAGAATTTATCTACTTTTCAAAGATCTCTTGGTGGGGTCTAGAAGATTTGAACTTCTGCCTCCTGCATTGCGTGCAAAGCAGGCGCTCTCCCAGCTGAGCTAAGGCCCCTTAAAATATGTAAAGCTATTTAAAAATTAAATGGTGGGCCTAAATGGACTTGAACCATCGACCTCACGCTTATCAGGCGTGCGCTCTAACCACCTGAGCTATAGGCCCATGTAATTTGAAGCTAAGGTCTTTCAAAACTGAATATGATGAGTGTATCTTGGAAATTTGTATATGCGTTATTGCATATGCCTTTCTCCTTAGAAAGGAGGTGATCCATCCCCACGTTCCCGTAGGGATACCTTGTTACGACTTAACCCCAATCATCAACCCTACCTTAAACGGCTCCCTCTCCGAAGAGTTAGGCCACCGGCTTTGGGTATTGTCAACTTTCGTGGTTTGACGGGCGGTGTGTACAAACCCCGAGAACGTATTCACCGCGACATTCTGATTCGCGATTACTAGCGATTCCGACTTCATGAAGTCGAGTTGCAGACTTCAATCCGAACTGAGACTGCTTTTTTGGGTTTCGCTTCACATCACTGCTTCGCTGCCCTTTGTTTCAGCCATTGTATCACGTTTGTAGCCCAGGTCATAAGGGGCATGATGATTTGACGTCATCCCCACCTTCCTCCAGTTTATCACTGGCAGTCTCGCTAGAGTCCCCAACTTAATGATGGTAACTAGCAATAAGGGTTGCGCTCGTTGCGGGACTTAACCCAACATCTCACGACACGAGCTGACGACAACCATGCACCACCTGTATCCATGATAACCTCCACTATATCTCTATAGCTTTGCATGGTATGTCAAGACCTGGTAAGGTTCTTCGCGTATCATCGAATTAAACAACATGATCCACCGCTTGTGCGGGGTCCCGTCAATTCCTTTGAGTTTCATGCTTGCGCACGTACTACTCAGGCGGAGTACTTATTGCGTTAACTACAGCACTGAATTTCTCCAACACTTAGTACTCATCGTTTACGGCGTGGACTACCAGGGTATCTAATCCTGTTTGCTCCCCACGCTTTCGTGCCTCAGCGTCAGTTGTGGCCCAGTAAGCCGCCTTCGCCACTGGTATTCCTCCATATATTTACGCATTTTACCGCTACACATGGAATTCTACTTACCTCTACCACACTCAAGTTATCCAGTTTCCTTAGCATCACAGAGTTGAGCTCTGCACTTACACCAAAGACTTAAATAACCGCCTACGCACCCTTTACGCCCAATAATTCCGGATAACGCTTGCCCCCTATGTATTACCGCGGCTGCTGGCACATAGTTAGCCGGGGCTTATTCATTAGGTACCGTCACACTTGCTTTTCCACAAGTCATTCTTCCCTAATAAAAGAACTTTACATACCGAAGTACTTCGTCATTCACGCGGCGTTGCTCGGTCAGGGTTGCCCCCATTGCCGAAAATTCCCTACTGCTGCCTCCCGTAGGAGTTTGGGCCGTGTCTCAGTCCCAATGTGGCCGTTCAACCTCTCAGTCCGGCTACGCATCACTGTCTTGGTAAGCCATCACCTCACCAACTAACTAATGCGCCGCAGGCTCCTCTTTAAGTATACCTATTGCTAGGTCTTTTAAAATATATAAGATGCCTTACATATTCCTATCCAGTCTTAGCCATCGTTTCCAATGGTTATCCTCGTCTTAAAGGTAGATTACCTACGTGTTACTCACCCGTTCGCCACTCACTAATAAATTAGTGCGTCCGACTTGCATGTATTAGGCACGCCGCCAGCGTTCATCCTGAGCCAGGATCAAACTCTCCATATAGTATAGTTTGTTTGTTAATAGCTCTTTTTGTTTTCTAGCTTTGTTTTGTTTCTTTGTTTCTTTGTTTCTTCGTTTGATACACTCATCATAATTCAGTTTTCAAAGACCTTGTGCTTCCACGCTTGTTTGCGCGTGCTTATACATTCTATCATTATAAAAGAGCCTTGTCAATATCTAAGATGCATTTTTATCGATAGTTTTTTTAAGGCTTTATATAGAATGGTGGAGGGGGGCAGATTCGAACTGCCGAACCGTTAGGAACAGATTTACAGTCTGCCGCGTTTAGCCACTTCGCTACCCCTCCAATTTTGGGCTTGCCTTACTATTCTATCTTATCATATTGAAAAAATCAACACTTTTATATATTTTTATATATTTTTATAATATATCATTAAAAATAGAGCTTTTTTACGTGTTTTTTAGACCTAAAATTAGATTGTTTTACAAGATTATTCCAATTTGGTTGTTTTTTTTATCTTTTTATCTAATTCTTTTTTTAAAATCATTATTTCTCTATTACATTTTGCACATTTTATTTTCAACTCTGCGCCAGTTCTTATAACTATCCAGTCATAAGAACCACACACATGTTGTTTTTTTAATGTGATAATATCATTTATTTCATATTTCATTTTTTTAATAACCTATCTAACATAGAATCTAATTCATTTTCATCATAATAAATAATTATTTTTTTATCATCAATTCTAACTTTATGTTTCAAATATGTTGTAAGTTTTTTTTCTTCTAAGACATATCTAGTGCGTGGAGTTCTTCTTATTTTATTCGTTTTATCCTCAGTTTGAGTCAATTCTTCCACTTGTCTTACACTAAGTTGTTTAGATACAATTAGTTTTGCTAACTTATTTATCTGTGCAGCATTTTCTAATTTACTTAATGCTCTAGCATGACCCATACTAATTTGACTAGTTAATAACATATCTTGAGTTTCTGAGGGTAGATTTAATAGTCCGAGCATATTAGTAACATGGGAACGACTCTTTCCAATTTTATGTGCTAATTCAGTTTGAGTCAAACTTAAATGATTCATTACAACTTTATAGGCTTCTGCTTCTTCAATCGGAGTTAAGTTTTCTCTTTGTAAATTTTCTGCCAATGCAATTTCAGCAACTTTTGACGCTTCATATTGTCTAATAATTGATGGTATAGTTTTTAACCCAACTTGTTGCGCAGCTCTATATCTTCTCTCACCTGAAACAATTATAAAGCCATCTTTTTGCTTTTTGATAATTATAGGTTGGAAAATACCATGTTCTCTAATAGATTGTGCAAGTTCATCAATTTTTTCCTGATCAAAAATTCTACGTGGTTGAAACGGATTCGGTTTAATTTCATTTAATGATATTTCATCAATGACTTCGCCTTCTAATACATCATCTACATGATGCTCTTTTAACAAATCGGTAAGTGTTCTAGGTTTTTTATCTTCTTTCATTATTAGCAACAACCTCCTTAGCTAATGATTTATATAATTTTGATGCAGGGGATCTTGGTGCAAATGTTGTTACAGGTAATCCATAAGTTGGAGCTACTTGTGCTGCTACATTACTTGTAATAATGGTGTCAAAAACACCTTCTTTAAAATAATCTTTAATTTCATGGACGATTTCCCATCCTGCTTTTGTGCGTTTGTCTAACATAGTTAACAAAACGCCTTCAATTTCAAGTCTTTTATTATTTACTTTTAATTGCTTTTGTACAATTCTAATAGTATTTAATAATTGTGTTAATCCATCAATTGCTAAGTATTGGCATTGTACCGGAATTAGAACCGAATTAGAAGCGTATAATGCATTTAATGTAAGTAAACCTAATGATGGCGGACAATCTATAACAATAAAATCATATAAATGGGCAATTCTTTGAATTTTATGGCTCAGTGCATATTCTCTATCATCAATATCTAATTTTATCTCTAAATGGGCAAGTTCAATAGTTGCTGGTATAACATCAACATTTATATCAGATAAATGAATTATACTATCTTCAATTTCAATATGATTAAGAAGCACATCGGTAACCGTTGAATATAATAGACTTCTATTTATCCCTAAACTAGTCGTTGTACTGGCTTGAGGATCTAGATCAATTAATAGTACTTTTTTGTTTAATTCCCCTAAAGCAGCTGACAAATTTACACTTGTAGTTGTTTTACCAACGCCACCTTTTTGATTAGAAATAGCTATTATTTTTCCCATAATCGCTCCTTTTATAATGTTTTTTTCTTAATTAACGCAAATGATCTTGGATACGTTTTCGGTGTTTCTCTAGTTTTTTTAATCACAATAAGTGATCTATCCCCATGTGAATATGGCAATTTGATATCAACAATATTCAAGATTTGTCCACCAAGTATTTTTAAAGCTTGTTTTGATTGATCGACTTCATCTATATATTGACTTGATTTATATGCAACAAAACATCCATCAATTTTAGTCATTGGAAGCCCTAATTCTAGAATAAGTGGTAATTTACCCAGCGCTCTAGCTGTGACAACATCAAAAATTTCCGAATTTGAGAGTGCAAAATTTTCAATTCGATCATAAACTATTGAAACATCTGTAATTTGCAACTTTTTTAAAAGTTGTTTTAAAAATGTTATCCTTTTTCCTAAAGAGTCAATGATAGTTATCTTTAAATTTGGAAATAGTATTTTTAATGGAATACTTGGAAAACCAGCTCCAGCTCCCATATCACAAAGATTTCGAACATTTGTCATATCAATAGATTTCACTAAAGTCAATGAGTCGTAAAAATGTTTATAGAACACTTCTTCTCTATCTGTAATCCTTGTTAAATTAGTTATTTGATTATATTCTATTAAAAATTCATAATATGTTTCAAATTGACTAAGTTGTTTATCGCTTATTTGAATATTGAGATTATATTTTATATCATCTTTAAACATTTTCATGTCTGCTTTCTGATTCTAAATAAATCAGTAATAAAGAAATATCTGCTGGATTTACTCCAGATATTCTAGATGCCTGTCCTAGTGTTTTAGGACGAATTTTAATAAGCTTTTCTCTGCTTTCAGATGATATGTTATTTATTTTATTATAATCTAGTGAATCAGGCAGTTTTTTATAATCCAGTCTTTGCATTTTTTCTGCTTCTCTCATTGCTTTTTGAATATAACCTTCATATTTAACTTTAATTTCTAGTTGTTCATATATATCTTCCGCAAATTTCATTTCTACAAAATGTTTAATATCTTCTTTGTTCATTTCAGGTCTTTTTAATAAGTCTGATAAAAATACAGCTTCGTATATTTTTGCTGAATCTCTTGATTCCAAGTATCTATTATTTAAATCATTTGGCATTATTTTAAAATGATTAGCAATTTCAACTAATTTTGTATAATATTCTTTTTTTATTAAAAACTTTTGATATGTTTGTTCGTTTACAAGTCCTAATTCATAACCATATGTTCTTAATCTTAAGTCTGCATTGTCATTTCTAAGTAAAAGTCTATGTTCTGCTCTAGACGTTAAAAGTCTATAAGGATCTAATATGCCTTTAGTAACTAAGTCGTCTATCAAAACACCAATATAAGCTTCATGTCTTTTTAAAATAAATGGTTCTTTCCCATCAAGTTTTAAAGATGCATTTATACCTGCCATCAATCCTTGACCTGCAGCTTCTTCATATCCACTTGTCCCATTAATTTGACCTGCACAATATAAATTGTTGACCAATTTAGTTTCTAAAGTAGGAAATAGTTGTATAGGATTAATCGCATCATATTCGATTGCATACGCATATCTAACAATTTGTGCATGTTCTAAACCAGGTATTGTTCTTATCATTTCTTCTTGTACATATCTAGGTAGACTTGTTGACAATCCTTGAATATACATTTCATCAATTTCTAAACTTTCTGGTTCAATAAATATTTGATGTCTGTTTTTATCACTAAAACGAACCACTTTATCTTCTATAGATGGACAATATCTAGGTCCTACACCTTCAACAACACCACTATACATTGCAGATTCATTTAAATGTTGATTAATGAGTTCATGAGTGATTTCGGATGTGTGAGTTAAATAGCAAAATTCTTGTGGGTTGTCTTCATAATACATTTCATCAAAACTAAATGTGTAATTTTTACCATCACCAGGTTGAATAGTAGTTTTAAGATAATCAATACTGTCTTTTTTAACTCTGGGTGGTGTTCCTGTTTTTAATCTTAAAATTTCAAATCCTAATGATTTTAATTGAGCACTAATTCCAAAAGTTGTCGGATCTCCTTGAGGTCCCGATAATATTTTTTCATCTCCTATTAAAATATTACTACTTAAATAAGTACCTGTGGTAATGATAACGGATTTAGAAAATATTTTTGTGCCGTCGTTTAGAATAACACCTTTGACCTCGTTTTCTTCAATGATTAACGATTCCACTAAATCTTCAAGTAATGTTAAATTTTCAGTATTTTTTAAAACCTCTAACATGATTTTTGGATACTTTAATTTATCAATTTGAGCCCTTAATGCCCGAACAGCTGGTCCTTTAGATGCATTTAGCATCTTAATTTGTATTTGTCCTTTATCTGCACTTTTAGCCATTTGTCCACCAAGTGCATCTATTTCTCTAACAACAATACCTTTAGCAGGCCCTCCAATAGAAGGATTACAAGGCAAAGAAGCAACCTTGTTAAGGTTGCCTGTTATAAGTATAGTTTTCTTATTTAATCTTGCTGTAGCAAGTGCAGCTTCAATACCTGCATGTCCACCGCCAACAACAATACAATCATATATCATAATATCACTTCTTTTTTAAACTGTCTATTTTAAAAATGCTTCTGCAATTGCTTCTTTAGTAAAGTTAAATAGTTTAAGTACATCTTCCATTGGTGCGCTTGCGCCAAATGTATCTAGTCCATAAACATCTTTAGTGTATTTATACCATGGCATACTACTAGCCATTTCAATTGCTAAGATTTTCTTTCTTCTTGGTAAAACTTCTTTTTGATATTTTTTTGTTTGTTTATCAAATAAGAATTGTGATGGCATACTAACAACACGAATGTTTAATCCTTGTTCTTTTAATATTTCTTTTGCTTGCATTGCTAAATCTACTTCTGATCCAGCTGAAAGTAAAATACCATCTAATTCATTTTCTTCTTTTGATACAATATATGCACCTTTTAATACACCATCATAACTAGTATGTTGATAATTAGTTACATTTTGTCTAGTAAGTACAATGACTGTAGGTGTTTCTTTTGATTCAAGTGCAATTTTCCACGCTGCAATTGTTTCACTTGCATCTGCTGGTCTTATAACATTTAGATTTGGAATTGCTCTCAATCCTGCGAGTTGTTCTATCGGTTGATGTGTTGGACCATCTTCTCCAACAGCAATTGAATCATGTGAGAATACAAAAATTGAAGGAATACTCATGATAGCAGCTAAACGTATGGCTGGTTTCATATAATCGCTAAACACGAAGAATGCTCCACCAAAAACTTTTAACCCACCATGAAGTGTCATTCCGTTAATAATAGCACCCATCGCATGTTCTCTTACACCAAAATTAATATTTCTAGCTAATCTATGATCTTTATCATAATTTCCATCTGCACCCTTAGCTTTTGTTGAAGCTGTTAAATCTGCAGAGCCACCAATAATGTTTAAATGTTTTTGTGATAGTCTTTGTAAAACTTTACCACTCACATTTCTTGTAGCTTCTTCTGGTGCATTTGCTAGATCTTCTAATTCCAAAAGATCTATTTTATAATCATTTTTAATAAAAGATTCAAATAGTTCTGCTTCCTCTGCATATTTTTCTTGATATGCATCAAACATTATCTTCCATTTTTTATGAACTCTTTGTCCTCTAAGCGTAACTTTTTTATGGAAATGATTATATACGTCTTCTGGAATTTCAAATGGTTTATATGGCCAATTTAAAGTTTCACGCAACTTAGTAGCTTCCTCAAAACCAATAGGTGATCCATGAACACTTGATGTGCCTTGTTTAGTAGCTCCAAAACCAATGATTGTTTTAACTTCAATCATTGATGGTCTATTACTATCTTTTTTAGCTTTATTAATTGCTTTATTAATTTGATTAAGATCATTGCCATCTTCAACTAAAATATGTTGCCATCCCATAGCTTCAAATTTCTTTTTATGATCTTCGCTATATGCAAGAGATACTTTTCCATCTAATTGGATATCATTTGAATCAAATAAAACAATAAGTTTACCTAATCCCAAATGACCAGCTAAACTAATAGATTCTAATGCAACACCTTCTTGTAAGTCTCCGTCACCACATATAACATATGTGTAATGATCCATAACATTAAATTCAGGTTTATTAAATCTAGCAGCTAAATGAGTTTCAGCTATTGCCATACCTACAGCATTAGAAATGCCTTGTCCAAGTGGACCGGTTGTTGCTTCAACACCATCAGTATGTCTATATTCAGGATGTCCTGGTGTATTTCCAATTGATCTAAAGTTTTCAAGATCTTCCATTGATATTTTATATCCTGAAAGATGATTTAATGCATATAATAGCATTGAACCATGACCTGCACTTAGTACAAATCTATCTCTATTAATCCAATTTGGTTTTTTTACATCAATATTTAAATGAGCAGTAAATAATTTATAAGCCATTGGTGCTGATCCTAAGACAATTCCTGGATGACCAGAATTCGCTTTATTAATCGCATCTACTCCTAAGAATCTAAGTGCATTGATTGCTTTATTTTCCATCATTTAAATCTCCATTCTTTGAATCATCTTCCTCTAGTTCTACGATTTCTACTTCATCAACTTCTACAGTTTCTCCATCGATAGGTTGTTCTTCAAAACTAAAGTATTTTTGATAATGTTCTTCTTGAGCTTTTACAAGTAGATCAAAATCTTCTTGACCCAAATAATCTCTTATCTTATCTTGCGTAGCGATATTTTCAGCTCTAACTTTTTTATTGACTACTTTACTTTGAACTATATTGCTAATTACTACTAAAACAATAAGCCCCAATAAAATAGGTAATGTTTGATCTTGAAAAAAGAGAATCGCAAGGATTGCGCCTATTGCATACAAAGCCAAAGTTGGAATAATAAAGAAGTTATTTATCTTTTTACTTAAAGATGATACTTTATCTAAAAATCCTAACCATATTACATTAACTTCATATTCATAGAAAGGTTTTAGTGCGTCATAATAAGTACTTTCTATTAAAACCTTATAGTCATTTCCATCTGAAGTCCATACTGCAAATCTACCTCTACCAGCATATTGTGTCAAATATGGAGTATCATCCATGTGATGAAACTCAACATTTCTTCCATCAATCACTTGTTTCTCAAATGGTTCATTTGTTAATTGTTTATAAATTTTAGCATTCAATTTCATAATTAATTCCTCCGTCATTTTTATTATAACATTACATCTTATTTTTATACATAATTATGGTAAATCATATAAAAATCCCTATCAAGCATCATCACCCACATAGTAAACATGCTTATGGCTGCTTCGATCAAGATCTGACCAGGTTCACAAGTTACTATTGAATGATGATGCTTGATAGGGATTTAATTTATCTTTGACGTAATTTCTTAAAGAAAGTTTTAATTAACTTTTCACTTTCTTCAGACATGATCAATCCTTCAGATTCTACCTTATGATTAAAAGGTAATTCAAACAGCTGACATATACTGTCAACAACTCCTGATTTATAATCTTTAACACCATAATATACTTTTTTTATCCTTGATTGAATCATTGCCCCAGCACACATCGGACACGGTTCCATTGTAACATATATTTCACAATCTTCCAATCTCCAAGATCCAATTTTTTTTGCTGCTTTCATCATCGCTAAAAACTCAGCATGACCTTGTATAATCTGTTTGGATTCTCTTAAATTATGTGCTCTTGCGATAATCTTATCTTGATATACGACAACAGCTCCAACTGGAACTTCATCTTTTAACGCTGCTTTTTCAGCCTCTTTTAAAGCAGCTCTCATATACTTATATTTTTTTAGGTTTTCCTGGGACTTCATGATAATGTCTTGATCTAGGTTCATATGATTCATTAGCTCCTACTAAAATGGTTGGATCTTCATAATGAGCAGGCTTACCATTTATAATCCGTTGAGTTCTTGTTGCAGGTAGTCCACTTTTTACACAAATAGCAGTTAATTTAGTTACAAATTCTGCTCTTGATAATAAATCAGGCATTGGTCCAAAAGACTCACCTCTAAAATCACGGTCCAGTCCACCAACAATAACTCTTATACCTTTATCAGCAAGATGTTCAGCAATATTTACAATATCGTGATCGAAAAATTGAACTTCGTCTATGACTACTGCATCTGTATTATCTTTAATATAAGACATAATTTCTATGCTTTTGTCAATAATGATAGAAGGTTTTTTGCTCATGTTATGTGAAACAATTTCTTCTCTTGCATATCTTGTATCAACTTTAGGTTTAAACACTAGAACATTTTGTTTAGCATATTCTAATCGTTTAATACGTCTAATTAGCTCTTCTGTTTTTCCTGCAAACATTGGCCCGCATACAACTTCTATAAATCCGTTTTTATATGTGTGATACATAGTGATTACCCCTTAATTTATAGTTTTTTAACAAAAAACGTGATTTAACATCACGTTATTCATTGTCTTGATTGTCTTGTTTTTCTTGATTGTTTTGATTTTGTGATTTAATTCCGTAACGTTTATTAAATCTTTCAACACGTCCAGCAACTTGAATAAATGATTGTTGACCTGTATAGAATGGATGACAATTTGAACATGTATCAATTCTAAAGTCTTTTGCTGTTGTACCTACTTCATGTTCAAAACCACATGTAGAACATTTTACTTTAATAACGTTATATTTTGGATGAATTCCTGTTTTCATAACTTATCTCCTTCCGCCATAGCTTCTTAGCCATAGTAAGTTTTTGCTAGTTCATTATATCATTACTATTTTAATAATTCAAGTTATATTTTTTAATTTTATCTTTTAAGTTACATCATGATACCAAACGTTCCATAAAGCGACAAATTTTTTAGCTATCAGACCTGTAATAATACCTGCAGGTATGCTTAAAAGTAACATGACTGGCATCCAATATAAAACTGCTATACTGCCTATTACAAATATACCTGCTGCAATTTGTCCAAACACATGAAAAACTGATCCGATAACACTAACACCAAGTATACTAAAAATATTTAACTTTTTAAAAACACCCATCGCAATCACTGATGCAGCTGCACCACTTATGCTCATATAAAAAGTAGGTCCTAATAAACGTCCACTTAGAACACCTACTAAAATAACCCTCATTAATGTCAATGCACTACTATCCTTGAATGAATAAACATATAAGATGATTAATGTAATCACATTAGCAAATCCTAATTTAGCACCTGGTATTGGTGATAAGAACAATGCTGATTCTATTAAATTTAAGACAATTGCGATTGCTAAAAAGTTCGCAAGCAATATCATTTTTCTTGTATTTTTCATAATATTAAACGGTGAAATCAGATTCACTATCGACTTCAAATTCTACTCGAACTCGATTAGGTAAGCAAATCAATGGTTTCCCATTTGATACTCCTTCTTTACTACATATATTGTTCGGACTTTGTTCTTCTATGACTTGAACTGTTTTTCTTCCGAAATCATAAGTTATGATGACAACTTGTCTAGTGCCATTAATTTCATAATCGCCTAATAATGTAATTGTTTTTTGTGCTTCGTTGATAATTGGGTAGTTTTGATCATATGAACTTGGAACATTTTGATTTTCAATTAAAATAACTTCATTTTTTGTAAAATCAATAGTAACCAAAGGTTCGTTAGAAGTTCCATAATAAACATGAGCATAACTAGCATCTTCTACAGATCTAAATACTTGAAAATATAAGAAAAAACCACCCACTATTATTAATAGGAAGACAATCAAAAAAATATCTCTTTGATTTTTAGTTGTTTTCTTAATAGTATTTTCCATTGCTAATGTTCCTCAAAAACTACATCTTTTAAATAAGTTGTTATCGTATTATCTTGATTAAAAATAATTAATTCTATTCCAAGATCTGTTTGGTGTTCTAAAAGCCAAGCATCCAAAACTTCAGGACTCATTGAAAATAGTGCTGTAGATAGAGCATCTAATAATCCAGCATCTTGTCCTATGATTGTTACAGCATGGTAATACTGAACAGGCATCATTTCTATTGGAGATACGATATGATGATATCTATATCCTTGATGAAGAATATATTGCTCATAATTTGCACTTGTAGTGACGCTTATATTTTTAACATTTATCGTACCATAAGTGGCTTTGTCTGTAAATTCAATTTTGACTGGATTTGCTAAAGAAACTTTATAAATATAATCTTCATCAGCTCTATTTTTATTTTCACCTAAAACAATTGAACTACTGCCCGATGTAATTGAAAAATATTTTATACTTTGTTCGTTTATATATTCATATGCTTTTTGAGTTGCATACCCTTTTGCAATTGCACCTAAATCAAGCTTAATATCGTTGCCTAGAATAGTTATAAAATACTTATCATCTTCATTGTCTAATAAAATCTCATTGTCTAACAAATCTAATTGTTCTATGTCATCTAATGCATTTTGGTAGCTTTGATCTGAAACTTCTTTTTCATATGCATCATATTTATCAAGCGTAAGTGATTGATCATTAATACTTAAGGTAATGCTTAAAACTGTATTATCATTGTCTGCATCAGTTTGAATAGATGTTATCGTCCCTGTTTGATTAACAATAACTTTATTTTCTTCTGATTTTTCACCATCATAGTAATGATAAACAAATATAGAATCTCCAATTTCATACCCATCAGTAATTTCAGTCATTAACTGCTTCCAGACATCAACTACTTTTCCTATAGATATATCAAAATAATTATCAGATAAATTTTTAATTTCTTGTGCATAGAAAATTAAATCATATAATGGTTGATCAATCTCAAGTTTTTGTCCTATTTTTTGATTAATTGAATATAGATTTTCCATATATACTGATTCTTGTTCAAGCGCATCATAAGATGTTGACAAGTCATGATACATACTGAAAATAGCATCAATATCTTGTTTATATTGATCTGCATCTTTCTCGCTAGAAGCAGACACAGATACCGTAATAAACGTGTCCATATAGTCGTAGAAATTAAATATATATATTTCTTGTGATCGGCATGCGGTTAACATTAATAATGAACTTAACATCATGCCTAAAATAAATAGTTTTCTCATTTGATACCTTCTTCAAGTTTTATCTTTTTTATTATATCATAACAACATAAAGAAAAGGACATATTTAATGTCCTAAATCTTCACATCTACATTTGATCCATCCGCATTTGGATGTTCTTTTAAGTACTCCAAAATAGGATTGAAATGTTTATCAGCTTTCCCTGGTTTACATTTAGAAAGGCTTTTAATTTCACCCGTAACTATTGCTTCTGCAAATGCATGACACCCTGGTGTACCACAAGCACCACAATTATAGTTAGGTAATAATTTTTCAACTTCATTGATACGCGGATCTTCAACAACTGTTAGATATTTATGTGCAAGTGATAAAATTACGCCCATTAATGCACCTAATACGCCTAAAACCATGAAAGGATATAATACTTCGATCATAATTTAACCTCCTTCATGAATTCAAGTGTGTCGCTAAACCCACAACTTCCGCCATCTCTTGAAGCACACGATTCACAATGTTGTGCTTCTAGGTATGCTTCTTTACAACTTTCTGGAACAGCTACTTTACTGTTTAAATACATTGTGCCAACATATAAAACAATGATTCCAATTAAAATAGCCATTAATATTAAGAATTGTTCCATTAGATAAGCCCCGATAATCCCATAAATGCTAGAGCCATAAGCCCCGCAGTTACTAACGCAATTGGCATACCTTTTAGTGCTTTTGGCACGTTCGCACTATCTAATCTTAAGCGAATTGCAGTAAATGTAATAATAATAAATGCAAAACCTAATCCTGAACCTAGAGCATATGTCATTGCTTGTATGTAACTTTGTGGTACAGCTACATTATTTAATGCAACTCCTAATACCGCACAGTTTGTTGCAATCAAAGGAAGATAAACTCCTAAAGCTTTGTATAAGCTTGTGCTCACACGTTTAATGACTAGTTCTGTTAATTGTACTAGTGATGCGATTACTAGGATAAATGCAATCGTATCAATATAAGCTATATTTAATGGTACTAAAACATAATGATATAACGGAAATGTAATAAGTGCTGCTAAGAAAATAACAACAATAACTGCAAATCCCATCCCAACA
The DNA here is from genome assembly GCF_016865445.1 of Mariniplasma anaerobium. GTDB lineage: Bacteria > Bacillota_I > Bacilli_A > Acholeplasmatales > Acholeplasmataceae > Mariniplasma > Mariniplasma anaerobium. The sequence goes on along the minus strand of NZ_AP024412.1, from coordinate 215,023 downwards.
ACTGACTTCATCTTAGTAGACACACCAAAGAATGAACATAGACCTAAGAATTGCATTAAGACAATGTTATTAATTAACATTGCAGAAATTAATATCGCAAGTAAACTCATTATTTCTTAGCTCCTTTCGTTTTCTTTGATTGTCTTATTGCAGTAATAATTGCAAGTAAGAATCCAATCATAAGGAATGCTCCTGGAGGTTGTACTAATACTGAGAATGCATATTTATCTAAACCAGCATTTCCAAGTAATGTATATTCAAATCCAAGTGGTAAAACTTGTCCAAATTTAATCATGCCAGTTCCAAAAAATTCTCTAGCAAAACCTATCATGGATAATGAAATACCAAAACCAAGTGCAACGCCTAGACCATCTAACATAGATGGAAAGACTTTATTTTTAGAAGCAAATGCTTCGGCTCTACCAAAGACTACACAGTTTACAGTAATAAGTGCAATAAAGACACCTAATTCAGCTGCAAGTGATGGTGCAAATGCATCAACAACCATTTTTAATACTGTAACTTCAGTCGCAATAATAATTACATAAGCTGGAATTCTTACTGTTGAAGGTACAAATTTTCTAATCGATGAAACTGATGTATTGGTTAATGTAAGTATGATCATAACCAAGATTCCCATACCAAATGCGCCTTCAAATGTTGCTGTTACCGCTAATGCTGGACACATCCCTAAAACCATTACAAAGATTCCATTTTCTTTCCAAATACCTTTTGTAAAGATATCCATTAAACTTTCTTCTTTTTCCTTAACTTTTTTAGGAGGTATTTTTTTAACCGGTATTTTTTTAGTTTCTGTCATCTAGTTCACCTCACTTACGAAGAATTCTAATAAGGCATCAATTAATGCTCTTGTATTAGAAGCTCCCGCTGTAACATCTTGACTACCATTTGAATCAACTTTTGCTTGAATATCATTTAATGTTAATCCTACATATTCTTCTACATAGGTTTTATTTTTGTTACCATATGAACCGATTGAATGATTATATGTTTCTTCAGGTAATAAGACTCCTACAATTTCACCAGTCATATCAAATACAATGTTTATCACGATGGTATCATATGCTCCATCTTGATACTCACCTCTACCTGTAATACTATAAATATAACCAAGTTCATTTGTTTGATCACTAACAATAAGTTTTGTTGTAATATGTTCTGTTGGAATAAATGTAGCGTCAACTGATAAGTCATAATCCATAATACCAAATATATCTACATATGGATCTTCTTCAGCAAGATTGTAATGAAGAACTATAACATCTTGTATCATTGTTTTTACACTATCTGTTGATACAGTTGCTGGATTTTCTGTAGCGCCCGAAACGATGTCTGCATCAAAACTTGGAACATCATTCACACTTAAATAACTGATGCCATTGTAATTATCTTGTATATATTTTTGAATACCCACAACAGCCCAACTTGATTGATAAATTCTTATATATTGAACGAAAACTTCATTATAAGTATCAATACCAACTAAAAATTCCATAACTCCATAATCAAGGTCTGTCCCAGCTAATGGGAAATCATTTTTAATAATAACATGATATACAGTACCAACAACATCTTCATTTTTATCTACTGCTGTCCACTTATAATCTATAATATGGATATTACGTGAAGATACAGACAACTCAGGAATTTCTACTAATTGTTGCCCATTTATTAAATCAACCTTTTGTCCAAATAATTTATCTTCATCATCATGAAGCACAACGCTTTGATTGACTATAATATATGCCAATCCAATAACTAACATAATTCCTAAATTAATAAGTAAGAATAAATTTTGTCTTTTCATATTATGCCACCTCACTTATAATAAATTTTAACTCGTTTTGATTCTTGTTAAAAGGATTAACTGCAATAGTTTCACTAGCAGCTAAATTGTGGGCAGTTGCAATATCAACTAGCATCTCATTAAGAGTTGCTAAACTATAAGTTGCACCAGCAAGTATATCACCACTAGGCGTTAAATCAGTAATATCTGATCCTATATAGAGAGATAAATTTGTTCTTGTTGCAGGAACATTAAGAGATTGCTCAATAGCAACAAATGTAGCTCCCAAAACTTTTCCATCTAGTCCAACACTTACAACAACCGTCATATCACCAAATTTGTTTGTATTATATGCTTCGTAAATATAACCAATCAATTGCTTCGAAGAATCAGTTATTTTTGCATCATATGCCATATTGACACTTTGAATACTTGATGGATAATCATCTGTTAACTCAATTTCTTCAAACGAAACAATGCCTTCCAGCACAGTTTCAAAAGCTTCAACTTTTGCTTCTAATAAATTATCAGCAATCACTGGTGCAGTTAAATAATTTACACCACCGATAACAACACCACAAGCAATTGAAACAACTGCAAGTACAAAAGTATAATAAACCATTGGTTTTTTCTCAAATAATTTTTTCATTATGCAATACCTCCTACACCAAAGAATACTATAGCAACTAATGCTAGGATTGCTACGCTAGTTCCGATAAAGAAAGCAGGCTTATACTTATTTGTAGCCCATTGAGGATAATCAATTAATGGGACAAACATATTTGAAAATATTAATGCAAAAGCTACACCTTCTGGATATGCTCCAAATAATCTAATTAAGACAACTATTGATCCAACTAATATCCCATAAATCCATCTTCCTGGTCTTGAGGTTGGTGACGTTACAGGATCTGTAATCATAAAGACAGCTCCAAATAATATACCACCTGAAAGTAAGTGGAATAAAGTATATTCAACAACTTGCTCAGGATATAATTTTAATCCTGCAACAAATATTAACAATGTAAATGTAGCTAGAGATGATACAATCACTCTAAAATCCGCTGATTTACGAATTAATAAATAAATCATACCAATCAAAATAGCTAGAGCACTTATTTCACCCATTGAGCCAGGTATGTTTCCTAAAAACATATCAATTAATGGATAACTATTTAAAGTGTATGGAAACCCTGCACCAGTTCTAATCGCGGTTAATGCAGTTCCTCCAGCAATCAAATCAACACCATCATAAGTGCCAGTAAACATATCTGCTAATGCTAAACCTATAAATATACGTCCTGCTGCAGCAATATTAAAAATATTAGAACCCATTCCACCAAACAGCATTTTAGCTACTATGATACCGAAACCGGCACCAGCAACAACTGCGTATATTGGTAATTTAGATGGTAATAACATTGCAAATATTATTGCACTTACTGCAGGAGCAGTTATATTATTAATTGTAAAATCTTTATATCTAGATTTAAATCTTTCTTTAAAGTCATCACTTTTAACAGGCTTATGCATCATGCCAAAAGCAATTGCTTCTAATCCTACCATGACCACTAATGAAACTAATATTCTAATTAGTGAATCCATTCCGAATCTGTAAATTGAAAACATCACAACAGGAGTTAATGCAATTAACACATCAATCATCATACGTTTTGTACTTACATCTTTACGAACATAAGGGCTTGTTTGTTTTATTGTTTGCATGCGTAAACCTCCTATTTGCTCGCAAAGCGTTTTGCTTTGCGCATGGTTTCAGTTAAATGAATTTTAGATGGACATACAAATGAACAAAGCCCACATTCAATACATTTATTAATTCCTAAATGCTTAATCATATCTTTATCTCTTGTCTTATATGCATTCATGATTTGAACAGGTTGAATTCCAACTGGACAAGAATAAACACATGAAGCACAATGGATACATGGTTCTTCATGAAGATCTACTTGGTTTTGAACAATCAATGATGTTGTTGTGTGTGTCATGACAATATCATCTTGTGATACATTGACACCCATCATTGGACCACCTAAAATTAAAACTTTAGGAATTTCTATATCTTTATAGCCTCCAACACTTTCAACTAATTCAGTCATTAATGTTCCAATTCGAGCTCTAAAATTTTGATTTGTTATACCATCACCACTTAGAGAGATATATCTTTCTAATACAGGCAGGTTATGTTTTACAGCTGCAAAAATACTAGCTAATGTAGAAACATTAAAATTCAGAACACCATATTTTGACAATAGTTCCCCTTGAGGAATCTTAATGCCTAAAGCATTTTTAATTGTAAGTATTTCCCATCCTTGTGGATAAAAATTTCCTATTTTTACGACTTCAATATCATAATCGCTATATTCACGAAGTTCAAAAGATAAACGTTCATCGATTTCTTTATATTTCTTTTTAATAGCAATAATTCCTTTTTTAGCACCAGATGCTTTCATTGCATATATAAGTCCTTCAATGATAGCTTTAGGATTAGTTAACATTAACGCATAATCACTGATTAAATTAGGTTCACATTCAACTCCATTAGCCACAACGACATCGATTTTGTCTTTTGTGCTCAACTTAATATAAGTAGGGAATGCACTACCTCCTAATCCTACTAAACTTTTTTCTCTAACAATCGAAACAAAATCTTCTTTTGTTAAAGCATTAATTTCTTCATCTGTTCGATCTTTTATGGTTTTATGCAACTCATATTTAAAATCATTTTTTACGATTAAACAATCTACAGATTTTCCACTTTGATCCATGTGTTTTTCAGTTCCAACAACCTCTCCACTAACTGTAGCGTGCATAGGTTGTTCAAAAAACGCACCTTTTCTAGTCCCGATTACTTCACCAACTTTTACAAATTGACCACCTCGCACACATGTTTCACCATCTGCACATCTAGAACTTGTTACTGGATAGTATAAGTATTTAGAATCAGTGTAATTTATTATTGGAAGTTTCTTTAGTTCTTTTTTACCATCAGGAATAAATCTCGTCTTCTCAATCATTTCTAATTTCCTTTCTAATATAACGGATATTTTTTAGTTATTTTTATGACTTCATCTCGTACTTGATTTAAAATATCTTCGTTATCAATATTTTTCAATACTTTGTCTATCAGTAGAGCAATCATTTCCATTTCTTCTTCTTTAAATCCTCTTGTTGTAACAGCAGGTGTTCCTAATCTAATGCCACTTGTATATCGTGGTTTTTCATCATCAAAAGGAAGTCCATTTTTATTACATGTAATACCAACTTCATGTAATACAGTTTCAGCTTTAAGTCCCGTAACTTTATATTGTGATTTAACATCAACTAATAATAAATGATTATCAGTTCCACCACTGACGATACGACACCCTAATTTACTTAATGCGCTGGCTAATGCTTTTGAATTTTTTACAACTTGTTCTTGATAAGTTGTGAAAGATTCATCTAGTGCTTCTTTAAAAGCGACACCTTTTGCTGCAATCACATGCATTAAAGGTCCACCTTGTATACCAGGGAAAACTGCTTTATCTATTTTTTTAGCAATCTCTTCGTTATTTGTTAAGATAATTCCACCACGTGGTCCTCTTAATGTTTTATGAGTAGTTGACGAAACAACATCTGCAAATTCCATAGGCGAAGGATGAACTTTTGCCGCAACCAATCCTGCAATATGTGCCATATCAACATGAAGATAAGCGCCAACTTCATCAGCAATTTCTCTAAATTTTTTAAAATCAATAATTCTAGAATATGAACTAGCTCCAGCAATAATTAATTTAGGTTTTACTTCTAAAGCTATTTTTCTTACTTCATCATAATCGATCATCTCAGTTTTTTTATCTACACCATAGAAAAAGCTTTGATATAACTTACCTGAGAAATTCAAGTAATATCCATGCGTTAAATGCCCGCCTTCAGATAATGACATACCCAAAATAACATCTCCTGGATTTAGAAGCGCATGATATACAGCCATATTTGCTTGAGATCCTGAATGAGGTTGAACATTAACAAACTTAGCATCAAATAATTTTTTTAATCTATTTTTTGTTTCAGTTTCAATTTCATCAACAAATTCACATCCGCCATAATATCTTTTTTTAGGATAGCCTTCAGCATATTTATTAGTTAAAATAGAACCTTGTGCTTCTAATACAGCTTGTGAAACGAAATTCTCAGATGCAATTAATTCAATGTTGAATTCTTGCCTGTTTTTCTCACTTTGAATGAACTTATCCATTAAAGGATCACTTGTTTTTAATTTCATACTTTCCTCCTAGCGTAGTCTTCGACTTATTATAACATAATAAGAAATAAATAAAAAGATGACCTAAAGCACTTTCATGCGATCATCTTTACTATTTTTTAACCTATTTTAGACATTTTATAATTCATGTTAGTCTTGTTTAACATTATGGTAAACATCTTGCACATCATCAAGTTCATTTAACATATCTAACAATCTTTGAAATGTACTTTGATCTTCTTCAGATGTTAATTCTGTATCCATGATTGGCAGCCACATAATTTCATCAGTAATAAACTCAAGTTCAGGATTTTCATCAGTAAATGCAGTTCTTATTTGGTTGTAATCTTTAGCATCACCTAAAATAGTCACACCATCTTCTTCAGCTTCTATATCAGTCACATCTACATCATTTAACACTAATGTTTCTAAGACTTCATCTTCAGTCAATTCAGGAACTGTAAATACAGCTTGGTGATTAAATTGATGTAGCACAGAACCCGATACACCTAATTTACCATTTGTTTTTGTGAAGGCGTTTCTAACTTCAGCAATTGTTCTATTGACATTATCAGTTAAACATTCAACAATAATCATTGAATTTCCTGGCCCAAAGCCTTCATATCTTGCTTCTGAATAACTTTCTTCAGAACCACCTTTGGCTTTATCAATTGCACGCTTAATGACATCTGCAGTAACTTGATCTTTTTTTGCTTTTTCAATAATTCTTTTTAATGTTTGGTTTAATTCTGGATCAGGTGTACCACTTTTAGCTGCCATATATATTTCTTTACCATATTTGGCATATAGTTTACTTTTAACAGCTGCAGTTTTACCCATTGCAACTTTTCTTACTTCAAACGCTCTACCCATAAATCATCGACCTGTCTTTCCGAATTTCTCTTCGTATGTTTTCATGCTTTCTAAAATGATTTTTTTTGCTGCTTCTCTACCTTCAATATCAAGGATATAAGTTTTCTTGCCTTCAAGAGATTTATAGACTTCAAAAAAATGTCCCATTTCAGTTAATAAATGAGCTGGAAGTTCATGAATATCTTTATATTGTGTTAGAGAAGGATCACCAAATGGGATCGCTATAATTTTTTCATCAATTTCATCAGAATCAATCATTTTCATAACTCCAATGGGATAACATTCAACAATGGATAATGGTTCAATATCTTCTTGACATAAAACTAAAACATCAAGTGGGTCATTGTCTCCTGCATAAGTTCTAGGAATAAACCCATAATTAGCTGGATAATGAGTTGAAGTAAATAGTATTCTATCTAATATAATCATACCAGTATCTTTATCAAGTTCGTATTTTTTCTTTGAGCCTTTAGATATTTCAATACACGCAATAAACTTATCTGGTGTTATACGTGATTTACTTATATCATGCCATATATTCATTTAATCAATCTCCTTTTTAAAGCACATTATTATTTTAGCATTATATCGGTAAAAAAAACACCCCAAAAGTGCGGTGTTTTTAAATAAAAGCGATGTTACATTACCCACTTCGCCCCTTGATGTATCATAATTATACGCATATCAAGGCTACGTTTAGAAAAACAACCCCTAAATGTTTAATTAATCGTAGTCGGAATATAAGGCATTCCGGTAGAAACGTTATCTCCATCATAGATAACTTATACGATAATTATATACACAAATAGTATATCAAGTTTCATAGTGATTTGTAAAGGTTATTTTGCTATATGTTCTAAATATAATTCAAATGTATTTTCTAATAGACTATGTATAGTCATAGGTCCAACTCCACCGGGAACCGGTGTTAGATATGAACATACCTCTTTTAAATCAGAAAAATCTGCATCTCCAATAAGTTTGCCATCTACTCTATTGACACCAACATCAACAACAATTGCTCCTTTTTTAACCATATCTTTAGTTAAAATATGTGGTCTACCCGCAGCTACTACTATAATATCTGCCTGTTTAGTATACATAGATACATCTTTTGTTTTTGAGTGACACACTGTAATGGTTGCACCTTGATCCATTAGAAGTCTTGCAACAGGAAAACCAACAATATTGGATCTTCCAATAACAACAGCATTCATTCCTAAAAGATTAATGTCATATGCTTTTAGCATTGTCATAATACCTTTAGGTGTAGCTGGATATATTGTTTTCTTCTTTTGGTATAAGTATCCTTGGTTAATTACATGAAAACCATCTGCATCTTTATTTTTTGATATCATATCAATTAATAAGCTATCATCAAGATGTTTAGAGATTGGTAATTGTAGTAAAATACCATCTACCAAATCATCTTCATTTAAATTTATAATTAAATCTTCTAATTCTTTTTGTGAAATGTTTTCATCTAAATGATGCATGTCATGTTTAATACCTACAAGTTCACATGCTCTTTTTTTGCCTTTAACATAAGAAAGACTTGCTGGGTTATTCCCAACTAATATAATCGCAAGTTTAGGACTTCTATAATTATTAGAAACAATTCTTTCTATTTTTTCTTTTAATTCCAAGTTTCTTTTAATACTTAAAGCTTTACCATCTAATAAAATCATATAAGTTCCTCCTAGTCTATAAGATTGCCGTTTTCATCAAGTTTCATTTCTAATGCTCTAGGTGTTTTATTTAATCCTGGCATTGTCATGATACCTTTAGTTAATGCAACTAAAAATCCAGCACCCATTGAAGGTTTTATGTCATTAATTTCTAATGTGAAATTTTTAGGTAATCCAACTAATTTGGAAGATCCTGAAATTGATAATGGTGTTTTAGCCATACAAATAGGTAAATTCCAACCAAGTTCTTCGTATTTATCTAATTGTCTTAATGCTCTATCTGAGAATGCAACATCTTTAGCTCCATATATTTTCTTAGCTATTTTCTCAATTTTAACTCTTGGTAAATCTGCTTCATCATAGGTATGGACTAGATGTGATTCTTTATTGGTGATTTCAACGATTTTACTTGCTAAATCAACCATACCTAACCCACCTTCACTAAATCCTTTACAAAGAGATATCGGATAATTCCGCTCATTTGCCCAGTCAAGTAATACTTTGATTTCCTCACTACTATCATTATAAAAATGATTGAGAGCAATAATATAATTCATACCAAAGTTCTTAATATTTTCAATATGTTTTTCTAATAAAGGCAACCCTAATTTCATTGCTTTAATATCTTCTTTATTAAAATCTTCAGCTTTACCATGAGATTTTAAAGCTCTTATGGTTGTTACGATAACAACTGCATCTGGAGCTTTTGGTAAATATGGCACTTTCAAATCTAGAAATTTTTGCATCCCTAAATCTGCACCAAATCCAGCTTCAGTAACTGTATAATCACCTAATTTTAAAGCCATTTTAGTAGCTACAACACTATTACATCCATGAGCTATATTTGCAAATGGACCAGCATGAATTAATGTTGGTACACCATCAATTGTTTGGACTAAATTTGGATTGATTGCTTCTTTTAATAATAAGACAAGTGCATCTGCTCCACCTAAATCTTTAACAAATACTGGATCATTGTCTTCGTTATAACCAATTAATATTTTATTAATTCTAGTTCTTAAATCATCTAAATCAAGAGCAAGTGCTAAGATAGCCATAATCTCTGATGCTGCAGTTATGATAAATCCATCTTTTCTTGAAGGTGTTTCAATAGATCTTAGTGCACGGTCATTCATGTCCATTGCACGTTTCCAAGTGACTCTTTTGATTTTTAATTCGTTACCTTGGTATATATGATTATCAATTAATGCGCTTAAAAGATTATTTGCTGCAGTGATTGCGTGAAGATCTCCTGTAAAATGAAGATTAATATCATCTATAGGTACTACACTGGATAATCCGCCTCCAGTTGCTCCACCTTTTAAACCAAAAACTGGTCCAAGACTTGGTTCTCTTAATGCAAGAACTGGGTGTTTTCCAATTTCTTTTAATCCTTGAGCAAGTCCAATAGAAATTGTTGTTTTCCCCTCACCAGCAGGTGTAGGATTAATCGCTGTAACTAGAACAAGTTTGCCATCCTTTTTTTGTTCTAATCTTTTCATCATTTTTAAATCAATTTTTGCCTTATAAAAACCAAATGGTATACACTCGTCTGATTGCACACCCATTTTTTCACAAATACTAGTAATTTTTTGCATATTATGCCTCCCTTAAATATAAAAGTATGTTGCTTGTAAGATACTTTTATTATATCATATATTTAATTCTTTAATTAGCCAGTCGCTCTTTATAGATTTTCTTGTTTTTTATGTATTTTGTATAAGTAATATTTGTTATACACAAATTAAAAGGTTATAATATGTTTGTATATATAATGTATACAATTTAAGGAGGTATAACCATGAACATTAACCTTATACTATCAAATCTTTAATTAAAAGCTCTTTCGAATTATTTTAAAAAAGTAACCGAATACGAGCAGTTTGTTATATAACACACAAAGAGGTAAATTATGGATAAAGCAATACTCGTCGGTTTAAATGTTTATCAAGATGAAAAAGCCGTTTTAAAATCACTTGATGAACTTGAGCATCTAGCAGATGCTCTTGGCATAAAAACAAAAGATAAAGTATGCCAAAATGCAAAGAAAGTTACACCAAAATATTATATTGGTAGTGGAAAAGTATTAGAAATCAAAAAGATGATCGAAGTACTTGATATTGACATCGTTATATTTGATGATACATTATCACCAGCACAATTAAAAAATCTAGAAAAAGATCTAGATTGCCAAGTTATTGATCGTAGCTTTTTGATTATGTCTATTTTTGCAATTCGAGCACAAACTAAAGAAGCAAAATTAGAAGTTGCCCTTGCACAAAAATATTATACACTTCCTCGTCTTATTGGTTTAGGTAATTCATTATCTAGACAAGGTGGGGGTACTTATAATGCTAAAGGTCCTGGTGAAACAAAACTTGAACTAGATCGTAGAAAAATTTTAAGAGAAATCGGTCAAATTCAAAGTGAATTAGAAAAAATAAAAAAAGAAAAAGAAGTTTCTCGTAAGCGTAGAGCAAAAAATCAGATTCCCGTTGTTGCCTTAGTAGGCTATACAAATGCTGGTAAATCATCATTAATGAATTCCTTAAGCGATGCACTTCATCATGATTCTGAAGATGTCTTAGAAAAAGATATGCTTTTTGCAACATTATCTACAAAAGCAAAAAAATTACAAAAAGACAATAACCCGCCTTTTATATTAATTGATACTGTTGGGTTTGTTAATAAACTTCCTCATGAACTAGTTCGTTCGTTTGAATCAACGTTAAGTGATGTCGTTCACGCTGATTTATTAATTCACGTTGTAGATGGAGCTTATTTTGATCAATTACAAATTGATGTTACAAGACAAGTCTTAAAAGAAATAAATGCAGATCAAGTTGAAAGACTTTTAGTTTTAACAAAAAAAGAAATCGCGACAATTACTCCTGCTATTGATGAAGACTATATCTTTGTATCTAACAGAACAAAAGAGAATATTGATTCATTAATTGATGCAATTTATGGCCATTTATATAAAGACAATAGAATTCACATTCTAAAAATTCCTTTTGATCAAGGTAACATTTTTTCTATTCTAAAAGAAAATAATACAATTTTAGAAACCAAATATGAAGATGATGGCACTTATGTAAAAACAATATTATCTCCAGAACAGTTAAAACAATATAAAAAATATGTACAAAATATTTAAAATAAAAGGATGAGTGTTCAAAAGAACATTCATCCTTATTTATTATTGATTTATGACATCATGATCAAAGAAATAATTCACTTGTTCAATAAACTCATCCTCATTATTAATATGAGACAATTGCTTTCTAAGCGTTGATGCATGAGGAATTCCTTTTAAATACCATGGACCATGACTTCTCATTTCAAGACATGCAACATGTTCACCCTTCAATTCTATTAAAGCTTTAAAATGAAGAATCATCATTTCTTTAATTTCTTCATATGTAGGTTTATCTAATATTGTTCCATCTTTTAAGTAAGCTTCTATTTCTCTAAATATCCATGGATTACCTAAAGCACCACGTCCGACCATTACTGCATCACATCCAGTATAATCTAACATATGTTTAGCACTCGCACCATCAATAACATCGCCATTACCTATAACAGGAATACTAACAGCTTGTTTAACATTTTTAATAACATCAAGGTCAGCTTTTCCTGAATATCCTTGTGATCTAGTTCTTGCATGCACTGTAATTGCAGATGCACCAGCAGCTTCAATTTTTTTTGCAACTTCAACTGCATTAATACTATTAAAATCCCAACCACTTCTTATTTTAACTGTAACTGGTTTAGATACTCTTGAGACGATTTCTTTAACGATATCATATATTTTATCTGGATTTTTCATTAACGATGCCCCAGCTTGTGCTTTAACTGCAACTTTTGGAACAGGACATCCCATATTAATATCGATAACATCACAATTGCTATGCTTATCAATATAAACAGCGGCATCAACCATAGTTTCTAAATCTGATCCAAATATTTGTTGAGCCATAGGTTTTTCATAGTCCGTCATATAAAGTAAATTTAATGTTTTTTCATTCTTATGAAGCAGTCCTTTATCAGAAACCATTTCAGCAAAAACTAAGCCCGCACCATATTTTCTAGCAAGTACACGAAAAGCGCTGTTTGATACTCCAGCCATTGGTGCAAGTATGATTTTATTTTTAATTTCTAAATCTTTAATCTTAAATGACATAAAATTCACCCGATTTATTGTATCATAAGTTTAAAGACAGTGCAATTATGCTACAATATCATTGAAAAGGAAATGAGAATATATGAAAGATTATGCTTTAATTGCATCCGCTTACGATAAATCTGTAAGAATATATGCAGCACATACAACTAACCTAGTTGAACACGCTAGACAAATCCATAAAACATGGCCAACCGCTACTGCAGCATTTGGACGATTTTTAACCGTATCTGTAATGATGGGGTTAATGTATAAAAAAGATGAACGTATAACCTTAAGAATCAAAGGTGATGGGCCTATCTCTTCTATGCTTGTAGAAGCTAACTCGAAAGGTGAGGTTAGAGGAGAAATTAATAATCCTGAAGTTTATATTAAATATACCGATGGACCTAAAAAAGGGAAATTAAATGTAGGTGAAGCTGTAGGAAAAGGTGTTATCTATATTACTAAAGATTTAAACATGAAGGAGTTTTTTACATCTTCTTCTGAAATACAAACAGGAGAAATAGCTGATGATTTCACATACTATTTTGCTTTAAGTGAACAAGTCCCAACTTCTATCGGCTTAGGTGTTCTTGTCAATACCGATCAGAGCGTATTAGCTAGTGGTGGATATATTTTACAACTTATGCCTGACGCTAGCGAGGAAGTTATTACACATCTAGAATCAGTCATATCTAATTTAAAACCTATTTCAACTTTAATTCATGAAGGAAAGACACCTGAAGAAATTATTTCTCTTCTTTCTGATGGCACATCAAAAATTTTAGATAAAAAGGATTTAAGTTATGTTTGTCATTGTAGTAAAGATGGTTTTGCTAGATCACTTTGTTCTTTAGATGAACAAACAATGAGAGAACTTATAGATGAAGATGAAGGTGCAGAAATCATATGTCATTTTTGTCATGAAAAATATCATTTCACTAAATCTGAATTAGAAGATTTAAATATCAAACGAAAAGAAAAATAAATGAAAGAGGCAATCGCGTGCGATTGCCTCTTTTTTTATTTTAATTATTCTTCTGCTGAAACTCTTTTTAATAAATCTGCTGTAATTTCTTTATACATTTTTTCATCTAATTTATATTTCCATCTATAAATGATGTAAGATGCAATAATTAATATAAGTGGGAGCACAATCATAGAAACTCTCAACCATATTAACATCTTATCGTCAACGAGAGTTGAAATTAAGGTTCTAATTTCAGCAGTTTCCATATCTGGATTACTATTGACTGCATCAGCTACCGGCTTAATAACCTTTGAATTTAATCCTGAAAAAGCTAATGTCATTGTAACTACGATATTTTGAAATGCTGTAGCTAATTTAGTAACAAAAGGATTAATAGAAAATACAACACTATCATTTCTGGTTCCTAATTTCCATTGTCCATATTCTATAGTATCTGCAAGCATTACCAGAACTAGAACTTGAATGAACCCTTGCCCACTAAATAAAACTAATCCGGCGATTCCAATAAATAACATATTCATTGGAAGTATATATTTAACACTCATAAATAATAAATATCCAATAACAACTAAAATTACACCAAGTGTAAACACATTTTTTCTACCAATCTTACGTGAGAGTAATGGGAATAGTGAAATTGCCGTTAACTGACTCACCGCAAGAATTCCAGAAAAGATCATAAATTCTGTCCCACCATAGCGATTGAAATCGAAATCAAAGAAATAGATACCTAATGCAGTAGTGATAAAATATCCTGTATTAAATAACAGTATCGCAACAATAATGACAACTAATTGATCATTTTTAAATATAATTTTTAATAGATTTTTAAATTGAGTTTTTTCTTGTTTAACATGAGTAATTGCGTTTTTTGGTTCTTTAACAAAAAAGAAAACTGCAACTTGTGATCCTATAAATATAAGCCCTATAACAATTGCTAATATCATGAATGCCTGTCTAGGCCCACCTGCATAATTTTGGTAAAAAATAGGCACAAATGCAATCACAATAAACATACCTAAACTAGCAAATATTCTCGCTAATGATCCAATGCTTTCTCTTTCTTTTGGATCAGTTGTAAACGTAGGATACATTGACCAATAACTAATATCATTCATCGTAAACGTCATCCCTGATAATACATAAAGTATCGAAAATACTGCAACAAACGGCCATCCTAACAATCCAAAATCTTGGAATAATGCAAAGAAGACAACTGCTGAAGTTATTGCACCAAGCAATAACCAAGGTTTAAATTTACCAAATTTACTTCTTGTATTATCAATAATAATACCCATGAATGTATCATTGATCGCATCCCACACTCTAGCGATTGCAATAATGACCCCTACTGCTACTAACTCCCAATCTGGTAATCCAACTGCGTTAGTTAAAAAAACTAGCAAATATGTTGAATATAAAGCATACATCATGTCTCTTCCTATAGCTGCAGTTGAATACACATACTTCGACTTTTTATCGAATTTTTGAATCGTTGCCATCTTCATTCTCCCTTAGATTTAGTTCTTAATTTTTTTATGCCTTTGAATATTTTTAAATTTAATATATCTACTATACCTTCTGCTTGATATAACGATAGAGTCTCATTACTAAATAAAGCTAGCATACGGATAGGTGATTCCATTAAAGACCTTTTTATAACTTCTTTCATCCAATGATCTTGAATTTTCTTTGTTTGTTTAGCTGCGGTATTTGAAATCGCAATTTTTACTAATTTACCCATCAATGTGTGTTCTACTTCACGAATAGTCGTTGAGAGTGTATATGGTCTCATTCGTTTAACATTTTTCATTGGTAAATCTTTTTGATAAATTTTTGAAAAGTCTATTGGATTATACTCGTATTGATTATAGCTTACTAGTGGATGTTTGATTTCCTTACCTTCGATATGTATTTCTGCTTGATCTATGATAAGTCCTGAATGTTTACATATCTGGATTTGATAATCACCCGTTTCTCTAACAAATCTTTTTTGATAGATATCGTAAAAACTAAAATCTTCTTTTGTTAGTGTAAATGACACAGTTTTAACTTCATTAGGTTTTAACTCAACCTTATCAAAAGCTTTCAATTCTCTTTTAGCTTTATAAACGCTACTTTCATTATTTTCTACAAATACTAATACAACTTCTTTTGCTACTATTTTCCCAGTATTTCTAACAGAAACACTTACTTTATATTCGTGATCAACTTCTTCAACTAAAAAGTCTTTATAGATAAAAGTTGCATAACTTAGACCATGTCCAAAATGATATCTAACAGGTTTTCTAAAAGTTTCATAATATCTATATCCAACAAATATTGATTCATCATAATATATCGCATTATTATCATCTGTTATTGAAACATTACACATATTCGCATCATCTATCCAAGTTTCAGCTAATCTGCCAGATGGACTTGTTTTGCCATATAAGATATCCATAAGTGCTAGTGAAGAAGCTTGCCCACCTAAATATGCTATTAAACATCCTTTAGATCTTTCAAAAGGTTTTAAATTAACAACAGATCCACTAATCACAACTAATATAATATTTTGATTGATTTGGTATAATTTTTTAAATAATTCCACTTGGTTATATGGTAAATCAAGTGTTTTTCTATCGAAACCTTCAGTTTCTAAAATCTCAGGAACACCAACAGCATAAATCACTTTTTTAGATTGATTAGCAAGTTCTAAGGCTTCTTTTTCTAATTTAATGTCTATTTTTTGGTTTTCTATTGAAAATCCTTTTGCGCATTTTAAGTTTTTAGAATAATTACTCGCAATATCTATAATGTTAGATACTTCAGATGCGTTAACATGTGAACTACCCCCACCTTGATATCTCATTTGATCATAAAAACCAGATATGAAAACAACATTTTCTTTTTCATTCAATGGAAGAATATCTTCATTTTTTGTTAAGACCATTGATTCTCTTGCAATCATACGTGCTAGTTCATGTTGTTTTTTAAAATCAATTTCAACACTTTCTTGTTTTTTATACTTTTTAATCATGCTTTCAACTCTTAAAGATGAATTCAAGATTTCTTGTTTTAATACACCATCTTTTAAACTATCTTCTAATAATTTTTTTGTCCAATATCCATGACTTGATGGCATTTCTAAATCACACGTCATTTTAACACTTTCACTTCGGTTATTTATGGCACCCCAGTCACTAACAACTACACCTTGATAATTCCATTTATTTCTTACAACATCTTTTAATATTGGATTTTCAGAGAGATACTGCCCATTTAATTTATTATAACTAATCATCATAGTCGCTGGATTTTCTTTTAAAGCTCTTTTAAATCCACTATAATAAATTTCATGAAGCGCTCTTTCATCAACAATACTATCAATCGTGAAGCGGTTCTTTTCTTGATTATTACAAATAAAATGCTTTAGTGAAGTTCCAACATTCATACTTTCTGAACCTTTAATATATGCTGCAGCTAATTCTCCTGAAAGAAATGGATCTTCTGAAATATATTCGAAGTTTCTACCGCATAAAGGCGTTCTTTTAATATTGATACCTGGTCCTAAAACCATTTGAACTCCATGATGGATTGCTTCTTTAGCTATATTTTCTCCAAGTTTTTTCATAATAAGACGATCAAAAGAACATGCAGTAAGACTTGCAGTTGGATAACAAGTTGCTTTTACACTTCCAGTAACACCTATATTATCAGTCGTATCTATTTGTTTTCTAATGCCATGCGGTCCATCAGTCATTAACATACTATCTAAACCTTCAAATGGTTTTGTATGCCACGTGTCTAGTCCATCTAGCAGTTGTACTTTTTGTTCAAATGTCAAACTCATTTAACAATTACCTCTTTTTCTATGACTTGGTCACGAAGAGTTACTTTAATGCTACCTTTACCTTTTTTAATTGATCTAACCCATAGAGCTATTTGTCCTGAATTAAGTGTTTGTATAGCGGGTCCTATTAGTTGAATAGATCCTTTAGTCTCAATTTGAATAGGATCAAATGAGTATTGTTTAATATTGTTTTTAGTGTCTTCACAAGTAAATTCAAATCTCATTGTATCGTATGTGTCCTCAATTACCATTTCGGTTTTGTTAGATTTTAATTTACCTATAAAAGATTCATCGTAAGTTTTGGTTATTTCTTTAACTTTTACCTCTTCTTTATATCCTTCAAATCTATAAGATACAAGTTTATCTCCCCAACCGGTTGTATATTTATAAAACAGTTTCATACCATCATCTAAAGTTAATTTATATTTTTTTAACAGCCATGCCATCATTAATTTATATCTTAATGAAAGATTTGTACCTTGAGTTGCAACTTTCTTAATAATCTTTTTAAATCTTTCTGCATCTTTTGCACTAAGATTTTCTTGTTCTTCCATCATTTTACCCACAAAATCTCTTATGATTACTGGTGGGTGTGCTAAATGAGGATAAGCTTTATGATCTGGATAAAATGTATCTACAAGATGATCATTTTTATAAAGTTTAATTGAATCTAGGTTTGTAAAAACATACACTTCATCTATGAATCCACCAGGATATTCTCCTAGATTCATATTAGAAGAAAGCTCTAAAACAAACGGTGTATCTTTTTGTGATAAATAGCTATATGATGCCATTTTAGGCATGCGATAGATATCTCTTACACCGTGATAACAAATACCATCTCCACTTCCAAACTCTGGGTGTGTATGATAATCATTCATCACCCATCCAATAGATCCACTGATTCTGCTTTTTGGATTCATCATATCATTGATAACTTGTAGATGTCTTTTAGCTTGATCTAATCTTTTAGGTTCTGAATCATAAGCTTTTGTAGGAAACATATGTCCATTATGTTCTGATATCATATAAGGAACATCTTTTTTCGCGATATCTAATTTCTTTTTAACACCAGGATTATTTCCTGTATGAGAAAAATCATTATATGTATAAACATCTTCTAAAAACTCACTACCATCAAAATTTCTAATCCCACATGTTTGTCTAGATGGATCTAGAGATCTTGCAATCTCATTTGTTTTTGAATAGAAATCATGATCATCTGCAGATTCATTAATCCTAACTCCCCATAAACATATAGATGCATGGTTTCTATCTCTATGTATCATGCGTTTTAAAGAATCGTAAGTGATCTCTTTAAACATGTCATTGCCTATATATTGCCATCCAGGAATCTCTTCTAAAACTAATAGCCCTATTTCATCAGCACGATTTAAAAAGTGCTTAGAACAAGGATAATGTGATGATCTTGCAATATCTAATCCTAAATTTCTTTTTAAAATATCCGCATCTTCTTTTTGTGCTGATTTTGGCATCGCGTATCCTTGATATGGATAACTTTGATGTCTATTTAACCCAATTAATTTTTTAAGCTTATTATTTAAATAAAATCCATCTGCTCTAAATTCTAATGTTCTAAATCCAAATTTATGAGTATATATGTCATAAACCTCTTTATCTTTATAATTGATGACGATTTCATATAAATAAGGATTATCAAGAGACCATAACTTCTTATTGTTTACTTCTATTTCAAATGATGTTTTAAGATTATCAATAGAAATAGATTTTTGAATAACAGATTTATGTTCTATATCAAAAATTTCTACATCTAAAACACCTTTGTTTTTTGATGTCTCAACTTCAAATGTTAATAGATTATTATTCAATGGGTCTTTTGCGTACATAAAAACATCTTTAATATAAGATGAATCTAACAAATTAATATAGACCTCGCGATAAATACCAACATAACCTAAATAATCAACGACACCACCAAATGGAGGAACGTTTTTTCTTTCTTCTCCAGAAACAACAACCATTAACTCTTGTTTTTCTAGAGAATGATCAATGTGTTTTGTTATATCAACACTAAAAGGAGTGTATCCACTTTGATGATGACCAACAAATGTCTTATTTAAGTAAATGTCACTTTCAATTGCTACACCTTCAAAAAGAAGTTCAATGATTTTATGATTTTTAAAATCAATATCTTGTATATAGTAAACATAGGTGAACTTTTGGCGAATATCATCTAATTTAAAGAAGTTGTTATCTATATTTACTGGTTGATTTGGAATATCTATGACTTCAAAGTCTTTGATGTCTATTTTTTTTAAGTCTTTTTCTTCATGTTTTTTTACATACCAAGAAAAATTAATTGGAATGATTTGTTTCATACGATCATCTACTTTCTTTTATTATATATATTTGTGAGCCAAAATCGCCTAGCATTCTTGTTTGATCATTATAGTAAGTGCCCATAAATTGTTGTTTCATTTTATAGCCTTTCATACCAACATTTCCTGAAATATGCGCTTCTTCAGTTGCATTATCTAATTGCTTAAATCTTGAAAGCAATCTAAATAAAGCTTTATTAGGATTTAGTTTAATTGGCAGGGCATGTGAAATCAAGTGCCCAAATTTTTCTAAAGGTAGTTTTTGTTCTAATGATTTTAGATCATATACTTTCTCTTGATCTAAATCTTTAATTTTTAAAACTTCTAAATTAGGATTTGGTTGTGCTAATACTTGATAGTTCCCTATAACATGTGTATCATCAAGACTTACTTGAAAATTCATACGAACTTTAGGATCTTCATTGAATCTATAAAATTTACCAAATTGCAATACATGCCGATATGCTTTATACGTTTCAATATGTTTTTTTATTGAATTAATTTCAAAAGCATTTAAAAATTTAAAATCTAATTCATATCCTAAAACACCAAACATTGATACATTAAATCTAGTATCTATAGGTGTTTTTCTTAATGTTTGTTCGTGTGGACTCATAGAAACATGATTACTTATGCATGATTGAGGATAAAAATAAGATATACCCTTTTGTATTGATAGTCTTGCGATAGGGTCTGTATTATCAGAAGTCCATATTTGAGGTCCATATCTTAGCATACCTAAATCAAAACGATTTCCACCACTTGCACAAGTTTCTATTAAAATATGAGGATATTTTTCTCTTAATTGTGATAAGACATCATATAAGCCTAACATATAACTATGATAGAACATACCTTGATTAGAAATATGTTTTGAGAACATATCTGTCATATCTCTATTCATATCCCATTTGATATAATCAAGTTTAGCATCTTCTATTATGTGTGATATTTCGTCTATGATATATTTTCTCACTTCTGGATTAATCATATCTAAAATGAGTTGATGTCTGCCTAAAGCTGGGTCTCTACCCTCAATTTTTATAGCATATTCTGGATGTTTTTCATATAATTTTGAAACTGGATTGATCATTTCAGGTTCAAACCACAATCCGAATTTCATACCCATTTGATGTATTTTTTTTGATAAACCATTTAATCCATGTTTTAATTTTTTTAAATTAACGTCATAATCTCCAAGTCCAGATAAATCATTATTTCTTGATGAGAACCATCCATCATCTAAAACAAATAATTCTATACCTAAAGATTTAGCTTTTTTAGCTAATCCTAATAATTTTCTTTCGTTAAAATCAAAATAAAATCCTTCCCAGCTATTAATAACTATAGGTCGATCTACTTCTCTAAATTGCCTGGGAATAAGATGCTTGTTTACAAAATCATGCATGTGATGACTTAAATCATTTAGTCCTTTAGATGAAAAACTTAAGATGGTTGTAGGTGTTTCAAAAAACTCATTTGATTTTAAATCCCATTCAAACATAGCCGGATTAATACCTTGCATCACGCGTAGTATGCCATGACTTGATTGATCAACAGCTGTATAATGATTCCCACTATATATTAGATTAAATCCATAACAATTACCGTAATCTTCATGTGTCCCTTTTTCAAGTAAAATAACACCCGGATTATGTTTATAACTTGAGTTTCCTGTAACAGAACTGTTGATATATGTTCCAAAAGCAACAGGTGTTATATGTTTTTGTGCTTCTTTAATTGCACCACCATCAAGTGTTAACATATCATATTGAGATCCGTAAATATCAAAACTCATACTCATGATTTTTCTTAAATTGATTGTTTGTTTTTCTTCATTTCTTATGATAGTTTTTCTAGATATAATATCTACATCATAAAAACTTGTATAGACAAGATCTACGTAAATATTAAACTTGGTATCTTTTAAAGTAACTATAAGAGTTTGTGTGTTTTTTTCATCATCGTATGGAGATGGTAACTTATCACTAACTAAGATGCCTTCTATAATTTCATGCTTAAAATATATAAAATCAGAAACAAATGTTTGATCAGGCATTTTTAACTCTATAGGAGATAATTTATAATCACCTTTACCAGAAGACGAAAATTCTAAGGGGATTAAATCAAGAGGGATATCTCTACCTTGCTCTTCTAAATAATCAATAACTCCACGAGCTTTTGCAGTTAGCTTTGTATGTAAGAATTCTAAATCAGAATCAACAATCTTATCACCAAAATATAAGTGTTCTAAGTGTCCTGTAGCTAATGTTTTAAAAGCATATGTTAATGAATTTGTCTCGATAACAAAATATGGTTTATTAAACTTAATCATTAGATATCTCCTTTATGTATATTCTCGCTTCATAGGGCGATAATACACAATTATAATCATTCTTCTTGATATTATTTATAATAAGTTTTCCTTCACAATCATTTTTAATTTTTTGTTCTTTATTAGACATGTTTAGAACGATGATTGCTTCTTTTTTCTTATCAAATCTTCTAAATATAAATACTGATTTTGTTTGTAAAACAGATTCAAATTCTCCATATCTAAGTACTTTATTATTCTTTCTAATTTTTATTAATTTACGATAATAATTAAGTATAGAATCATGATCTTGTTCCTGGTCTAAAACATTTATCTCTTTAGTGTTTGGATTTTGTTTTAACCATGGAGTAACTTTTGAAAACCCGCCTTCTTTATTCCATTGCATTGGAGTTCTAGCATTATCTCTAGATGTTTTTTGCATCATTTTAAATCTTATTTTTTTAGGGATCCCCAATTTTTTTGCAACATGATAAATAGTATGAGTTTCTACGTCTTGAAACTCACTCATCGTTTTAAACTCTCCATTTGTCATACCAATTTCTTGACCTTGATAAATGTATGGAGTCCCTTTTAAACTCATCAAAAGTGTAGCTAACATCTTAGCACTTTGGTTATGATATTTTTTATCATCTCCAAATCTAGATATCGATCTTGGTTGATCGTGGTTTTCTAGATAGTTTGCGTTCCAATATACTTCTTTTTGCCACATTGACAAAACCTTCATCAATTTTTTTGGTCTAAATTTCGTCTTAAACCATTTGTTGCTCACTTGGTCAACTTCCATATGTGAAAAACTAAACACCATATCTAATTCTTCATTTTCAGGATATATTAAATCATTGGCTTGTTTTGGTGTTACCATCACAGTTTCACCTACTGTGAAAGTATCATAATGATTTAAAACATCTCTTCTTAGTTCTTTAAGGATTTTATGCATACCTTCTTGTTGATGATAATGTTCTTTTCCTGTTAAAACAAGATGCTTCTTCCCGTTTTCTAAACTTGATTTGAAAATAATATTTATAACATCACATCTAAATCCATAAATTCCTTTATCTAACCAAAATGACATTACTTTTTTAATATCTTCCATTACATCAGGATTATGCCAATTTAAGTCCGGTTGTTTCTTACTAAATAAATGAAGATAATACTTATCTCCTATTTTATCCCAAGCTTTTCCACCAAAAAAACTTGTCCAGTTATTTGGTTCATCTCTCCAAATATAATAATCTTTGTATTTTGGATCATTTGCCACACTTTTTTTAAACCACTCATGTTCATCGGAAGTATGATTGATCACTAAATCCATCATAATTTTTAAGCCTCTTAATTCAGCTTCTAAAATTAGTTTGTTCATATCTTTCATATTCCCAAATTCTGGATTTATATTTAAATAGTCACTAATGTCGTATCCATTATCATCATTAGGCGAACAGTATACTGGTGATAACCAAATAATATCTACACCTAATGACTTAATATAATCTAGCTTTGAAGTGATCCCTTTGATATCGCCAATACCATCATCATTACTGTCTTTAAAACTTCTTGGATAGACTTGATAAACAACTAAATCTTTTTTTAACCCCATATTGATAACCCCGTTTTTATAGTTTTGTTACTCCTATTATAAAACTTATTTGTAAAAATAAAAAGACCACATATCATTTTGATAAAAAGTCTTTATATTTATATATGTTTTTTAAGCTGATTTATAACTTTTTTTAGTGGAAGTCCCATAATTGTAAAAAAGTCACCTTCATACTTTTCTACTAAGTGTCTTCCTTCACCTTGAATGCCATATGAACCTGCTTTATCCATTGGTTCCAAAGTTCTAATATATGATTTAATTTCTAATTCACTTAAAGGTTTCATACAAACTTCTGTTTGATCATAAAAAGTATCTTCATCTTCACCTTTAATGATTGAAACACCGGTATATACAAAGTGACATTGATTAGATAGCATGCTTAACATGCGAAAAGCATCTTCTTGATCTATTGGTTTTCCTAAGATTTGATTGTTATAGACGACGATAGTATCTGCCCCTATGACGATATCATCTTTATAAGATAAAGCAATATGTTTAGCTTTTAATCTTGCAAGATACATTGCTACTTCTTGTGGTTCTAAATCCGGATTAAAAGTTTCTTCTATATCACTGGTAACAATTTTAAATTCAATACCAGCATCTTTTAATAATTTTGCTCTACGTGGTGACCCACTTGCTAATATAATCATCGAATACCTCCTACTTGAGTATCATTATATCATAAGAAAACACATCAGATATTTTTATTTTGCTCGCTATGCGTGCAGGATCTTTAATACATGATATAATATAATTATATCGGAGGTGTTTTGTTTGCAACAAATCATAGATAGATTAAACACAGAAGTCAAAATCCCAAAAAAGGCAAAATGCATAGTTTCAGTCAGTGGTGGAGCAGATTCAATGATGCTTCTGTTTTTGCTAAAGCAAACAGATTATCAAATAGAAGTTGTTCACTTCAATCATTTAAAGCGTGAACAATCTACTGATGAAGCAGACTTAGTCAAATCATATTGCGAACAAAACAATATACCATTCCACTATTACTTCATTAAAGTCGATGAAGGAAATTTTCATCACAAAGCTCATAAATTAAGAATTCATTACTTAAAAGAAGCTGCAAAAGTAACTAAATCAACCTATATTTTCACTGCACATCATTTAGATGATCTGTTTGAAAATGTTTTGATGAAAATAACTAGAGGATCAAATCTTTTAGGCTATGCAGGTATGCAACTAGCCCATAAAGAGAAAACTATCCATTACGTAAAACCATTACTATATACAACAAAACAAGAAATACTTGCTTTTGTTAAAGAAAATCAGATCCCGTTTTTAGACGATGAATCCAATGAAGAAAACAACTATTTAAGAAATAGATATAGACATGCTGTTGTTCCTATTATGAAGCAAGAAAACTCCAATCTTTTAAATCAAATTGGACAATATAATATGCAAGTCACAAAAGCTTTTAAATTTATTAGAAAAACTACTTTATCATTATTGACTAACAAAAAAGAAATTGATTTATCAACCTTTCAAACCTTAGACCCTGCAATTCAAGAAGACATGATTGCATATTTATTAGAAGCGCATCATTTTAATATTTCCTATGATATGATTATGCACATAAAGGAAATGCTGCTTCAAAATAAACCAAATGCACGATATCAACTATCTGAAACGCATTTTTTTACAAGAACATATAAAAAGGCTTCAATAAAGGAAATATTTAAAAAAAATGTTGATGAAATTGAAGTTAAAAACGGAGAAAATAAACTAACAAATGTGGCTATTTTCACATTTTTAAATAATTCAAACACTCCTACTGAAGAATTAGAAAAATTATGTTATAATAAATTAGCATTTCCATTCATATTAAGACATCGTAAAAACGGTGATAAACTAGCCTATTCTTATGGGCATAAAAAGTTAAAAGATTTGTTTATAAATAAAAAAGTACCTATGGATAAACGTGATCAATTGTGGGTTTTAACAGACCAAAACAATGAGATTTTATGGGTTCAAGATTTTTATTTAAATCAAACTCTTGGGGATGAGCATTGCGTATATTTTAATCTAAAGGAGTCAAAACATGCATAAGGATATATCAGAAATATTAGTTTCAGAAAAGGAAATTCAAATTATCTGTGATAAGCTTGGAAAGCAAATCACGCATGATTATAAAGACAAAAGTCCAATTTTAGTGGGTCTACTTAAAGGCTGTATGCCTTTTATGTCAGATTTATCAAAAAAGATTGAATTAAAAGTCGATATAGCTTACATGTCTGTTAGTAGTTATCATGGTGGTATCAGTTCATCAGGTGATGTAAAAATTAAAATGGACTTAGACATTCCAATTACCAATCGTAATGTTATCATTGTGGAAGATATCGTTGATACAGGAAATACAATCGTTACAATCGTTGAACTGCTCATGCACAGAGGTGCAAAATCAGTTGAAATTGTAACTTTATTAGATAAACCAGAAGGTAGATTAAAACCTTATGTTCCAAAATATGTTGGTAGAACTATCCCTAAAGAATTTGTAGTAGGCTATGGCTTAGACTATGACGAATACTATCGAAATCTCCCATATGTTGGCATATTAAATCCTAAAGTATATACAAAAAAGGAAAGCGCATAAAGAGGTGAGCATATGAATCAAAAACCAAAAAAACCAATGCCTAAAAAACCAGATATGAAGAAAAAACCAGATTATTTAATTATGATCTTTACATTAATTATTATGATTGGTATTTTCTTATTTTTAAGAGATGCTTTAGCTGGTGAAGTAAATGACCTTACAACAAGTGAAATCCAAGCAGCTGCAGGTGCTGGTCATATAGAATCAGTTGAATACGAACTAATCGGTGGAGATAATTACGATTTAGTAACAGTTTCAGGATCCGTATATGAACAATACGCTCCATTGTATGATGATATCATTTCATTTGAACGTGTTATGAGAATTGATCAAGCACAAGCTATTTTAGATACTGTGGAAGGTTATGGTGGTACAACTCAAATTATAGAGTTATCCGGACTTACATTCTGGAGTGTTATTATTAATATTGTACCTTTCATTTTAATTATCGTTGTATTATTCATTATCTTTAAAAATGCGAATGGTCAAAATAATAAAGCATTTGATTTTGCAAAAAATAGAGCTAAATTAAATAGAGAAAAAACAATAACATTTAAAGATGTTGCTGGTATTGAAGAAGAAAAAGAAGAAATGGTTGAACTCATTGATTTCTTAAAAACTCCTAAGAAATATGTTGATATGGGAGCTAGAATTCCAAAAGGTGTACTTCTCGTAGGTGCTCCAGGTACTGGTAAGACATTACTTGCTAAAGCAGTTGCAGGTGAAGCAAACGTTCCATTCTTCTCAATTTCAGGATCTGATTTTGTAGAAATGTTTGTCGGAGTTGGTGCTTCTCGTGTACGTGATTTATTTAAAGTCGCTAAAGAAAACTCTCCATGTATTATCTTTATAGATGAAATAGATGCAGTAGGTCGTCAACGTGGTGCTGGTCTTGGTGGCGGGAATGATGAAAGAGAACAAACATTAAACCAATTATTAGTTGAAATGGATGGATTCACAGGAAATATGGGTATCATCATTATTGCTGCAACAAACCGTCCTGATGTATTAGACCCTGCACTTCTTCGTCCAGGTCGTTTTGATAGACAAATTACGATATCTCTACCCGATGTTAGAGGTCGTTCAGCTATTCTTAAAGTCCATGCAAAGAATAAGAAAATTGATCCAAAGATTAATTTTGATGATTTTGCTGGTAGAATTCCAGGATTCACTGGTGCAGATATTGAAAACTTATTAAATGAAGCAGCATTACTAGCTGCACGTGATAATAGAACATTAGTTTTAGAACCTGATTTAGATGAAGCCATTGATAGAGTTATGATGGGTCCAGCTAAGAAGAGTCGTAAATATACAGTCGAAGAAAAGAAAACTGTTGCATATCATGAAGCAGGACATGCTGTCATTGGTATTAAACTTGAAGATGCTAATGTTGTTCAAAAAGTAACTATTATTCCAAGAGGCTCAGCTGGTGGGTATAACTTAATGACTCCAGCAGTTGAAAAATTCTTAGAAACTAAAAAATCTTTATTAGCTAAAATCACAAGTTATCTTGGTGGTAGAGTTGCCGAAGAAATTGTATTTGATACTGTCACAACAGGTGCATATAATGATTTCCAAGTCGCAACTAAAATCGCAAGAGCTATGGTTACCGAATATGGCATGAGTGATTTAGGCCCTGTCCAATACGAATCTGGTAGTGGTAATGTATTCTTAGGTAGAGATTATTTCAAAGAAAAAAACTTCTCTGACCAAGTCGCACATGAAATTGATTCTGAAATTAGACACATTATTACAACATGTTTTAATGAAGCAACAAAAATAATAACTGAAAATCGTGATTTACTAGACAAAATCGCTCATTACCTTGTAGAAGTTGAAACATTAACTAAATCAGATATTGAAGAAATTGTAAAAACTGGTGAATTATCATGGTGGAAAGAAAAAACTGGTAAATCCGAAGATGCGTCTTGATAAGTATCTTAAAGTAGCAAGAATTATTAAGCGGAGAACCATAGCTAAAGAGGCGGCGAGCAAGGATAAAGTTGAGATAAACGATAAAATTGCTAAACCTTCTTCTGCTGTTAAAGAAAATGACATCTTAACACTACATTTGGGCATAAAGATTATTAAAGTAAAAGTACTTTCTTTGGTCCCGAAAAAAGATGTACTGATGTATGAACTTTTAAGTGAAGAAAAACGGCCATAATGTTCTATTATGGCTTTTTCTATGATATAATATCAACGATTAGGAGGGTTTAATTATGTACCAAGACGATTTAAATGAACAACAACTTATAAGAAGACAAAAAGCTCAAGAATTAAGTGATATGGGTGTTGAGCCTTTTGGACAAAAATACGAAAGAACTCACAATGCGAAACAAATCATTGATTTATACTCAAATGATGATCATGACACATTGGAAGAAAAACAAATAGAGGTTTCTATTGCCGGACGCATAGTCTTAAAACGTGGACAAGGTAAAGCAGGATTCATGCATATCATGGATCGTGATGGCCAAATTCAAGTCTATGTAAGACAAGATCGTGTTGGTGAAGATCAATACGCTTTATTTAAACACGCTGACTTAGGAGATATCGTTGGCGTTAAAGGTGTTTTATTTAGAACTAAAACAAATGAGTTAACAATTAAGGCTTCAAGTTATACACATTTGACGAAAGCTTTAAGACCTTTACCTGATAAATTCCACGGTCTTCAAGATAAAGAGGAAGCTAGACGTAGACGTTATGTTGATTTAATTGTAAATCCAGATGCTAGAAGAGTAGCAATGACAAGACCTAAAATTATTAGATCTATTCAAAACTATTTTGACTCTAAAGGCTTTATTGAAGTTGAAACTCCAGTTCTACATCCAATTTTAGGTGGCGCAGCAGCAAGACCATTTATAACACATCATAATACGCTTGATATGGATTTTTATTTAAGAATCGCAACTGAATTACCATTGAAAAGATTAATCGTTGGTGGCTTAGAGGCCGTTTATGAAATTGGTAGATTATTTAGAAACGAAGGTATGGATGCTAAACACAATCCGGAATTCACAACGATTGAAGCATATCTTGCATATGCAGATATGGGTGATATGATGGATTTAGTTGAAGGCTGTCTATCAACAGTTACTCAAGAAATATTAGGTTCATATGATATTAATTATCAAGATCAAATTATTCACATGCAAGCTCCTTGGAAACGTTGGCATATGGTTGACGCAATTAAAGAAATTTCAGGTGTTGATTTTTGGAAACACATGACTTTAGATGAGGCAAAAGCGATTGCAAAAGAACATGAAGTTCACGTTGAAAAACATTTTAGTTTTGGTCACATCGTTGAAGCTTTCTTTGAACATTTCGTAGAAGATAAAATCATTCAACCAACAATCATATATGGTCATCCAATTGAAATATCACCACTTGCTAAAAAGAATGCAGCTGATCCTAGATTTACTGATCGTTTTGAATTATTCATTATGAAAAGTGAATATGCAAACGCATTTAGTGAATTAAATGATCCTATTGATCAAAAAGAAAGATTTGAAAACCAAGTTAAAGAAAAAGAAATGGGAAACGATGAAGCATCTGAAATGGATGTTGATTTCATTGAAGCTCTAGAATATGGTATGCCTCCTACTGGTGGTATTGGTATTGGTATAGACAGATTTATTATGTTATTAACAGATACGCCAAATATTAGAGACGTTATTCTTTTTCCACATCTAAAAAATAGAACATAATAAAATATAAAGATGATTGTTTATTCAATCATCTTTTTCATTGTTATAGATTCTTCAAAAAATATTTTTTCAAATATTTGCTAAATATACTTCATTTTTCTTAAGTATTCAGTAATATCGCTTCTTATACTTAAAAAAGTATAAAAAAGGCTGTTTTACTGTTGTTTTTTAAGCAAAAATGATTTAGAATACTAGTGTATGTAAGCGTTTTTATAATATATTATTATTAATCGTATAAAATACCGGAGGAAAACATGAAAACTATCGTTATCGGCGTAAT
Source organism: Mariniplasma anaerobium (assembly GCF_016865445.1). GTDB lineage: Bacteria > Bacillota_I > Bacilli_A > Acholeplasmatales > Acholeplasmataceae > Mariniplasma > Mariniplasma anaerobium. Next base: position 184,510 of record NZ_AP024412.1, on the reverse strand, counting down.
CGGAGCTGATGTTCATGCTGTAGGCAATAAGATCATTGAGTATACATTAAACAAAGAAGGCTATAATGTCGTCAATGTTGGTGTATTATCATCTCAAGAAGATTTTATAAATGCAGCTATAGAAACATCAGCTTCTTTAATTATGGTGTCATCTTTATATGGTCAAGGAGAGCTTGATTGCAGAGGCATGCGTGATAAATGTGAAGAATCAGGTCTTGATCAAATACTTCTTTATGTTGGTGGAAACATTGTCATTGGTAAACAAGATTTTACTGAAGTTGAAAAGAGATTCAAAGAGATGGGCTTTAATAGAGTTTATCCTCCTGGAATTAAAATTGAAGATGTTTTAAGTACAATTAAACAGGACTTAGGGGGCAACTAATGAAAACATATTTGCTTGTTGATTTTGGTTCTACTTTCACCAAATTAACTGCTGTTGATTTGGAAAAAGAAGAAATTATAGCAACTGCAAAAGCAATAACAACTGTTGAAAAAAACATTATTTTAGGCTACCAAAAAGCATATGATAAATTGATAGCTAAAATTGGTCATGACATGAATTTCGATAAAATAACTGCCTGTTCTTCTGCTGCTGGTGGTTTAAAAATGGTCGCAATCGGACTAGTTGAAGAACTTACAACTGAAGCAGCTAGACGAGTTTGTTTAGGTGCGGGGGCTAAAGTTGAACTTGTCTTATCTCATAATATTAACCACCATGAAGTGGATCAAATAAAAGAAAAAAATATTGATATCATTCTTTTAGCTGGGGGAGCTAATGGAGGCAATAAAGAATGTGTCATTCATAATGCTAAACAACTTGCAAAATCGGATATTAAAGCTCCGATTGTTTTTGCTGGAAACAAAGATGCTACAGATGAGATTGAAGAAATCTTAACTGCTGCTAAAAAAGAATTTTTTATTTGTGAAAACGTGATGCCAAGACTTAATGTATTAAATATTACAAGTGCTAAAGATACCATTAAAGATATTTTTGTAAAAAACATTATTGAAGCTAAAGGTATTAAAAAAGTTGAAAAGCTTGTTAATGAAGTTGTTCTTCCTACGCCTAACGCTGTCTTAATGGCTGCTGAGCTCTTATCTAATGGGTTTGGTGATGAAACAGGATTAGGAGATTTGATGCTTGCTGATGTCGGTGGTGCAACCACTGATATATATTCTATGTCATCTGGACTACCGACTCAAATGAATGCAATTTTATCTGGCCTTGAAGAGCCTTATGCAAAAAGAACTGTCGAAGGTGATTTGGGTATGAGATACTCATCTTTAGGTATTTTAGAAACATTTAGCGCTTCAGAAATTAGTTATTATAAAAGCAAAAACGTTGATTTAAGTTTTGAAGCTCATAAAAGACATGACGATATAGAATTCATTTCTTCTACTGATGCAGATTATGTTGCTGATGATATTTTTGCAGGTAAATGTATCGATATCGCAACAACAAGACATGTAGGGACATTAAAAGGTGTTTATACACCAATGGGTGTTATGTATTATCAAATTGGAAAAGACTTGACTCAAACACAATATTTTATAGGTACTGGTGGTGTTGTCATTAGCAGTAAAGATCCAGTTGCAATTTTAAAAAATGGTATAACTATAGCGAGTAAACCTATGGAATTAAGACCTAGAAACCCTGAATACTTACTAGATAAGACCTATATTCTTTCTGCAATGGGTCTACTCTCTATTGATTATCCAGAGATTGCGCTTAGAATAATGAAAAAATATATGATAAAACTATAGGAGCCTAACATGCGAGTAAGAAATAAAAAATGGTCTTTAGAATATTTCCTAGAAGTACGCAAGGAAGTACTTTCTACCTGGCCTACAGGAGATTCTCCTTTATTAGATTTAGACACAGCTGTTGAAACATTAAGAGCAGTTCCAGAACACAAAAATTTTGCGCTTAAACTTTTAAAAGCTGACAAAGAAAAAAGAACATATATTCAACCAAGAGCTGGTGTAGCAACACTTCAGGGTCATATAGAATTGTTAAAACATTTAGAACAAGCGGGTGCTGATTTTTTGCCTTCTACAATTGATTCTTATACAAGACATAATCGATATTTAGAAGCTCAAGAAGGCATAGAAATAAGTGAGAAAGAACAAAGATCTTTCCTTAATGGTTTTCCTGCTGTTAATCATGGTGTTGAAGGATGTATGGAAGTCTTAAAAGCTGTTAATGTTCCATTGCAAGCTAGACACGGTACACCTGATGCAAGATTATTATCTGAAATTATTCATGCAGCTGGATGGACATCTAATGAAGGTGGCGGTATTTCTTATAATATTCCTTATGCTAAAAATATTTCATTAGCTGATTCTATCTACTACTGGCAATATTGTGATCGCTTAGTTGGATATTATGAAGATCATGGAATTCATATTAATAGAGAACCATTTGGTCCATTAACTGGAACACTTGTTCCCCCTTCAATTGCAATTACTGTAGGCATTATTGAAAGTATACTAGCTGCTACTCAAGGCGTTAAACATATTTCAGTTGGATATGGTCAATGTGGAAATGTTGTTCAAGATGTTGCAGCCATCCAAATGTTAAAAGAATTAACAGAATATTATTTATATACTTTTGGTCATAAAAATATGCATATAACAACAGTGTTTCATCAATGGATGGGTGGATTCCCAAAGGATGAAGCTGAAGCGTTAGGCTTAATTTCAATGGCATCAACAGTTGCATCTTTATCAAAAGCAACTAAAATGATTACTAAGACTCCTGTTGAATCTATTGGTGTTCCAACAAAAGAAATGAATGCAACTGGAATCAAAGCTTCAAAATTCGTCGTTAATTTATTAAAAGATCAAGCGTTTCCTGATTCTCAAAAATTAAACCTCGAAAAAGAAATGATTAGAAAAGAAGTAACTTGTCTCATGGATAAAGTTATTGATCTTGGATTAGGTGATGTTGCCATAGGTGCAATTAAAGCATTCGAATATGGAGTTATCGATATTCCATTTGCTCCAAGTAAACAGACGATGGGTTTAGTTCTACCCGCAAGAGATAATGAAGGTTGTATACGTATATTAGAATTCGGTCATTTAGGTATGTCTGAAGAAGTTAAAAACTTTCATAAAGACAAATTAAAAGAAAGGGCTTTAAAAGAAGATAGAGCATTAGATTTCCAAATGACTGTTGATGATGTTTATGCGGTTAGTGAAGGAAGTTTAATTGGTAGAAAAGCAGATGAAAATTAAACAAGTACTATTTACAAAATCATATACAGGCTTTTATTTTGATGATCAGAAAGCTATAAAAAATGATGCAATCCATGATGGATTTTTATACATTGGAGAACCTCAAACCCAAGGCTTTGAAAAAGTAAGAGTTACAGGTGAGGCTATATCAATTCAACTCATTTTAGATAATAAAGATATTGCAGTTGGTGATTGTGCAGCAGTTCAATATTCAGGAGCTGGAGGACGAGATCCTCTTTTCCTTGCAAAGCACTATATTCCAATTATGGAGACTTATATTAAACCTCTTTTAGAAGGATTAACTTTAACTACTTTCAAAGAAACGATGAGTCTTATTGATGATTTTAAAATTGATGGTAAACGTCTTCATACTGCCATAAGATATGGTTTATCTCAAGCAATATTATCTGCAATTTCCCTAAAAGAAAAGAAATCAATGGCTGAAGTTATTAGAGATGAATATAATCCATCTCTTAGAGTTTTAAAATCAATACCTATTTTTGCACAAACCGGTGATGATCGATATACAAATGTAGATAAAATGATTTTAAAAGAAGTTGAATCACTTCCTCATGCATTGATTAACAATGTGAAAGAAAAATTAGGGCTACATGGAGAAAAACTCATCGCTTATATTGAATGGTTAAAAAATAGAATTTTAACTCAAAGATTAAGAGATGATTATAATCCAATTATCCATATAGATGTATATGGAACAGTTGGGATTGCTTTTCATGATGATATGGATAAAATCGTATCTTACTGCAGAGATTTAGAAGATGCTGCTTCTCCTTTTAAATTAAGATTAGAAGGTCCTTTTGATCAAGGCAATAGAGAAGATACAATGCTCATGCTACAAAAACTAACCGCCTTATTAGATGAAGAAAAGATAGGTGTTGAAATAGTTGCTGATGAGTGGTGTAACAATCTTGATGATATTAAATATTTTGCTGATCACAAGGCTGGTCATGTTCTACAAATTAAAACTCCTGATTTAGGTGGTCTTCAACATATTGCCGAAGCTATACTTTATTGTAAAGAAAGAGGCATTGGTGCTTATTGTGGTGGAACATGTAATGAAACAAATCTTTCTGCAATAGCTACTACTCATGTCGCTATAGGCGCAGGTGCAGATCTTTGCCTTGCAAAACCAGGTATGGATGTTGACAGTGGTTATATGATTGTAAAAAATGAAATGGAAAGAACTATTGAACTTTCTAAGATGAAAAGATAGGTGATGTTTTTTGAAAACATTTGCAACCGCAGGAACATTTGAATCTAATGATTGCATCGTAACTGTTAAAAAGTCCGATGTTCTAACTATTGAAATTGAAAGTGTAGTTTTTGAACAATTCGGAATTCAAATAGAAAAAGTAGCAAGACAAACTCTTATAGATATGAAGATAGATCATATCCATTTATTTATTAAAGATAAGGGTGCTCTTGATTATACAATTATTGCTAGAATCAAGACAGCTTGCAAGCGGTTAGGAGTTTATCATGCGTAAAAGTTTATTATTTATCCCAGCAAATCATCCAGCAATGTTACAAAACGCTGACATTTTTGAATCTGACTCAGTAATTTTTGATTTAGAAGATGGTGTGCATTTAACTGAAAAAGATGCTGCTAAAGATTTACTCATCTCTTTTTTAGATACTTTTAAATTAAGTGATTTAGAAATTATCATAAGAATTAATAAAATTACTGATTTAAAAGAGATTATGCATGAACAGATAGATACAATTTTACTACCTAAGGCTGATCAAAAATCACTTCTTCTATTAGACCAAACATTAACTACTCTAGAAAAAAAGTTCAAACTAAAAAAGAAAATAGGAATTATAGCTTTAATTGAAACTCCTGAGTCTGTATTAAATGCTCTTGATATAGCTAAACAAAAACGAGTTAATGGTTTGTTATTAGGTGCTGAAGATTTAGCAACTTATTTAGGTGTTTCAAGAACCCTAGAAGGTCATGAAATAGAGTTTGCTAGAAATATGGTTATATATGCTGCTAAAACGTATCAAATAGATGCAATTGATACGCCTTTTGTTAACACTAATGATTTATCAGGATTAAAACAAGATACATTATATGCCAAATCATTAGGCATGAGCGGTAAAGCTTGTATTCATCCAAATCAAATAGATTTAATTAATACTCTATTTTTGCCTTCAATTGAAGACATAAAATACGCACAAAAAATACTTCTTGCAAAAGAAAAAGCTGATCAAGAAGGATTAGGTGCTTTTTCTGTTGATGGGAAAATGATTGACCAACCTATTATCAAAAGAGCACAAAACATAATAGAAAAATCCAAAGGATGATATTGTGATCAAAAATAGTCTAGGAAAAATGATTCCCGATGGATATAAGCCTTTTATATCTGTTGATCATTTTAAAACTGAATCTTATAATCCTTTAGATAAAATACTTTCAAAAGAAAAATGTAAACGTATTGAGTCTATATCTCTTTTATTTGATGAACTAAAGATAAAAGATGGGATGACATTTTCATTTCACCATCATTATAGAAATGGTGATTTGCTTTTAAATATGGTTTTAAAAGAAATAAAGATAAGAAACTTAAAAAATATCACTTTAGCTCCAAGTTCTATCTTTCCAATTCATGAACCTTTAGTAGATCTTATAAAAAATCAAAATGTTACTTCAATTTTTACTAACTATGTTAACGGACCGGTTGCTGATGCTATAAGTCATGGATATTTAAAAGATTTACTAATTATGGATACACATGGTGGCAGAGCAAGAGCTATTGAATCTGGGGATATTAAGATTGATGTTGCATTTATTGCAGCGAGTGCTGCAGATTTAGACGGAAATGCTAATGGCATTGATGGGAATAACCCTTGTGGTCCATTAGGTTATATCTATCCTGATTTGTATTACGCTAAACATAAAGTTATTGTAACTGACACTATTTTAGATAAACTCTCTAAAAATGAGATTAATCATACTTATGTAGATTATTTAATCAAAGTTGATCAAATAGGTCTCTCAAGTGGTATCGAATCGGGTACGACTTCGATGACAAAAGATCCTGTACAATTAAAAATTGCAAAAGACACCGTAAAACTTATGAATGAGTTAGATGTTATCAAAAACAATATGAGTTTTCAAACTGGAGCAGGTACAACCAGTATTGCAGTTGCTGCTTACTTAAAAGATGAAATGATAAAACATAATATCAAAGGATCTTTTGCTAGTGGTGGCATCACCTCTAGTTTAGTAGATATGTATAATCATAAACTTTTTGATAAATTATATGATGTGCAATCCTTTGATTTAACTGCAGTAAATTCCTATAAAAATAATATAAACCATATACTTATGGATGCATCGCAATACGCAAATCCATTTTACAAGGATGCTATTGTTAACAAGCTTGATTGTGTTGTGCTGGGTGCTACAGAGATTGACCTTAATTATAATGTCAATGTCACAACAACTTCTACACATCAACTTATAGGTGGTAGCGGTGGTCATAGTGATACAGCTTATGGCTCAAAATTAACTATTATAACAACTAATTTAGTTAAATCTAGAATTCCTTCTATAAGAAACACTATCCAAGTTATCTCTACACCTGGAAATAGTGTAGATGTTATTGTCACAGAAAGAGGAATCTCAGTTAATCCGAATAGAAACGATTTATTAGATAAATTAAAAAATACTCAGCTCAAAATTTTAACGATTGATGAATTATATCAAAAAGCCATAGAAATTGCGGGCCTGCCTGAATTATTTAAACATAAAGAAAGAGTCATTGGACTCGTAAGATATAGAGATGGATCCATATTAGATTCAATATATGAGGTATAAAAAATAAATGACAACATACACTTTTAAAGATGTTTTATTACCATCAGAAATCAATGATGCAAAAAACCTTTTAAAAATTAATCATCTAACTTATGAACACAACGTTACAAAGACGATAGGACTATATGATAACAAGCATATGGTTGCTACAGGTTCCATTGATCATAACGTTATCAAAATGATTGCTGTTGATCCTGAGTATACTTCTAGAAATTTGAGTTCAAAAATACTATCCTATTTATTATTTGATATGGAAGCAAACCAAGTCAATCATTATTTTTTATTCACAAAACCAGAAAATACTAAAATATTTAATAACTTTAATTTTAATCAAATTATTGAAACAAAAGATGTTGTTCTATATGAGAACAAAGAGAGAAATATAACACAAACTCTACAAGAAATGAAGAAAACTCTTCCTCCAAAAAAAGGTGTAAGAAATTGTGTTGTCATGAATCTAAATCCCATGACTTTAGGACATTTGCATCTCATTGAAAAAGCAGTGCCAAAAGATGGTGATTTAATCATTTTTTTAGTTGAAACAAATGCTTCAAAAATTGATTATAAAACACGTTATCATATCTTAAAAAAAACAATTAGTCATATGAAAAATGTGCATATATTACCATCAACAGATTATATCATTTCAAGAGCTACATTTCCTACATATTTTTTGAAAGATGAACAAAGTATGGATGTATATACTCAATTAGATGTGTCTATATTTAAACAATATTTTATGCCTATTTTTGAAATAGATATGAGATATGTTGGACAAGAACCTTTAGATCCACTTACTGATACTTATAATAAAAAACTAGTAAATATGCTTAAAGGTCAATTAACAATCATTGAAAGAATTACATTTGAAGAAAAAGTCATTAGTGCATCTTATGTTCGTTTACTAGCAAAACAAAAAAAATATAATGAATTAAAATTAGTCGTTCCTCATGCTACATATAGATTTTTAATTTCAAAAAAAGGAAGAACATTATTTGATGAATGATTCCATCTTAATTGCTAGAGAAAAACGATTCGAATATATTACTGAATTATCAAAAACTTATCCAAGTATCATTGTCTTAAAAGCAAATACACCAGGACCTGATAAAAATAGATATTCCAGTTTTTTTCTGATTGATCAATTTAATCGCATCATTGAAAGTAAATTTCAATTTGATTTTAAAACACTGAAAAAGGGCTTTGATGGGCCCTATTATGTTTATGCCTTTTCAACTATTCTATCTAAGGATACTAAGTTAGAACTTATTGATATTGAAAATACTAATATGCTAGGTAGACTTATTGATATTGATTTATACATCAATGCTAAGATGATATCAAGAAGTAATTTTGAGATTGATTTGAGAGGTTGTATGATTTGCAATCATTCGGCAATTGATTGTATGAGAAACAAACGCCATAGCGTTGAAGAGATCTTAAATCATATCGATGCTCGCATATTGTATTATCTAAACTTATCTATAGGTCCTATCATCAAAAGCGCAATGTATGATGAATTGAATTTAGATGATAAATTTGGATTGGTTACACCAACCTCTTCTGGATCACATACTGATATGGACTATGCTATAATGATTAAATCCATTGATATCTTAAATCCATATTTTTTAGATATGTTTGAACTTGGCTTTAAGTTTGAAGATGAAAAAATATTATTTCAAAAAGCTAGAATCATAGGTATAAATGCTGAACGAGATATGTTAAATAATTCCAATGGTATTAATACTTATAAAGGATTAATTTACATACTTGGTTTTGTACTTCTAGCATTAGGTTATATCGTTAAGCATAACAAGCCATTTGATAGTATATTTTCTAGAATTAAAGATCTCTCAAAAGATGTATTAAATGACTTTAAAAATGATATCAATTCTGCAGGTGTTAATGCTTATAAAAATTATCAAATTAAAGGTATTAGAGGTGAGGTTCATGATGGACTTCCAACAGTTCAAAATGCTTTAAATTATTTTGAAAAACTCGATAGTTCAAACCCTATAAACTTTCATCATATATTGTTATATTTCATCATGCATTCACAAGATACAATTCTTCTAAAACGTAGTAAAACCTTAGATCGTTATTTACAAATAAAAGCAATGTCGAAACAAGTTGATCCCTATAATGAAAAAGACATCAAAGACTTTACAGCATATTGCATCAAAAATCATATAAGTTTTGGTGGATCAGCAGATTTGTTTATCGTCTTCCAGTTTTTAAATAAAATTAAATTATTTCTAAAATAAAAAGCAATGAAGTTATTATCCTTCATTGCTTAATTTTTTATATTTCAATAGTTCTATATTTATTAACTTCATCTTTTACAAGATTCCCACCATATATATCATATGTAACTGTTACAGGAAAATCTTTAACTTCTAACTTATAAATAGCTTCTGGTCCCAATTCTTCATAAGCTATGACTTCACTTGTTATGACTTTCTTTGACAATAGCGCTCCAGCTCCACCAACTGCTTGCAGATATATAGCCTTTTGGTCAATCATATCTTTGATGAACTCATCACTTCGATCGCCTTTGCCTATCATCACCTTTAGCCCTTTTTTCATGAGTGTAAGACTATATGGATCCATTCTATAACTAGATGTTGGTCCGCATGAACCAATTGGTCTACCTTCTTTTGCCGGTGTAGGTCCAACATAATAAATTACTTGACCTTCAAAATCAAATGGTAGCTTCTTATTTTGCTCAATAGCTTCTACCATTTTTTTATGTGCTTGATCTCTACCCGTATAAATAATTCCTGATATGTATACCATATCACCTGCGTGCATTTTTTTTATATCTTTAAATGTTATCGGCGTTGTTATGTGCATCATATAACCCCCGTCTTATGTCTTGAAGCATGACATTGTAAATTGATTGCTACAGGTAAAGAAGCGATGTGACAAGGATATGTGTTAATCTTTACCGCTAATGCGGTTGTAGAACCACCAAATCCCATAGGGCCAACTCCCAATTTATTAATATCATCAAGTATTTCTTCTTCTAATTTTCTTAAATATAGATCAGGATTAATATCATCCACTTCTCTTAAAATAGCTTCTTTTGCAAGTAAAGCAGATTTTTCTAAGTTCCCACCAACTCCAATGCCTACGATTAATGGTGGACAAGGTTTTCCTCCAGCATAAAAAATAGTGTGTAATACTAATTTTTTTATACCTTCAATACCTTCCGCTGGAGTTAACATCTTAACCAAACTCATATTTTCACTACCTCCACCTTTTGGAGCAAGAGTGATTTTTATTTGATCACCAGGCACTAATTTAACATGCGTAATAGCGGGTGTGTTATCACCTGTATTCTTTCTGGTAAAAGGATTATCTACAACAGATTTTCTAAAAAAGCCTTCATCATATGCTTCTCTAACACCTTGATTGATGGCTTCATACAGATCACCTATAATATGAACATCATATCCAACTTCTGCAAAACAAACAACAAGACCTGTATCTTGACACATGGGTGCACCTTCATTTTTTGCTATCTCGTCATTTTCAACAATCTGTTCTAATACATTTTTACCTATATTAGATTTTTCTAATTTAATTTTTTCTCGTAACAAATCCATAAAAGATGTTCCTAGATTACAATTAGCATCTAATGCCAGTTCTTTTACCAAATTTGTTATATTTTGAGCTTCTATTTTTCGCATAGTATCACCTAATATAATTATACATGAAAAACATAATTTTTTGTGGATAAAATACTCTGATTAATCCCTATATGTTTTTTATAAAATATGATACAATAAATATATAGAAGCGCTTACATTTCTAAGAAAGGACATAAATCTTTGATTTATGAACAGAATATATGATTATATTAGATGGTCACACGCTGACCTTAAAGCAGTTGGTCTCAGCAGCAAGACATCATGAACCCGTTAAACTATCTAAAAAGAGTATTGAATTAGTTAACAAAGCTAGTTCTTTTGTTTTAGAACTTGCCAATTCAGATAAACCAGTTTATGGTATTAACACTGGCTTTGGAGATTTAGCTAATGTTCAAATCGATAAAGATAAATTATCTTTGATTCAATTAAATTTATTAAAGAGTCATGCTTGTGGTGTTGGGGATCCTTTAAATGAGGAAAGCGTAAGAGCAATGTTGGTTTTACGAATTAATGCACTTATTCAAGGATTTAGTGGAACTCGTTTAGAAACAATAAATTTAATGATTACTTTTTTAAATAAAAACATCATACCTGTAGTTTTTGAAAAAGGAAGCCTTGGTGCAAGCGGTGATTTAGCATTACTTTCTCATATGAGTCTGCCTCTTTTAGGACTTGGTGAAGTTTTTTATAAAGGCAAAAGAATGCCTGCATCAAAAGCTTTAAAACTTGCAGATATAAAACCACTAGATCATTTAGCTCCTAAAGAAGGGTTAAGCTTAATAAATGGTACTCAAGGGATGTCTGCTATAGGAGCACTTGTGCTCTATGATGCATTTAGATTAATTAAATACGCTAATTTATCCCTATCTTTAACAATGGAAGCCTTAGAAGGTATTATGGATGCCTTTGATCCAAAGGTTCATCAAGTTAGACATCATTTAGGGCAAATAAGAATTGCTAAAGATGTTTCTTTGGGCTTATCAGGTAGTTTAAATGTTTCTCATCAATGTGAAAAAAGAGTTCAAGATGCATATTCTATTAGATGTGCGCCTCAAGTCCACGGTGCATCATTAGCTGCTTTTTGGCATGTTTCAGACATTATAAATAATGAAATGAATGCAGTTACGGATAACCCTATTTTATTCTTAGAAGAGCAACAGGTGCTAAGTGCAGGAAACTTTCATGGTCAACCCTTAGCTTTAGGTTTTGATTATTTAGGTATAGCGATTGCTGAACTAGCCAACATTAGCGAAAGACGTATTGAAAGACTTGTGAATCCTAAATTAAATAACGGACTACCACCGTTTTTAACAGCTTGTTCAGGTGTGAATTCTGGATTTATGATTACACAATATACAGCGGCTTCATTGGTAAGTGAAAATAAAGTTCTTGCTCATCCTGCATCAGTTGATTCAATTCCTTCTTCTGCAAATCAAGAAGATCATGTATCAATGGGTTCAATCTCAACTAGAAAGGCTAGAACTATATTAGAAAATACAAGTAAAGTTATCGCTTTAGAAATATTTGCGGCAACTCAAGCTCTACATTTTAGAGGTAGTGACAAATTAGGGGTAAAAACTAAAATAGCTTTTGACTTATTCTCTAAACATATACCTTTTATAGAATCTGATGAAATCATGTATCCTCATATTCACAAAATAGAATCGCTTATAAAGGATGAAACAGTATTTGATACTATCTTTGAAGGAGATGATACCTATGAACAATAGTATTAGTTTAGCAGATATATTTGATAAACTTCCTGACTATCCAAAATTTAATAAAGACATAAGAAGAGCACCAAAACGTGAAATGACATTAAATGAAGGTGAAATTAAACTCGCATTAAAAAATGCATTAAGATATATACCTAATAAATGGCATGATATATGTGCTCCTGAATTTCTAGATGAACTTCTGACAAGAGGTAGAATTTATGGATATCGATTTAGACCAAAAGGTCATATCAAAGGTAGAGCCATTGATACTTATGTCGGTAACACTATAGAAGGCAAAGCTTTTCAAGTCATGATTGATAACAACCTTGATTTTGATGTTGCGCTTTACCCGTATGAATTGGTTACTTATGGAGAGACCGGGCAAGTGTGTCAAAACTGGATGCAATATCTTTTAATTAAAAAATATCTAGAAATTATGACTGATCATCAAACATTATCCATTTTATCTGGGCACCCTTTAGGATTATTTTTATCTGCTAAAGATGCACCAAGAGTTGTTTTAACAAATGGACTTATGGTTGGAGCTTATGATAATATAGCACAATTTAATAGAGCACAAGCATTAGGTGTAGCAAATTACGGTCAAATGACTGCTGGTGGATTCATGTATATTGGACCACAAGGTATTGTCCATGGAACTTATCAAACACTACTTAATGCTGGTAGATTAAAATTAAATATTCCTAACGAACAAAACCTTTCTGGAAAATTATTTGTATCCTCTGGTTTAGGTGGTATGAGTGGCGCTCAAGGAAAGGCTATAGAAATTGCAGGTGGGGTTGGTATCATTGCAGAAGTTGATCCTTCAAGGATTAAAACAAGATTTGAACAACACTGGGTTTCTAAAATTGCATATACTCCTAAAGAAGCTTTTCAGCTTGCGTCAACTTATCAGAAAAACAAAGAAGCTGTAGCCATTGCATATCAAGGTAATATTGTAGAATTATTAGAGTATGCGAATAAAGAAAATATCCATATAGATCTACTTAGTGATCAAACAAGTTGTCACGCAGTCTATGATGGTGGATATTGTCCAATGGATATATCTTTTGAACAGAGAACTAGTTTGTTAAATACAAATAAAGATTTATTCATTAAAAAAGTAAATGAAACTCTGCATAGACATTATCTTGCAATTAAGAAATTAACAGAAAAAGGCACTTATTTTTTTGATTACGGAAATAGTTTTTTAAAAGCTTTGTATGATTCTGGATTAACAGCTATTTGTAAAAACCATAAAGATGATTTAGATGGATTTATATATCCTTCCTATGTTGAAGACTTAATGGGTCCACTTCTTTTTGATTATGGATATGGTCCTTTTAGATGGGTATGTTTATCTGGCAAAGATGAAGACCTTGATTTAACTGATAAAATCGCAGCTAGTCTAATAGATCCTACTCAAAGGTTCCAAGATAAAGATAATTATGATTGGATCGTAAATGCTAAATCTAATCATTTAGTTGTTGGAACTAAAGCTAGAATTTTATATCAAGATGCATATGGAAGATTAAAAATTGCATTAGCATTTAATGATCTAGTTAGAGAAAAGAAAACTGGCCCGATCATGTTAGGTAGAGATCACCATGATACCGGTGGAACAGATAGTCCTTTTAGAGAAACTGCAAATATAAAAGATGGTTCAAATATCATGGCAGACATGGCGACTCATGTTGCACTTGGAAATGCATTAAGAGGTATGAGTTTAGTATCCTTGCACAATGGTGGTGGAGTTGGAATTGGAAAAGCAATCAATGGTGGATATGGTATGGTCTTAGATGGTTCTAAGAGAGTTGATGATATTTTGAAACGCGCTTTAATTTATGATGTCATGGCCGGAGTTGCTAGACGTTCTTGGGCAAGAAATAAAAATGCTATTGAAACTGTAGAAAAATTTAACGCCTTGGGTGAAGACCATCATATTACAGAACCTTTTATAATTAATGAAAAACTCTTAAATGATATTTTGAAAAAGAAAGGAATTACAACATGAAAAAAATAGTTCAGTGCGTTCCTAATTTTTCTGAAGGTATAAAAAAAGATATCATTGAAAAAATTGTTGAACCTTTAAAAAATAGATCTGGATTTAAATTAATATCTTATGAATCAGATGAGGATTATAATCGAACAGTGGTTACGTTAATCGGAGACCCAAATGATATGATTAAACCTCTTATAGAATTTTTCGAACAAGCACTCATTCATATTGATATGAATCATCAAAAAGGAGAGCATCCAAGAATGGGTGCTGTCGATGTGGTTCCATTTATTCCTATAGAAAATATAACACTTGATGAATGTGTGGAAGTTGCAAAAAGTTTAAGTCAACACATATCTGATAAATTTGGAATCCCAATATTCTTATATGCTAAAGCTGCAACTCAAGAAAACAGAATCAGTCTTCCTACAATTCGAAAAGGTGAGTTTGAAGGTATGAAAGAAAAACTAAAAGATGAAGAATGGAAACCTGATTTTGGAAAACCTGATGTTCATAAAACTTTTGGTGTAACAGCCATCGGAGTAAGAACTCCTTTGATTGCATATAACATAGATTTAGACACTGATGATATGGAGATTGCAAAAAAACTTGCAAGAACTATACGACAATCAAGTGGAGGTTTTCAATATGTTCAAGCAGGTCCAGCATTTTTAAAAGATAGAGGACATGTCCAAGTTACAATGAACATTTTAGACTTCAAAAAGAACCCAATTTATAGAATTTACGAAATGATACAAATGGAAGCTTTAAGATATAAAGTAAAAATTAGTTCATCTGAAATTATTGGTTTATGTCCTTATAATGCGATTTTTAGCTCTTTGAAGTACTATTTAAGCCTAAATTCCTTAAATATTCCAAAAAAATTAAGTTTT
Organism: Mariniplasma anaerobium; assembly: GCF_016865445.1. Classification (GTDB taxonomy): domain Bacteria; phylum Bacillota_I; class Bacilli_A; order Acholeplasmatales; family Acholeplasmataceae; genus Mariniplasma; species Mariniplasma anaerobium. Next base: position 169,163 of record NZ_AP024412.1, on the reverse strand, counting down.
GATGACATTATTATAGATGCAAAAAAATATTTAAAATTACGAGACTTTGATAAAAATAAAATTATTGAGTATCATATAGAGGGTATATTATGATAGCGGATCTAATCATTTACAATATTAGAAAACTTTATACTTCGACGGAAAAAGCGCCTGTAAAAGGATATTCTATGGGTCGAATAAATATGATTTCAAATGCCTTTGTCGCAGTCAAAGACGGAAAAATTTTAGATGTAAATTCAGGCGATTTTAAAAACTACATCAATTTTTCGACTAAACTTATTGATGCAAATCACAAAATTTGCCTCCCAGGATTCATAGATTCACATACTCATCTCGTTCACGCTGGTTCTAGAGAAGATGAGTTTGAAAAATTGAAAAAAGGAGTTCCATATCTTGAGATTTTAAAAAATGGCGGTGGTATTTTAGGTACGGTTGATAAAACTAGACATGCAACTTTTGAACAACTTTTTGATCAAGCTTACAAATCTTTAGATACTATGCTAACTTTTGGTGTAACAACAATTGAAGGTAAAAGTGGATATGGTCTTTGTCTTGAAACTGAGTTGAAACAACTAAAAGTTATGTATGAATTAAATCGAAAACATCCAATAGATATCATATCTACATACATGGGTGCACATGCTGTACCTAGAGAATATGAGCATAATAAAAAATCTTACATTGAAAAAATGAAGGAAGATTTAGTCTATATCAAATCTTCAAATTTGACAAATTATGTTGATGTCTTTTGTGAAACTGGAGTTTTTGATATTGAAGAATCTAAAGATATTTTAAAGTCTGCTTTAGATTTAGGTTTCAAAATTAAACTTCATGCGGATGAAATTGATCCTCTTGGAGGAGCAGGTTTAGGTGTAGAATTAGGAGCTACTAGTGTTGATCATTTAATGGCTATTAGTCCTAAAGATATTAAAGTACTTGCTCAATCAAATACAATCGCAAACATATTGCCAGGTACTTCTTTTTATCTAAATAAACCATTTGCAAATGCACGAGCTATGATTGATCAAGGATGTGCATTATCCATATCTTCAGATTATAATCCTGGTAGTTGTCCAACTGAAAACTTCCAATTAATATGTCAACTTTCAGCTAATCATTTAAAGATGTCACCTGAAGAAATACTAAATGCAGTCACAGTAAATGCTGCTTATCATCTAGGTTTATCTGAAAATACAGGTACATTAGAAATCGGAAAAGATGCAGATATTATTTTATTAGATATCCCAAATCTTGCATATATGTTTTATCATTTCGGTATTAATCATGTTACAGATGTTATTAAAAAAGGTAAGGTCGTCGTAAAAAATAAAACAATTCAAAGGGGAAGAAAATGAAACTTATTGATTTAAAAACTATTGATTTTATCAATCAAGTAGATTCAAATTCACCTGCTCCAGGTGGAGGTAGTGTCTCAGCTTTGATTTCTAGTCTCGGTGTTTCTTTAGCAAGAATGGTTGGTCATCTAACTATACCTAAAAAGAAATATGAAAAACTAGACAAAGAAATAAAAGCAGATTTTGAAAATCATTTATCTCATCTAAATATTATTAAAGATGAACTTGTTCTATTAATAGACAAAGATACAGAAGCTTTTAATGATATCATGTCTGCCTACAAGATATCAAAAGAAACTCCTGAAAAAAGAAACAAAGCTATCGAAGAAGCAACTTTAAAAGCTATTGAAGTTCCTTATAGAGTTTCTATAATTTCTTTAAAAGCATTAGAACTTCTTCCGTTTATTCTAACCTATGGAAATAAACAAACGATATCCGATTTAGGTGTAGCAACACTTGCGCTAGCTTCTGGTATTGAAGGTGCATTACTAAATGTATTAGTTAATCTACCTGGTATCTCTGATGAAGAAATCAAATCTTTTTATATGAAAGAATACAAACACATTATCAATAAAACATATCTTATAAAAGATAGTATGTTGAAAGACATATATAAAGAACTTTTAATTTAATAAAACAAAAAAGGTCATATCGATTTGATATGACCTTTTTTTATATATTATTTTTTATTTTAATGCTGGTTCAATCGTTAAATTATTAATCCATTTTCCGGATGCACTTCTTCTATAGACTAAGAACAATTTAATAATTTCTTCAAAGTTAACAAATACAATAATTATGTATAATGGTAAGCTAGAAAAATACGATAGAATGAAAGCCAAAGGTACACCAACACCCCATAAAGCAAAGACTTCTGAGAATAATGCATATTTTGTATCGCCACCTGATCTTAAACTACCTACAATAATGATTGCATTTAAAAACTTAATAGGTGCGTATATAGCATAAATTCTTAAGATTATAATAACCATATCTTTAACTTCAACACTTAGTTCTCCAAAGAGTGGAACGATAAGCGGAGATAATGTGAATAATATAATACCTAAACCAAATCCAAAAACGATCCCTAATTTCCTAAATCTTTTTTCCCATTCTCTTGCTACTTCTAACTCGTTTTCTCCAAGCTTGTTACCAAGCATCACTGCAGATGCATTAGCTACTGAAATTGTAGCGACCCAAAACAGTGAATTAATTTGATTCGATAAATATATACTGCCTACTGCTTTATCTCCTATAAGACCATAAGCTACTAGATATACTGTCATGCCAAGTCCCCAAAAACTTTCGTTGAGTAAAACTGGTAGGGCTGTTTTAAATAATTTACGAGCAAAACCAAATGTAATACGCTTAATTGAAGAAAAATGAATTTTCAATGCACTTTCTTTACTTAAGAATAAATAAGAAATCATAAGCATTGCTACAACTGATGAAGATATTAAAGTTGCAATTGCAGCTCCTCTAACACCTAATTCAGGAAATCCAAATCGACCACCAATTAGAACATAATTCAATCCTGTATTAATCAATACACCAATAGCTTGAAAAATAGACGGCATTAATACTTTTTGAACATTTCTTGCAAGCATACTAATCGCAAACGCAATCGTAGATGTAATAAAACTAAATCCAATAAAACTTAAATACTGTGCCCCTAAGGTTATAACATTTTGATTCGGGGATTCATTTAAGTTAAATAATCTAATAATTTGAGCAGGAAACAATTGCGTAAGGCCTAAAAATATAATCGCAATCAATAATCCAGATGAAAGCATCATGATAAATACTTTTGATATATTATCATATGCCTTTGATCCATAATACTGAGCTATAAATATGCCAAATCCTGAAAAGAGTCCAAATTGTATAATAGTTAATAAAAATAAAAATTGACTCCCAATACCAACAGCTGTTAAAGCATCATCACCTAATTCAGTAACCATAAACGTATCTATAATTCCTAATAATGATCCTAAGAGTTGCGTAAAAAAGATTGGAACTGCAATCTTTACTAATGCACTATAAAAATGTTTGTTTTTTTGTTTTGTTGTCATTATACTTCTCCGCTAATTAAAATCCAATTCATTATAACACGATTTACACAGTTAGACCAAATGTATATCTATATTATAACTAAAAAGTAAATAAAGTTTTAGTAAATATTTACTATACAAATTAAATCTAAATTGATATAATGTATTTATGAGGTGATATATATGTCCACATTAAAAGATATTGCACTAAAATCTAATGTTTCAATATCAACTGCTTCCCGTATTCTAAGCAATGATAAGACACTATCTGTTGCAGATCAGACAAGATCTAAGGTTTTAAGAGTTGCTGATGAATTGGATTATCAAACTAAAAAAAATAAACAAACAAAAACAAAATTAACTGTTGCACTTATACATTGGTATACACGTGCTAAAGAATTGGAAGACAATTATTATCTATCCATTCGTTTAGGTGTCGAAAAAGCCGCACATGAACAGGGCATTGAATTAATCAAAATTTTTCACGATAGTCTTTCTCAATCTTTAATACCTGCAGATGGAGCCATCGCTATAGGTAAATTTGATCATGAGGAAGTTTCAAAGTTTAAAAAAATATATAAACATATCGTCTTTGTTGATTCATCACCTGATGTTAACACCTTTGACAGCGTAACTATTGATTTTGAACAAGCTTTTAAAGAAGCTATTGATTTTTTAAGAAGTCAACACATCAATAAAATAGGTTATATTGGAGGTAGAGAATTCACACATACCTTAAAACAACCTATCGGAGATAGAAGAGAAAAATTCTTTAGATCTTATGTTAAGGAACATGAGCACATACACATTGGTGAATTTAATATTGCATCTGGTTACGAACTGATGAAAAATATAATTGCAAAAGATAAATTAGTCGAAGCATATATCATTGCTAGTGACAATATGGCCATTGGAGCGCTTAGAGCTTTATATGAAGCAAATATTAAAGTCCCAGATGACGTATCCATCATTAGTGTTAACGATATAGAGCAAAGTGCTTATACAATTCCACCATTATCAACAATAAAAATATATAAAGAACATATGGGTGAAGTCGCAATCAATCTACTCATAGAAAAAATCAATGGTAGAGAAATTGCTCAAAAAGTAATTATTCCAACTAAATTAATATTAAGAAAAACGACCAAGGAGGCAAATCCATGTTAAAACTAATAGAAAGTTTAATCCGTTATGAAATAAGACAAAATGTCATTAAAGAACGTGACTATGTCTATGTGCGAAATCAATTGTTTAACCTTTTGCGTATTGAACCTACTGACCAAGATATATCCTACGAATCAATTGGCTACCCTTCTGATGCCCTTGATCCAATACTTGATATATTAGAAGAGCAACATATACTTGATGGCTCTAAGGTAGCTAGAGACTTATTTGACGCAAAAATCATGAATGTTTTTGCTAAACTACCTTCTGAGATTGAAGATCTCTTTTTTAACCTTTATAAAAAAGATAGCAAGCTTGCTACTGACTGGTATTATAACTATATGAAAGCTTTAAACTACATTAGAAGTGAGCGTATAGAAAAAAATGAATTTTTCAAAACTTCATCTATCTATGGAGATGTTGAAATAACTATCAATCTATCCAAACCAGAAAAAGACCCTAAAAGTATTTTAGCTGCATCAAAAGTTAAAAGTCTAGCTTATCCAAAATGTGTCCTTTGTGCAGAAAGTGAAGGTTTTGCTGGTAACCCTTCTCGCGATTCTAGAGATCAACATCGTTTAATCGAATTAAATGTAAATAATGAGCCTTGGTATTTACAATATTCACCTTATACATATTACAACGAACACGCTATAGTCTTATCTAAAGAACATAGACCTATGAAAATAAATCAAAAGACATTTGAAAACCTACTTGAATTGTGCGAACAATTTAATCATTACTTATTTGGGTCTAATGCTGATCTACCAATCGTTGGAGGATCTATATTATCTCATGATCACTATCAAGGTGGAAATTATGTCTTTCCTATTGAAAAAGCGAAAACTTTAGACTCTTGGAAAAAAGATGGCATTACATATAATCTTAAAAAATGGCCATTATCTACTCTAGTGATTAAGAGTAAATCAAAAGAGGCTCTAATTAAAAAAGCTGTTTCAATTTTAGACAAATGGAAAAACTATGATAACGCTGATTTAGATATTAAATCATATAGTGATGATACACCCCATCATACAATTACACCTATAGCACGTATTGAAGATGGATTTTATACACTAACTTTAATTTTAAGAGACAATCAAACTAGTGATGAACATCCTTTAGGAATCTTTCATCCACATGCCGACAAATGGCATATCAAAAAAGAGAATATAGGTCTTATTGAAGCGATGGGTCTAGCAATTCTTCCAGCCAGATTAAAAACAGAAATGGCATTTGTTAAATCATATCTTTTAACACAAAAGCAATTACCTGATGAAGCATTAAAACATAAAGATTTTGCTCAAAAGATTTTAAATGAACATCAAATAGATAAAGATAATGTAGATGAAATTCTTGAACAAGCAATTGGAGAAGTATTTGTATCTATATTAGAAGACAGCGGATGCTTTAAACAAAATAAAGAAGGTATTTCTGCCTTTAAATCATTTATAAAGGATGAATTAATATGAAAGAAAAAATGAATAAACAATTTGCAAAACTATTTAATAGAAATGATGGACAAGTTTATTATTCACCAGGACGAGTTAATCTTATTGGAGAGCATATCGATTATAATGGTGGTTTTGTATTTCCATGTGCATTAAGCTATGGAACATACGGGATTGCAGCTAAACGAAATGATCCCAAGATAAAAGTTTTTTCAAACCCTTTTTCAAAAGAAATTTATACATTTGATCTTGATCATTTAGTTAAAGATTCTAAAAACTCTTGGGCTGATTATATCAAAGGTTCCATAAAGGCAATCCTTGATAAAGGTTATAAAATTGAATATGGCATTGATTTATACATTGAAGGCACGCTTCCTGTTAATGCTGGCTTATCTTCTTCTTCATCACTTGAATTATTAATCATTTATATATTTGATCATTTAAATAGTTTAAATATCAATAGACCTGAAATGGCAATATTAGGAAAAGATGTAGAAAATAAATTTATAGGCGTTAATTCAGGTATTATGGATCAATTCATTATCGCAAATGGTCAAAAAGATCACGCCATCATGTTAAACACTGAGACTCTTGAATATCAACAAATCCCATTATTTTTAGATACTTATAGTCTTTTAATCGTTAACACGAATAAACAAAGAGGTCTTGCTGATTCGAAATACAACGAACGATTTCAAGAATGTCAAGATTCAATGGCTATACTACAACCAAAATTTGGTATAAAAAATTTGTGTAGCCTATCTGATGAACAATTATTATTATCTAAAGATATGTTAAGTGATACCATTTATAGACGTACGCGCCATGTACAAACAGAACAAAAGAGAACTATTCTTTCTGCAAAAGCTTTAAAAGCTGGTCATATCAAAGAGTTTGCAGATCTAATGACTTCTTCACATATGTCTTTAAAAAATGATTATGAAGTAACAGGTGTTGAATTAGATACCTTAGTTGAAACGCTTCTTCATTCAGGAGCAACAGGTGCACGCATGACTGGAGCTGGCTTTGGTGGATGTGTTGTCGCACTTGTAGAAACTGACAAGTTTGATGAAGTTTGCAAACAAACTAAAGCAATCTATTTAGATAAAATTGGATACGAGCCTTCATTTTATAATGTTGTCCCTGAAGATGGTGTCTCAGCTATCTAATTGAAAATGTACTGAATAATCTAGAGATTCATTTTATCTTAAGTGTTTGCTGCTTCAACTTGTACTCGTGATTACAATATAGAGAATTATATTTCTTAATTACTGCGATATGCCTCACTTTCTTTATTAAAATAAATATATATGAGTGGACAAAAAATATAGTCTGTCGCTCTTTGTTTTTGTGTTATAATGAAACATAAGCCTCTTAGAATGGAGTAAACAGTATATGTATATAAATCTAGTTCTTCAATTAGAAATTCTATTGGTAAACTTGATCATTACGGGATTACTTGCAACAAGAAAATATAAAATAAAAACTACAGTGATATCACTTATTCTTTTCACTTTCCTTTCGGTTCTTTTTTATTTTGTATTAAACCCAGATGATTCATCTCGTTATTATCATTTAATTGCTGGATTTACATTTATTATTCCATTAATATTACTTTATAAAGAATCTGTATTTAAAATGACTACGATCATGTTTTTTAGTTGGACACAAACTATGATCATTTCAAATATTTCTCTTTCTTTAGCAAATATAATTGACGCAAAACTAATAATCTTACCTATAGTCTTTCATACAATACTTTTAGCAATTGCATTTCCACTCATTAAAATATTTGCACAAAAAACATATAAAGTTATCATTGAAGGTATTTCTAACGATACAACAAAATTACTAATGGTTTTAGCAACCATATTATTTTCAATGTCAATTATATTTGGATACTTTATTAGTGGTGATATTGTTATTATAATTACATTACTTTTATTAGAAATTGCAAATATTTCTGTGTATACACTATTGCGTGATTTTATTAATAAATCAAAAACAGTCATAAGTTTAAACAAACTCGCTTTTACAGATTCATTGACAAAACTTGAAAACCGATTTTCCTTATTTACAAATACAAATCAACTTATTGAGCAACACATACCTTTTCATTGTATCTATATGGACTTAGATGGTTTAAAGAGTGTTAATGATACCTATGGTCATTTAGTGGGTGATAAATATTTACAATACTTTTCTTCCGCTGTTATAAAAAGCATAAGCAAAGAAAGTAAATTTTATAGAATTGCTGGAGATGAATTTGTTTGTATTACAGAAGATGTTAATGTTAATATAGATGAACTGAAATCTAAAATTGTACAAAACTTCAATCCTGAACTTAATTTCAAGGGCGTAAGTATAGGATACTCGACTTATAAAAAAGATGGAGAAACTCTAGATACTCTCTTAGGAGTTGCTGATAGTAAAATGTACAAAAGAAAAAAAGTGAGATAGGTTTGAATATAAAAGATAAAAAAACTATAACAATTGATGTTATAGTTTTTTTTATTGTTTTTATATGAATTTAATTATCTAACAATACTCTCTATTTTTGCTAATTCTTCTTTACTAAATTCTAAGTGATCTAATGCTTTTAAATTACTTAATAATTGAGACATCTTACTAACTCCTAATAAAACACTAGAAATCCCTCTTGATTGACATGTCCAACTCACTGCCATTTCCGCAAGTGTTTGTCCTCTCTCAATGGCAAGTTCATTTAACTTTATCACTTTCTCTAGCACTTCTTTAGTAATGTGACTTTCATTTAAGAATGGATTATCTTTATCTCCAGCGCGAGAATCTTTTGGAATCTCATTTAGATATTTTGTGGTTAATAACCCTTGTGATAAAATGCTAAATGGAATAATCCCAACGCCTTCTTTAACCATCGCATCAACTAATCCTTCATCTTGAATCCATCGATTTAACATAGAGAATTTGGGTTGATGAATCAATAAGTCCACACCATACTCTTTAAGTAACTTTTTAGCTTCTAAAGCTCTCACTGCAGGATAGTTGCTAATCCCTACATAAAGCGCTTTACCCATATGTACAATATCAGCTAGAGCTTTCATTGTTTCTTCTAGTGGTGTATCATAATCAGGACGGTGATGATAAAATATATCAACGTATTCTAAGTTTAATCTTTTTAAAGATTGATTAAGTGAAGAAAATAAATACTTTCTACTTCCCATATCTCCATAAGGACCAGCCCACATATAGTAACCTGCTTTTGTCGAAATGACTAATTCATCACGATATGGTTTTAATTCATTTGCTAAAATTTTGCCTAAATTGCTTTCAGCACTTCCCCATGGTCTACCATAGTTATTTGCTAAATCAAAATGTGTAATCCCATGATCAAAAGCAGCTAAAACAATTTCTTTAACTTCTTCGAATGGTTTTTCTTCACCAAAGTTTTGCCAGAAACCAAGTGATAATTGAGGTAATAATAAACCACTTTTACCTACTCTATTATATTTCATTTTTTCATATCTTTTTGGATTTGCTGTATACATATAATCACTCCTTTTTTTATTAGTATATGAATTAATCAATTAATTAACGTTATAACCATTATAACATTATTCTAAGCACAAAATATAGTAATGCGTATTTGCATCATAAAAAGAACACCTTAAATTTAAGGCGTCCTTTGATCATTTTATTAGTATTTTTAATTTACTTGGAAACTATAGAAAATTGTTTCTAATGCCCATACTCTTAATCCAGTTTGATTTCCATTCACGTTACTAGGTGTAATTGCAGATGTGAATTTTTTAGAAAAAACAAATACGTCGTCAATATATACTGATATTTGCTTATTATATGTGGCATCAGTAATATCTCCAACTACCAATTTGATATCATGTGCTTCTGACCACCAAGGATTTGAGTTATTCTTCGTACCTCCAGACACCACAAAATCACCATTCGCATCAAATCCTATAGGATATCTATAAATAGGGTTTTGTTCTTTTCCGTCCGTTCTAGGTCTGATAATTATTTCTCCGCTTGAATATCCACGATCTACTTGTAGTATAAAACCTGTGTCTTTATTATTATCATCTAACAATGTTTCAAAAAAGATACCATATCCACCATAGGTATTATCATCTAATTCTGCATTAACCGTTACTGTATAATTTGATTTATTATTGTCTATAAACAATAGGCCATATGATGTAGAAATACTAGTTCCATTATCCCTAAATGTTCCAGTTGTAATGACCCCACCTTGCTCTATAACGGCGGTAAGTGAATCTTCTTCAAAATTATAATTTATCTCGGGTGAACCTATAACAATAATTTCCTCTGAGGATAAAACCCACGTTTGAGTAGGAATATCCCATACAAAAGAATACGGTGTGTTTGGTTGCGTCACTTCTGAAATATATCCTTCTGAGAAAAGAATAGATATTCTATCACTATTAGTTTCTAATCCGTCAAAGACATCTTCTGTAGTGATTTGTTCCCATAATATATAATTTTCAGTAGCTGTATTTAACGATGCTACAGTTTCTCTATATGCTTTTGTTCTAGTATTAGAAATAAGATTTCCAATAACTAAAATTCCAATGCTAGCAATAATACCTAAAATAACAACGACAGCTAATAATTCAACTAAAGTTACCGCTTTATGTTCTATACGTTGTTTCATTGTCAAATTTCAACTCCCATCTATCAAATATATCTAAAAAAATTATATCACTAATTAATAATTATACCTTTATTTTTTATGATTCTTACTAATTACCATTTTTATAATTATACTACATTTTCTCATTGAATGAAATCATTATTAGCTATTTGTTTAATAATAATATAATAAAAAGAATTTAGATTTCTCTAAATTCTCTATAATATAATTATTTATTTTTTTCTATATGCCAATCTGAACAATGTATCCCATACATCACTTGATCAGTATATATAGGATGACCAAATTCATCATTTTTCATAAAAAATCTCTTTTTAAAATACCCTTCTTTTTTCAAACCTATTTTCTCCATAACTTTCCATGAAGGAATGTTTTCGGGATTGCATGCAGCTCGAACTCGATTTGCGTGCAATTCTAAAAACGCATAGTTTATAATTGCTTTGCTAGCTTCTGAACAATACCCTTTGTTATGAAAAAGAGGATTTAAGATATATCCTATATTGTATTCATTATTGATTGCTGGATTGGTTTTGCCTAAAAAGATATGCCCGATGACTTTAGGTAAATCTTTTAATCGAATCACATATAAAAGCTTATGTTCAATAAAATAATTTAAGAGTTCTTCATATTTAGCTTTTGTTGGGAAATCTTCACGCTCATATTTCATGACTTCTTTATTTGATACATATTCATAAATATCATCTAAGTCTTCTGTTTGTGCATATTCTATTATTAAACGACTTGTTTGTATCATTATATTTACCTCTTAAAAACTATAATAGTTATCTAATAAATTTATCTTTCTTCTTAACATATTCAACAATACTTTCTGAATATGCTTTACTTGTTGTTTTCTTCATCTCATACATACTTGCATCAGCTTCTTGAAGCAATTGGAAAACATTTGTATCTTTTCTAGAAAATGCAGTACCTATTGAAACACTTACAAATTTCTCTAAGTCTGGATCATCACAAGCTTTTAAAATATTACTTTTAATTTTTTGTAATGTTTTTTCATCAGTATGATAAAGCACAATAACAAACTCATCTCCGCCTATTCTTGCAATATCCTTATTATCATAATCAGACATAACTGTTTTTATTTTATTAGCTAATGATTTTAGAAGAAAATCTCCTCTTTCGTGCCCTAAATAATCATTATTTACTTTAAGTCCATTTAAATCTAATGAAATGATACCTAAATCTATTTCTTCTTCAAGTTTGTTAAGTTTGTTTTCAATATAATTACGGTTATTTAGACCTGTCATATTATCAAAATTACTGAGTCTATTTAAATCACGTAATAGCCCAAAAACTTTTGTTTCATCATAAAGCAATATGATATATCCATAATCGTTCATTCCTAACAATTTAAACTTTTTATCTCGTAAGTGAAAATGATCTTTATTAGAATCAGCTTCTGTTTCAGCTGTATATTCTTTATAAAATGATATATACTCTTCTAATTTCTTGATTAATTTATCTAATATTTTACCTGTATATTCTGCTTCATCAATATTATATTTAGTAATTAACAAATTACTTATTTCAATTACATGATAGTTTGAATCGGTAATGATATACATTTCACGCATATTTGAAAGAATTTCGCTTCTTCCTGACGTTCTAATATTAAATACCATATCTTTCATATAGATAATACGATAAAGGGCATAGGAGACCACTACCAATGATATATATGTCAAATCAGCATTAATTTGAATGAATAAAAGTTGAGATAAATTGAATAACAATACGATAACAATGCTTATCGCCATTGTCTGTGTAATTGATTTATATTGTCTTACTCCTTTATGCTTAGAAAGAAAATAGAATAAATATCCAATTCCAATAACTAACACAAGATAACTAATTATTAAATGATAAATAAACAACGATCCTTTTTCAGCAGCATATAGATCAGTAAAACTATTCATTTGTGATGGAATAATTTGGATTAAGAATTGATTATCTATATTAGTAACAGCTAAAATAACTTCAACAACTGTAATTAATCCTAAAATAAACACAATAAGTTTGGGCATTGGTTTTTCAATATAGTTAAATATAGTACATACCATAAAGGAAACCAATAGGAATTTAATTGGATATCCTAAAATATGAGTAATATAGACTACTGTCATATTTCCAGACAATCTTTCTAACAAGATGAGTATTGTCCAGAAAAATCCAAGATTAATTAAATATTTTAAACATCCATATTTCTTATTTTCTCCATTTTTATTTAAACTGATGACTGGAACAAAAGATAAAAAACCAATTCCAAGCAGTATAAAAATAAGTACATGGTCCATAAAGTCACCTCTTTTATTAAATATATGATATCACGAATAATTGAATACTACATAGAATGCGTGAAACTATGTAAGTGAAAAAGTTTTAAGTTATAAAAAGTATAAATATATTTGCAGCTTACCATCTGACATCCTCTAAATTTTTGTTAAAAATAACAAAAACAATATAAATATTGATAAAAATAAGATAATTTAGTTAAATAATCAATAATATTAATATAAAAATTAACAATATTAATAAAAAAGTGTAAAAAGTGTTGACAAATGAATTTTTATTTTATATAATCAAAGTGTAAATTAAATAAATCAATAAATTCAAAGCATATTATAAATAAAATTAATAAAATTATTAATCAAGGAGGAAAACCAATGAGAACAAATAAAATTATATCAGCATTAGGTTATATATTACATCAAGTTTCATCTGTATTAAATATTCAAGAGTCTAGACAAAATGAATTATTCATGGCATCAAACGATTACAAAAAAATGACGGAGGTATAAAGATATGAGAAAAAGTTTTAAAAAGGTAGCTCAAAAAATTGGTGAAGTATTATATTTAGCAGTCTCAGCATCAGATCCAAATCAAGATCCGATTACAAAAGCTAGACAATATGATTTCTATCAAATCAGCCAAGATAAATCCAGTCAAAGATATTAACCTATGAGCACTCACATACAGATTTTTTATCACCAATTTATAAGAAAGAAAAAAAGTCGCACTCTTTAGAGATGTGACTTTTATCTTTATTTCATATATTTAATTAAGTTTTTTTAAATCTTGATCAAAAACAACATAGTTATTTTCAATTCTACCAACATTAAACACCATTTGATCAGTTGTTATAATAAAGAATATAGGACTATCAAAGACAAGACTAGGAAAAGCATTTGCTATAGATTCATATGGCGTCACACTAATGCTTAGTCCTCCATAATCTCCTGAAGGGTCATTAAATAATAAATCCCCAGTTTCATTTTCTAATACATTGAGCATCTGATATATCTCAACAACATCATAGATAGGTTCGTAATCAATCAAGAATTCTTCTTTTGAAGCAAGTTTTGGCATAAATATCATTGCGTATGCATCATCTTTAACCCCATAAATAACTCCACTATTGTTATACGAATCTCCTGTAAGTTCTATTGCAGTTTCAGAATCAACAATCTTAAAGAATAACACAGATGTAAATCCGTAATCTGATTGAGCCATCACATCTAAATCTTCATCATTAAACACACGAAATACTGAGCCACAATTTGTTAGTGTGATGAAACTTATAATACTAAGCAAAGCTAGTAATATCTTTTTCATATTCAACTCCTTATTTTTTGAAAACTTAAAATTTAATCTTGTAAATCTAATAAATCATTATATAAATCAATAGTTTCTTGTTCATCCTTCAGATTTATATAATATCTATCTTCTCCATCAATGATGGCGATCCAATCATGTGTGCTATTTCCTAAATTTAAATAAACTGGAACGTCTCCAACTAATGTAAAACTACCAGATTTCACATTTCCAATTGATGAACCATTAGTTCTTCTTGTAATTTCAATAGGATCAACCATAGATATAATAACAGAGTCATCGATTTCAATTGTTTTTCCATATAATCCACCACTAATTTCTAATTGACTAAGTTCTTCATCAATAACAAAATCGGAACCTTTAAAAGATCTAAGAAGCAAAAATCCTGTGAACCCAAGTACAAGTACAGTAAATACAACAGAAATAATAACTTTAACTTTAGTTTCTTTGTTCTTCATTAATCTCACCTTATTCAATTTTATCGTTTTTTCTCGTGTATTACTTGATCTAATATAATAATAACAAATAAAAATAACTCAATATTTTCTTTGTCATCAATATCTATCTCATAAGCATCGCCCCAAGAAATGATTTTTTTATGAATTGAAGCAACACTTTGACCATGGTCAATGATATTAAAAGAATGTGCAAATAGACTTCCTTCTAATTCCATTTCTTTACCTAGAATTGATAAATCAAATTTAGGTCTAAGACTAAATTTTCTCTTAATAGTTGCAACTTCTTCACCACTTTTGTTGTAAATGAAGTATTTAGCTAACAAAGCCAATACTTTTCTATTAGAGCGATATAAAACATTTCCATTTATATCAAGTAATTCAAGTTTATTTGTTATGCTCATAAATTTACCTTTTACTTCATAAATAGGATTTTGAGCTTCATCAGTTATTTTAAATTTATCTTTTAGTGTAACCACTTTTTGTTTAATGTAAAATTTCATATTAATCTCCCTTTTTATTTTACTTTTATACTTGAATTATACCTTTAATAATATAATACTACAATATAAAAATGGATACCCTATCTATATAGATACTACATAGAATATTTCATTAGTTGAAAAAATAAAAAAAAGAGACTCTCTATTTCTAGAGAACCCTTTTTTTATAGACTCATTGAAAATTATAGTTTAACAACGTTTGCTGCTGTTTCGCCGCGATCGCTGTCTGTAACGTCAAATTCTACTTTGTCGCCTTCTTCAAGTGATTTGAATCCTTCAGTTTGAATTGCGCTAAAGTGTACAAATACATCTTTGCCTTCTTCTGTAGAGATAAATCCATATCCCTTATCAGAATTAAACCATTTTACTGTTCCTGTCATGTTAAATTACTCCTTTTTTCTTTTTATTGTGATTTATTGCCATTTCTAGCTTCACCTTTATTAGTATACACCATAAGTAGTTAAAAACCAACTATTCGAGCACTATATTAGATAAATCGACATTATAATCGTTAATTTACTGATTAAAATTCATTTAATCTTGAATTTTGTAATATTTTCTTCAAATATGTGTTTTTTTAATTATTGTCATATCAATATATTTTCCAATGTTCATTTCTTTTGAAACCACTTATATTTCTTCTTAGTTAAATGATTTAAACATGTTTTTTATTTCAAATCATATAGAAAATCAAGATATCTTTTTAATGATTTTTTTGCTAACGGATAATATTGCAGACTTTTAAAATTCGAATGATTTATGATTTTATGATATGCAATCGTATATTTTTTTGGATCGCTATAATCAAATAAATTTTGTTTTATTGATGGATCTTCTATTTTTAAATCATTTACAACATTCTTGATGACATTCATATAAGCTAGTAATGTTGTTTCTTGCCATGAATTTTTTTTAAAATTCACATTTGCATGTTTAGGTTGCCAATTTACCAACCATTTTCTGTATAATTGTTCGAGATCCATATTATATCCTCACATTTCTTTCTTTATAACTACGTAAACATTGTAACATTTTTACTTACAAATGTCTTTTGACTTTAAGCTGCAATAGATAATAACCTCACAACTAGATAATCTAGTGTGAGGTTTTTTATTTTGAAATATGTTTTCTAGCTTTGATTAATTCTGTTTTAAACTCTTTTAATTCAATAGGTCTTCTTATATAGGTAACGATACTTTAAATGTAGTATATTCGTTTTCTTGACTATCTATGTGTATATCACCATTAAGCTTATCAATTATCTTTTTAGTTATGGCTAGACCAATACCACTACTTGTCTGATGACGTGATTTTTCTACTACATAAAAAAGCTCATAAATATGTTTTTGATCTTCTAAAGAAATACCTAATCCATAATTTGTTATTTCAAAAATAATTTGCTTTTCTTCTTGTTTGACAGTTATATCTAATTTTTGATTCTTCTGGGAATAATTAATCGCGTTTTCAATGATATTTTTCCATATTTGGTATGTCAATTCTTTATTTGTGGTTGTATATATTTCTTGAATATCTAAATTTAACTCTAGTCCTTTTTCTTCCCACATCAATTGAAGCATCTGTATGACAGATCTAATTTGTTCTGACATATTAAACTTTTCGTTTGCTTTAACAATTGAAGTGCTATCAAGAATTGATAGTTGTAATAGACTTTTCGAAAGGTGAGTTAGTCTAGTAGATTCACTAGCAATAATTTTAGAATACTCAACAATCTCTTTATCTGTTAAATCACCTGATGAAATTAACTCTGCATACCCTTTAATTGCACTAATGGGTGTTTTAAACTCATGAGAGAAATTTCTAACAAACTCTTTATTTAAATATTCATTTGCTCTTAATTCTTGAGCCATTTTATTAAAATCTTGTGTAAGACTAGTAAGTTCATCATTACCTTTTGATTTAATATTGAGCTCAAAATTACCTAGAGCAATTTGTTTTGTTGCTAAACTTAAAGATCTAATTCTATCTATGATTACATATTTAATAGCCAATCCAAATAAACTTAAAGTGAGAAATGCTGTAACAAACATGCCAACTAGAAACAAAGGTGATGAAAAAAATTCTTGTTCAGGAAAATCTCCCATACTTGTCAATATAATCCTTGGAATTATAGTTGATACTCCAAATACGATAATGATTATAATAATAATTTTAGCAGATAATTTTTTCATGTTAACACCGCCTTATATCCTAATCCTCTTACTGTTATGATTTCATATTCATCAGTTGTTATATGCTCCCTTAGTCTTTTAACATGTGTATCTATTGTTCGGTC
Organism: Mariniplasma anaerobium; assembly: GCF_016865445.1. Classification (GTDB taxonomy): domain Bacteria; phylum Bacillota_I; class Bacilli_A; order Acholeplasmatales; family Acholeplasmataceae; genus Mariniplasma; species Mariniplasma anaerobium. The sequence continues at coordinate 151,589 of NZ_AP024412.1, read as the reverse complement.
ATAACTTTCGGAATCATATCCCCATATTTCATTCATCAACTGTTCTCTTGTAAAAATTTTATTAGGTGATGCTAATAATTTAAACAATAGCGAAAATTCTTTTCTAGTTAATTCTATGGGTTTACCATTTAATATGCATTCTCCAGATTGATTATCAAGTATAAAATTTTTAAGTTCTATTTTATTAGAACTTAAGATTTGATATCTTCTTAGTAATGCTTTAATTCTTAACAACATTTCATTAAGATCTACAGGTTTGACCATATAATCATCTACACCACTAATAAATCCTTTTTCTTTATCTTCGAAACTGTCTAATGCTGTTAACATTAATATAGGTAATTCAGGATATGAAGTTCTAATCTTATGAGTCAAAGTAATACCATCCATTAAAGGCATCATTACATCGGTAATAAGCAAATCTATGTGTTCATTCTCAAAGATTTGGATGGCCTTTTGGCCATCCTCTGCTTCTATTGCTTTATATCCTTGATTTGTTAAATATTTAGTAAAGAGTTTTCTAATATTATATTCATCATCAACTATAAGTATTTTTATCATAAGAATCCTCCTTTTTATTTATATTTATATTATAACACTTAAACGTCATACCTATTCAGTACGTAATGCAACAACAGGATCTTTTCTAGCTGCAATTCCACTAGGAATTAAACCTGCAACTAATGTTAAGATTGTACTTAAGACAATTAGACTTAACGAACTTGTTAGCGTAAGTGTTGAAAACCCTGTGACGCCTATCAATCCATTAATGATCATATTTAATGGAATATTTAAAACCATTGCGATTAAAACTCCTAAAACACCTGATGTAAAACCAATCAAAACAGTTTCCGCATTAAATATTCTTGAAATATCTTTTTTACGTGCACCTAAACTTCTCATGATTCCAATTTCTTTAGTTCTTTCTATGACTGAAACATATGTGATTATGCCTATCATAATTGAAGAAACAACCAATGAAATACCAGCAAATGCTGCAAGGATAATCGTAATTGTTGAAATCAATGTTGAAATCGTTGATGAGATTGTTTCAGCTAAATCTGTATAAATGATTGAGTCCACCTCATCTAATCCAACATTATATGCATCTAAATAATCTTTTATTAAATCCTTTGAATCAAATGAAACAGGATAAATTTGAACACCTGTAGGTGCTGAATCTCCACCAATCGTACGCATAACGATATCATATGTCAATTGTGTATTAAAAGGTTGCCCAGTTAAAACATTAAGTGTTTTAGATGCTTCTTGAGCCACAACAATATCAGATGTCAAATTGATATCAATCATATAATCTGTTAAAAATGTTGTGTATCCAATACCAGAAGATAATAATTCAGTTGATGCATCTTCGCTAACACGCAATATACCTACAATACTAATGGTTATAGCCTCTGTACTATTATATAACATATCATAATTTGTTTCTGGTATATATGTGCTACCAGATGATGTATAATATAAATCATTTGGAATCACTTTAAATGTTTTTCCAATAAAATCTGAAAATGTATAATCCTCTTCAATAGATATACCTAGTGATTCTAAGACACTTACATCAATTTGATTTTGTGAATCGACTATTAAAACAAGCTCATTATATGCTGTTGGATACACTCCATCTAAAATATCATATTGTGATTGAATAAATTCTGGACTATTAGGTATTTCATTTAATACTGTCCCAGCGCTTGTAAAAGGATTATTTGACTGGCTTGAAACTACCTTAGTATATCCACCTGCACTTGTTTCAGCAACGATATTTAAAGAAATTGCTCTTGTATATGAAATTGAATTATACAATTCTGAATCCATTTGATTTAGGTAATCTAAAAAATCGTCTGTGACAATATTTGTATGTAGTGTCGTATTGTTTTCTTCATCGTATGAATAAATAATTGGTTCGTCAGTAAATGATCCATCTATACTTGTTAAATCACCCATTCTTTGTGCTGGATCAGCAAAAGCATCAGTAGATACTACACTAGATATAGTTAATGGGAATCCTGCTAATGTGTCACTTTGCATATCATCTACATAGTTTGTCATACCTGATGATATAGATAAAACTAAGGCGATACCAATAATACCAATGCTTCCTGCAACGGCAGTAATCAATGTTCTACCTTTTTTCGTTAGCAAATTTTTAAAACTTGTCTTTAGTGCTGTCATATAGCTCATTGATGTTTTTTTATTTAAAAGTTTACTTTGATTTAAGTTTTCTTTTTTAATATGGACCGGTCTACTATCTTCAACGACCCTTCCATCAACAAGTTGTACAATACGATCTGAAAAATTTTGTGCTAGTTCTGTATTGTGAGTAACCATAATAACTAATCTATCTTTTGAAATATCTTTGATAAGCTTTAAAATTTGAATGCTTGTTTTGCTATCTAAAGCACCCGATGGTTCATCAGCTAATAAAATCTTAGGATTATTCACAAGTGCTCTTGCAATAGCAACACGCTGCATTTGACCACCAGATAGTTGATTAGGTTTTTTATGAATGTGATCCGCCAACCCAACTTCTACTAAAACTTTAGTTGCTCTTTCTTTTCTTTCTTTTGATGAAACTCCAGATAATCTTAAAGCCATTTCAACATTATCTAATACTGATAAATGAGAAATTAAATTATACGTCTGAAAGACAAATCCGATGGTTGCATTTCTATATGCATCCCAATCATTATTTGAAAACTCTTTAGTTGATTTACCTTCAACTAACAGATCACCACTTGTATATCGATCTAATCCACCTATGATATTTAGTAAAGTTGTTTTACCACTGCCAGAAGCTCCTAATATAGAAACAAATTCATTTTTTTGAAATTCTAGTGTAATACCACTTAATGCAGGTATCGGTAATCCTGCGACCACATAATCTTTTTTAATGTTTTTTAATTGTAACATGTCTTTTACCTCCTAATGTTATGCCTCTATTCTAGTTAATCTTTGTGAACTTTTAATGAACTTTTATATAAGCCAAGATTATGTGAAAATCATGTGTAATAATATCTGTGTGTGTTTTAAATTTTATTGAATACATTATATTTAAAGATAATGAGCAATTGATTAAACAATAAAATAGATGTATAATTAAAATAATATTTATACATCTAGTCAATTGCTTTAAATTAGATACATTCAAAATGATTTTAGAAGAATTATATTTATACTCTATTATTTTGAAAAAGACTCATATTTATTTTTAGGAGGAATAATATGAAGAAATTTTTACAGATTATGATTTTACTAGTCTCTGTTTTTATGCTTGTCTCTTGTGGAGATAAGACGCCTGATTTGACCATTGAAGTACCAGCAAATGTTGCAATCAATGGAGACATTTTAAGTTGGGATGCTGTTGAAGATGCGGATTCCTATCTTGTCTATATTGATTCTCTTAGTATTGAAGTTGATGGCACTTCGTTCAACTTACTAAATGAGCCAATGAGTGTTGGAGAACATATGATTTCTGTAGTAGCGGTCAAAGGAGAGAGTTTTTCACTTCCTTCGACAGTATTAACCTACACAGTGGTAATTCTTGCTAATCCAGCAACAATCGTTTCAGCAATTATTGAAGACTTTGATTTGACTTACGAACCTGGGCTAATTCAGTCTGATTTCTCAAATGAATGGGATTATGAAAATTATCTTAGAGCATTGGAAATAGCCCAAGCATATGCTGATGCTTCTGCTAATGTTAGAATGACTGAAGCAAACGCTATAGGATTCTTTAGTGATTTCATGAACATGACTCAATCAAACGATATAGAATCTTTGGATGATTTAATGGATGAAATGGAAATGTTTGAAACATATAATATGACACCTTATGCAACTGCATATGTGTTATATAATGTTGCATTGGTTGGTATGGATGGCGATATAGATCAAGAATTTCTTGATGCCTTTACAGATAATGAAGAACTTGTTATCCAATCTTTAGAAATGGTTCTAGATTTCCTTATGACTGTAAAAAATTCAATACCTGCAAATGTAATTACAACTATAGATGGTTCAATTACTAGTCAAGAGATTACAAATGCTGAAATTTTCTTAATTAAAGATGAGATGGTTACTATTCTAAAAGACAATCTTCCATCAATAGATGATTTCACCATTTTATACACAACCTTATTCTATGTAGCTGGAGCTATCACTGGTGAAAACATGGCAAGCTATAATGAACACGCTTCTTATTTAGCTGAAGTTAATCATTTAGAGTTTGATTTAGTTCTATCTATGTTAGATGATATTACATTGACAATGATTAACGAACTAAAAACGCTTGTTGAAAATATGACTGTTGAAGTATATAATCCAATTTGGGATAGTTATTATAGTGAAACAGATCCTAAAGCGTCAATAGATTTGATTTTATATATTGCAACTTATATTGATGATTTTAAAACAACTAATAGTGCGAAATTTGATATGTTCGATACGCTTATGCAGGATGATTCTGCAGAAGCATTATATGGTATTGTAATTGATAATATCATTTCACAAATTGAAAATGATGTTAATGTTCCTGCGGAACAAAAAACTGACGTCATCGCAATGCTTAATGAATTTAAAGGTGAATATGATACGATTATAGCTGCTAAAGACATTATAGAAGAAATAGGACTTAATGCATTTGCAGAATTTATGGACTCTGAAGCATCACTCATTATGAATATCCTCACACTAAATGAAGCTGAAGAATTTGAAGCAGCAGAACTTGCTGCGCTTATTGAAGATATCTTCAGTGATGCAATTTCATTAAATAGTGTAGTGACAGATGAACTTGATCAAGCTGCTTTCCAAACATTGCTGAACTTTATGAAGATTCCATTACCTATGATGTTTGTAATGTATGCTGTTCAAGATGTTGATTACGAAACTATTTATGATGATATATCTCCATATATAGCTGAACTTCTTGCAAATGCTATTGTACTTGAAAAAGCATTTATCAATAACCTTGATGATATTGATGTTTCAGGTCTAATTGGGGATGATGCATCTATAATGTTAACTCCTTTATTAGATGTGTTAACTGCAACTTTAACTCCAGCTAATGAAACTTTGATTATGGATTCTATTGATATCATTTTTGATGATATCTTAAAACAATCTGATATTCTTCTATTAGAAGATATGACAATATCTGAAGTTAATGATGCGAAAGCTTTAGTCGTTGAAGATGTTGAATTCTATATTGACGAAATCCAAGCTATGTCAACTTGGGATTTATCAGATTTAACTCCTGAGCAACAAGAAAGAATTGACGCAATAGTATTGCTAATTGATGAACTCTTTAATTCAAATTCAAATAACAATGGTATAACATTTGATAATTCAATACCTATTTTTGAAGGAGAAAAACAAATGCTTTACATGAATGATTTTGAAGAACAATATTACGAGTTTGTTGCTGGAGAAAGTGTTTCTCACCGTATATTTGGTTATTACTCTCAAAATAGTTATACTCCTGAATTAGTTATTTATGATGTTTATGGTTATCCGATGGATATGACAATGTTTGAATATCATGACAGCAAAGTTTATAGCTGTATGTTTGAATTTTATTTCATTGAGGGAGAAACTTACTATATTGGTATTCGTGGTGCATCTAACGTCCCATTTACATTAGAAATTAGAAGTTTTAATAGTGAGCCTAAAACTCTAGAAAATCAAGCAGTACCAGTTATATTAGGTGAATCTTATGACGTTATATTTGATATTTTCTTTGATGCCAATATTTATTCATTTATTCCTGAAGTAGATGGGCAATATGATATTTATAGTTATGGCGGATATTATAATGATCCTTCCTTACTTATCATAGAGGACTCAATAGGTGTTTTGGGTGAATTTGATAATGAAGCTGACAATAACAATTTCTATGCCGATGATTTTTTCTTAGAAGCTGGACATACGTATTACTTACTTATTACAGATGATTCTGATTATTTAACACCTTTTTCATTCATCATAACACCTTATGATGAAGGTGAACCAGATCCTGCTACTTCTTCATTTGATACCGCAATCCCAGTTTCGGCTGGACAAACAATAGAAACAACCATTATGCAAGGGAAAATTATTTATTATATCTTTGAACCAACAACTTCAGGTTATTATGATATTTATAGCACATGCCCAGATGATTCTATTGATCCTGTTTTAGACCTTTATAACTCAACTTTTGATTTTTTAGATCAAGCTGATGATGAAGGAACGAATTGGAATTTCTATATGGACGACTATTACTTTTTTGCAGATCAAACATATTACTTCGCAGTTTTCACTTATGATTATTCTACAGTAACATTCTCATTTGTCGTAAGTGATCCAAGTTAAATAAAATAAAAATACCACTTAGAGAAATTCTCTAAGTGGTATTTTATTTATGTATTAATATTAGGTTTGTTTATCTAGTAAAGTCAACATCTACATTAATGGTTACACTTACACCATTTTTGATGATATTTATTGTATATGTGGTATTTCTTCTATCGACTTCATTAGTACCTGTAATAGAAATAATTACATTTAAACCCGATACAACATTATTTGCAGCTGCACTAAATGCGGCTTCTTTTATTGCTGTAGCGTTATTCAATTTAGATACTGTAATTATATTAGAACTAAAGTAATTTATTATTAATACTCTAGCTGCTTCTACATCAATAACACCTTGTACTGTATTAAGTCTATTTTGAAGTGCTGTTTTAGATGTGCCATTAGTTAATGCAGTGACTAAAACTTGTGCGCTATTCACATCTGCTTGTAAATTAGATGTTTCTGCGACAACTACAGCTGCATTGGCAACTATAAGATTGGCTAAGTCAGCTTCTATTGACGTTAATAATGCTTCATTGACTACTAATGCTTTTTGTATAGCAGTTAATGCATTATAAGCAGTTCTTGCTGCTACTATTTGAGTTTGATCAGTGATAGCAACTGCTCCTAAGCTTGGTAGAGCTGTGATTAAACTATCAACTGCATTAGCTGCTTGAATGTTAACGATATTTTGAACATCATCTAATCTCACTTGTAATGCTGTCTTTTCTGTGCTACTTGGTAGTGCAGTTACTAAAACTTGAGCGCTATTCACATCTGCTTGTAAATTAGATCCTTCTGCGATAATGACTGCTGCTTCAGCTATTTGTAAATTGATATCTACCAATAAACTATCAAGTAATGCTTTTTCAGTTGTTAAAGCTGCTTTTGCATCTACACTTAATAATGCATATGCATCTAGAGCTAGTTGAGCACCTGTTAGATCACTTGGTGTTACAGTTCCTACGCTTAACGCTAAAACTACTTGGTGATCACTTTGGAATTCGGCTACTTGTGTTGCAGTTGGGATTTGATTATTAATTTCTATTAACAGACTATCAAGTAATGCTTTTTCATCTGTCAACTCTGCTTTTACATCTGCACTTAATAAATTATATGCAGTTAGAGCTGCTTCCACGATTGTTTGATCACTTGGTGTTACAGTTCCCACGCTTAATGCTAACGCGATAGCGTGATCACTTTGGAATCCTGCTACTGCATCTATGATATCTTGAACATCATCAAGTCTGATTTGTAATGCTGTCTTTTCTGCACTACTTGGTAGAGCAGTTACTAAAATTTGTGCGCTATCTACATCTATTTGTAAGTTAGAATTTTCTGCGATAACCACTGAAGCTGTTGCTTCTGCTAGATCTTCTTGTAAATTGATTTCTACTAATAAACTATCTAGTAACGCTTTTTCTACTGATAATTCAGTTTGTGCGTCTATGCTTAATAAATCATATGCCGCTAGTGCTTGTTGGACTGTTGCTTTATCACTTATTTCTACAGTTACTACATCTAGTGCGAGTGCTCCTGCATAAATAGTTCTAAATGTTGTTGCTTCTAATGCACCTGATACGACATGTTCATAAATGGTTATGTCATCTAAGTTTATATAATTTGCTGTACTTTCAATGATTGGTGTGAATCTGATGTTTAATGCTTCAGTAATATTAACATTGATTTCTGTAAATGTTAATGGTGTTGCTGATATCACATCGATGAGTAAATCAGACCCGCCATCTTGCAAGGTTACCCACACACCTGGATTTGAATCTAATTCATATTCAACTTTAAATTGGAAATTTGTTCCATCATTATAATTTAAGGCTCCATGATATAGTGTTATCTTATCAATACCATTAATGAATAGATCTTGTGATTCGAAATATGCTGTAGATCTTAATGCCAATGATCTAACATCATTCCATACATCATAGCTTACATCTCCTGCGATATAGACATCATTTGCGTACCATGTTCTACCATTGATATCAACTGTTCCTGTAAGTCCATTATCATATGGAGTTGATTCAAAGTCTAAGAATTCACTATTTTCAAGCGCTATGATTTGATTTAATAAGCTAAGTAGAAGTGTTTCTTCTGATGTTAATTGAGCTTTTGCATCATCACTTAATAGCCCATATGCTGCTAGTGCTGCTTCAACACCTGTTTTATCTGATACTGTCACAGTTGTTTCAGTTAATGATAAAACCACTGCATGATCGCTTTGGAAGGTTGCTACAGCATCTATTATGTTCTGTACATCATCAAGTCTGTCTTGAAGATTCGTTTTATCAATGCCATCAGGTAGAGCAGATACTAAAACTTGAGCGCTATTCACATCTGCTTGTAAATTAGATCCTTCTGCGATAATAACTGCTGCTTCAGCTATTTGTAAATTGATTTCTATTAATAAACTATCAAGTAATGCTTTTTCAGTTGTTAGAGCTGCTTTGGCATCTACACTTAATAATGCATATGCATCTAGAGCTAGTTGAACACCTGTTAGATCACTTGGTGTTACAGTTCCCACGCTTAACGCTAAAACTACTTGGTGATCACTTTGGAATTCGGCTACTTGTGTTGCAGTTGGGATTTGATTATTAATTTCTATTAACAGACTATCAAGTAATGCTTTTTCAACAGTCAACTTAGCTTTTACATCTGCGCTTAATAAGTTATATGCAGTTAGAGCTGCTTCCACGATTGTTTGATCACTTGGTGTTACAGTTCCCACGCTTAATGCTAGAGCTACTGCGTGGTCACTTTGGAATCCTGCTACTGCATCTATGATATCTTGAACATCATCAAGTCTGTTTTGTAATGCTGTCTTTTCTGCACTACTTGGTAGAGCAGTTACTAAAATTTGTGCGCTATCTACATCTATTTGTAAGTTAGAATTTTCTGCGATAACCACTGAAGCTGTTGCTTCTGCTAGATCTTCTTGTAAATTAATTTCTACTAATAAACTATCTAGTAACGCTTTTTCTACTGATAATTCAGTTTGTGCGTCTATGCTTAATAAATCATATGCCGCTAGTGCTTGTTGGACTGTTGCTTTATCACTTATTTCTACAGTTACTACATCTAGTGCGAGTGCTCCTGCATAAATAGTTCTAAATGTTGTTGCTTCTAATGCACCTGATACGACATGTTCATAAATGGTTATGTCATCTAAGTTTATATAATTTGCTGTACTTTCAATGATTGGTGTGAATCTTATGTTTAATGCTTCAGTAATATTAACATTGATTTCTGTAAATGTTAATGGTGTTGCTGATATCACATCGATGAGTAAATCAGACCCGCCATCTTGCAAGGTTACCCATACACCTGGATTTGAATCTAATTCATATTCAACTTTAAATTGGAAGTTTGTTCCATCATTATAATTTAAGGCTCCATGATATAGTGTTATCTTATCAATACCATTAATGAATAGATCTTGTGATTCGAAATATGCTGTAGATCTTAATGCCAATGATCTAACATCATTCCATACATCATAGCTTACATCTCCTGCGATATAGACATCATTTGCGTACCATGTTCTACCATTGATATCAACTGTTCCTGTAAGTCCATTATCATATGGAGTTGATTCAAAGTCTAAAAATTCACTATTTTCAAGCGCTATGATTTGATTTAATAAGCTAAGTAGAAGTGTTTCTTCTGATGTTAATTGAGCTTTTGCATCATCACTTAATAGCCCATATGCTGCTAGTGCTGCTTCAACACCTGTTTTATCTGATACTGTCACAGTTGTTTCAGTTAATGATAAAACCACTGCATGATCGCTTTGGAAGGTTGCAACCACTAATGCTACATCTTCAAAATCCCATTCGCCTATTTGTGTGATTGCATCTGAATTACTTTGACTACCAGATATGTTACTTGCCCAATATGCAAATGCTAAACTAAAATTGCTAATCGTTAGAATTAGCAATAAAGTTACTATGATTGATTTTTTATTATTAATAAATTTTTTCATATATTGCACCTACATAATTAAACAGTTTTTCATATTCAATTATATCACAATATATAAATATATTGATATTAAATAGATCTAATTTACTCTTCCCATTTGGTATTGAGGACTTTTTCTACAAAAACCTTTGCTAATGTAGGATCAAATTGAGAACCTGAACATCGTATAATCTCTTGAGTCGCGGCCTTAACACTCATTTTATCTTTATATGGCCTAACAGATGTCATTGCTTCATAAGCATCAACAATTCCTATGATTCTCGAAAACAATGGAATCTCTTCTTCTTTTATTCCTTTAGGGTATCCTTTTCCATCCCATCTTTCATGGTGATACAGGGCGTGTATGGCTAAATCAGAATACTCATCTGCAGCTCTCAATATTTTATATCCGATTTCAGAATGTGTCTTCATAATCTCATATTCTTCACTTGTTAATTTTCCTGGTTTTGCTAAAATTGAATCTGGTATTGAAATTTTGCCAATATCATGAAACATACCCGCTTGCTCTAATTCAATAATTTCATCATTCCTAAGATCTAGTGCTTGTCCCATTTTTTTACAATATTTACTAACAAGTTTTGAATGCAATCTTTCAACTTCGAATTTCTCAGTTAACATTTCCCAAATCGCTGAAATAGTTCTATGTCTTGAACTGGATCCTTCTGCAATTTTATCTGCATACATGTGATTTTCAGCAATGGTAAGGGCTCCATCAAGACTGGATGCCGCTTTAGTTATTTCATCAAAACCAATAGCTAAAGATAAAACAATATTATTAATTGGATATTTTTTAATTTTTTCTTTTAATTCATGTTTAATATCATTTAATTGATCACTTGTTGTGTTGGGCAATAAAATTAAAAACTCATCCCCTCCTAATCTTGCAATAACATTTTTGTTATCTATAGTTTCTAAAAGGATTTTTCCAATTAATTTTAAAGCAGAATCTCCAACAAGATGCCCAAATGCATCATTTAATAATTTCAGACCATTTACATCTATCATCATAATTCCAAATGGATATTGTTTTAACAAATTTAACTTTTTAAATGCTTCTAAAAAATATGGTCTATTATATAAACCTGTTAATGAATCATGATAACTTAAAAATTCGATTTCTTTTTGTTTTTTATATTGCTCTGTAATATCTTCTCCAGAACTCAAAATGCCTTCAACGTTTCCCTCTACATCATATAAAATTGAGTTATGCCATGAAATAAATCGTTCTTCACCATTGGCTGTTATTATTTTATTCTGATATTTTTCTATTATCTTTTCATCCTTGGCAAATACAGTATTAAAAAAAGATTTAATTTCTTGTCTTGCTTCTTTTGGTACATAATGATCAATCCAATTTTTCCCAATTATTGTATTTTCATCTACACCAATAATACTACACCCCTTTTTATTCATTAATTTAACTATTCCATTTGCGTCAAGTATTATTATCATGACAGCAGCTATATTCAAATAATTTTGTGCAAAATCTTTCTCGTGTTTTAGTATAGCTATAGTTTGACTTAATTCAAGAGTTTTTTCCGAAACTAAACCTTCTAATCTATTGTTTGAAATTGTACCTAAAATCAAAATTGTTGAAATCATAATTGACAAAGCAATCCCCAAAATTAAAATTAAAGTAGAATTGCGTGTACTTTGAGATATTAGTTCTTTTGTTGGTGTTAAAATAATAGTAAAAATATCATTTTTGATAGATATGTCACTTTCTGTTGAAATATCTAATTTAGATTCTTCCCAATTATCCGATGATACTAAAATTAAATCTTCACTAAACACTTGCACCATATAGTTATCTTCAAAATCCGCAAGAACGGATAAAATTAACTCAGATGCATCTACATCAGCAAAAATAAATCCAACAATAGCATTTCCATTATAAATTGGAATAATTAAATTTGTATAATTTGGATTATTTTGTTGACTATCAATAGTTTCGTTAATAATATATTTACTATCTTCTGACGGTGTAACTCTGAGAATAATTAAATCTTTATCAACCCAAACAATATGTTTAATACCTGTTAACGTTTCAATATAAAACTCTGTATTTGTGTCCCATGCTTCAAGTTCTGAAATAGTTGATGGAGAGCCATTTGATGCAAGCTCACTTAAACTAAAATCTATATATCTAATTCTTTCTTCGACCTTGTTAATGTAAATTTTAGAGTTTGATTCAACGTTTTTTTCTAGTTTTTCTAAATTATCCAATCTAGTTGCAGCCCATATAAAAACAATAATAATTATTAATATAGAACCTATAACAAACCCTATATATTTAGAAATAAAAATAGGTTTAATAATGTTGAAGATTTTTGATTTTATTTTAGCTAACTTCATATTATCCATCCCTTAATTTTCTTGTAGATAAAAAGTTCTATTAATATTGTGTGTGTTTTAATACATGCTATTTATTTTGTTCAATCCAAGCATTATTCCATATTCTCTCAATAATTGTATAACCTAAATCATTCAGATCAGATATATATTCATCCCAATCTTCTTCAATGTCTAATTCTCCAGTAATAAACTTTTCACTTGCATCATTTACATAAGCTAATAAATCTTCACTTGTGGTACTCACGATTTCGATTGATGTATCATTTAGTATTAATTTAGGACTATTATTTAAGGTTTCATTTGATCTTTCAGAATTTTCAAGAAATGTCACTATATGATCCGGCTTTTTATTATATTAGATTGTTGATACGTACAAATAGATGACTTAAAACCTCTATGAAGTTGTATTGATTGCTTAATCATAACAACAACTGTATACTGTGAATAAAAGAGGAGTTGTTATAATGAATAAAAAATTAGTAGATGCAATAAATACTCAGATAAACTATGAAATTGAGTCAGCACAAGTGTATTTAGCAATACAATCATATATTGCTACACTCGGATTGGATGGATTTGAAAATTGGTTTGGTATTCAGTTTGAAGAAGAGTTGGCACACGCTCGAAAATTCATTAAATATATGAATGATCGCGGAGCTCGTGTAGACATTCGTGGATATGAAGACCCGCGCAATGAATTTTCTTCTCTCTTAGAAACACTTGAAGTATCTTTAGCTCATGAAAAAGGTGTTACTAGTCGAATTAATAATATCATGACTATTGCACATGAACTAAAAGACTACTCATGTGTTAGTTTCTTACAATGGTATGTTGATGAACAAGTTGAAGAGGAAGATAATTTCAACAATCTTATAGAAAAAGTTAAATTAGTTAAAGATGCAGGATTATATATTTTAGATAAAGAACTTCTAACACGTGTATTTGTTCCAATCGTTTATTAAATATTAATGTTTTTTCGTAATCATATAAAAACCACTTGTATTTATTTACAAGTGGTTTTTTTCTATCATTTTATTTTTATTATTGTTTATCTTTTACCTAGAGTTAATGCGTAAGTAACAAACTCCTCATCACCAATACCAAGTAATTGATCACAGTATTCTTGAACATATGCACAAAGTGCAACTGCACCACAATCTATAACTTCAGCAGCTAGTGATAAAGTTTGTCCAGCATGTCCTGCTTCAATTGCAATCATTTTGTGTGACATATGTGCATATTTATATTCTGTTCTATAAGGTGTAGCTGTGAAAAAGAACACAACTGCAGCACCTCTTAATTGCCCATTTAACGCTTCATTAACTCTATCTTCTAAGTCATGACTTTCATCTATCAATGATAATTGATGTTTGTCTTGAATATAATGGTATAACCCTTTATTAAGCCCTTTTACATGATTTAAATAAATATAGGTTTCCATTGAGTTTGTTGCTCCAGCAGTGGGTATAGTTCTAAAAGTAACACCAGGTTTAAATCCATCAACTCTTGAAGTTTCCCATAATAGATAGGTAACCTCTTCAAGGGTAAGTTTTTGATCTTGATATCTTCTTAAAGATCTTCTGCTTTTAACAACTTCTGTAAAACTCTTTTGTATGATATTAGGAAATTCTTTAGTTAAGTCTATAATTTTAGAACCTTCAATTGCTTGCTTAAACATGATAGGTCTTTCTTTACTCAGTTGTCTATCTGTTTTAATATCATTTAATTCTCGCCAATCTTCTTTAATTGCTTTTCTGTTATTTTTTATTTCTTTTTTTACATAATCACTCATAGTTTTACCCCTATCTTTGTTTTATAATAAATTAAGTTTATTTATATCTACCATGCCTTTATCATTTAACGATCCTTTAATAGCATGTACATACATAACTTCTCCAACAAACATTTCATGGCTTCCAGTCTTAATTGAATCAACAACCTTACACTCAATAGCTACAGGACATCCCTCAATAATACCTGCATTTACTTTTAAAGCATCTTTTATTTTAATATGGTGTTCTTTTAATTTATCAGAATCGGTACCTGATAAACTACCACACACTCTATATAGTTCTGTCTGAGATTTATCTAATAAATGGACGACAAAGCTTCCGTTTTCTTTAATCATATGATAAGAAAATCTTGATGGTACAATTCCTACCATAATCATAGGTGGATCATAACTGCAATTACATGCATACGCAACAACTAATGCATTATCTCTTCCTTTGTTATCTCTTACAGAGACAACGACATTTGGTTTTTGAACTAATCCATTTTTCTTATTTGCTTCTACATACATATTAAACCCTCCTGTTTTTTTGAAATATAATTATATTTTCTTAATAACGTACATATGATATTCACAGTTAGCTTCTGGATATACTGCGTAATCATCAAACAACACTTCGAATTCAGAATCGAAGTTTCCAACAATAGATTTTAAGTGTTTTTCATTTTTATTTGATTTCATAAGTAAATTGCATAATATACTTCCCTTTTGCATTTGCTCTAGGATACTTTTAAGAAACTCAGTTTCTTTTTTCTTATCTTTACTGTAAAAATGAAACATTGAATCTAATAGTATAACATCATATTCACTTATTCTATTGAATTTATAAATGTCATCAACAAATCCTGTTAATTTTAGATTGAGATCTTTAGCTTTCAAATTCAATTGCTCGATGCCAACTTTAGAAATATCAATACCTGTTACGCTATATCCTAATTTTGCAATCTCAATACTATCTCTACCTTGTCCACAACCTAAATCTAAAACTGAACCTTTAGGCTCATATTGACTAAAAAATTTAATTAATTCTTTATAAGGTTTGCCAAAGTAGTTTTCTTCTAAATAATATGTATCATATGTAGCCATTTTATGATTTATGATTTAAAGTGATTCCATCGAATCTTAATCACCTTAAGTCATTCCTCCTTTTCTTTAATTATAACACGAATAATATGTCTTAATTAATAGCTTAGAATCTTAAGATGCTAATAATCTTTTGTCTTACTAAAATATGTATTTGTACTATTACTTTAGAGTAATATCTGTTTTATTTTTTTTAACACTTATAAAAAAGTAAAACTTAATGCTAGTATTTTTCTAAAAAAATTTAATTTATACAAGGTCCGCTTTACAAATATTCTTAATAAAAGTAAAATTAGATATGTATCCTATTCAAAAACCAAACACATTCAAACAAAATGAAAAAGGAGTTGCTATAAAATGATAGATTCAATTTTAAAACGTAAATCAATAAGAACTTTTGATAAACAACTATTATCTGAAAAAGATCGTAATTTAGTCAAAGAAATAACAGCTAGAATGAAAAACGATGTAGGTCCATTTGGAAATTCAGTAAAATGGTTTGTTTTTGATGTAGAGCAATATGAAAAAGAAAAAGCAGTCAAACTTGGGACTTACGGAACAGTAAAAAATGGACAATTCTTCTTTGGTGGAATTATTAAAAATACATTTGAAGCAATGATGGATTATGGTTATTTATTTGAAAAAATCATTCTTGAATTAACTCATCATAACCTAGGGACCTTATGGATTGGTGGCATGTTTAATCGAAACGCACTAGATGAGATGATTTTGCCTGGTGAAATAGTACCCGCAATTTCACCCGTGGGTTATACATCTGAATATCGCTCGCTTAGAGATCGTTTAACTAGAACAGCCATCAAAGGCAACCAAAGAAAAGCTTTTTCCACACTTTTCTTTGATAATGATCTTGATCATCCATTGGACGAATCTAAAAATCTTCTTCCTTTAGCAAAATATTTGAAACTTGTGCAAGTTGCTCCTTCTGCATCAAACAAACAGCCTTGGAGAGTCGTTCTCAACGACAACCAGGCAGATTTCTATCTAGAAAGAACACCTAATTATGCTAAGAGTCTTGGATTTGACATACAAGCAATTGACATGGGAATTGCATTATGCCATTTTTGTATCGGCTTAGATGAGGATTATGTCAGTTATGAAATTACAAACAATAAAGCAACTTATATAGCTGATTCATTTCAATTTATAGCCGGAGTACTCACTAAATAGATTTATAAAACAAGGCACCTAAAATAGGTGCCTTGTTTTATAGTTAATGAATAAAAATCTAAACTGTTATTAATTCTTTATCATTATATATATCATACTATCTTATAAGTTTTAAAATTACTTATGGTCTTCTAATAAAACTGCCTAAACTAGATAACATCAATTCAAACCATTCAACAGTTCCATCAACTCCAGTTGATGTCTCAAGCAACAATAAAAATTCATCAAGCGTTACCTCTTTACCATTAAATTGATTGTAATATTCTCTTAAAAAAGTTTTAAAGACTTCATCATCACCATCTAGAAACTCATCGACATAGTATCTAAACATTGAGCACCCATGAGAATAAACTACATAAGCATAGCCAGCATTTCCTTCATATTCATCTACTTTTTTGAGTAGTGATATGCCATAATAGCGATTGTAAAAATTGATCATTTCTGGAGCTCTACTATTTTTACTCTCTAAATATTCAATGGAACTATTAACTCCATAAATTTCATAGAAATAAGCATAATTAATATATGTTGTTAGTGCTTCATCTAAAAATGCAAAGTTTGATTGATCATTTCCAATCATAGAATAAAACCATTGGTGAATAACTTCGTGGACAACTGTAGT
The DNA here is from genome assembly GCF_016865445.1 of Mariniplasma anaerobium. Lineage (GTDB taxonomy): Bacteria > Bacillota_I > Bacilli_A > Acholeplasmatales > Acholeplasmataceae > Mariniplasma > Mariniplasma anaerobium. The sequence continues at coordinate 134,202 of NZ_AP024412.1, read as the reverse complement.
TTCATTAATTTCATAACTACAATAAACAACGCCACTACTTTCCATTCCATACACATAACCATATTCTAAATTTAAATAATCATAGTAATACTCTCCAACATAATCTTCATATACTGCAATAGCGTCTGATAAATATTCAAAGCTATATACTTTATCTGGATTTGACAGAGGAAGAATTGAATAAATTGAATAATTAATGCCTTCGATTTCTTTCTGGTATAGATTATAATTGATAGATGTAGAAAAACTAAAATCGCGACCATTTTCTAAATACATATTAAATGTGTCATAATCTAATCCATCAATAGTTTCGATAATAGCTCCACTTGCTGCTACTAAATAATCTTTAGGTACTCTCAAACTAACATAATAATCACCAATTTTATTGTAATAAGATTCACCAAGAAATGAATAATTATCTATTTGCCAACCTGTATCTTCATCAAACATCGCAACAAAAGGATAGAAAAACAATGAATAATAGATGGAATCGATACTTGCAATTCTTCCATGATCCCAATATGTGAAATAATACTCAAAATCAATAATGAATGTTTCGCCTTCATAAAGAGTTTCCTCTAAATCAAGATAAATTGTCGTATCATCTCCACCGCTATATTTAACACTATATTCTATATCATTAACTTTTAAAAAACTAAAATTTACATTATATTCATTTATCGAATTGTTATCCGCGTTTGGATATATTTTTAAATATAGTTCATCAAAATCCATTTCATCATTCACATATACAATTTGTCCTGATACAAATAATCTATCATTTTCATCATCAACTACTAAATCAAAATAATATGTGTTTTCAGTAAAAACTTTATTTTCTTCTATATTTAAAAACACATTATCATTTTCGAAATAATCATGTACTACAACTGGTTCATCAGGTTCATCAATGATTTCTCCATCATATATCCATTTTGCACATAACTCTCTATCCATATTAAATACAAATGTAGAATAAACTTCAACTAAGAAGCTATCATTTAAATACCATCCATCAAATATATAATCAATTCTTGTCGGTATCGGTAGCCTGTTTGGATTAATCGTAGATCCTTTTTCGATAATCAATTCTTCTTCTATGTATTCGTCATCAAATAAATTAAATGTGATTGTAATCATATCTGGAACAACTTCCCATTTAGCAAAAAAGACTATATCTGATACAATTGGATAATCGTCATAAACTTCTATTTGAAGTGTTTCATCTAAATACCATGTTATAAATATATACCCATCACGAGTTGTTGTAATATTATCTAAGTCATCAAAAATAGTACCTTCTTTGACTTGTAATTCTTCAATTAAGCTTCCTTGACTAGTTTCAAAATTAACTGTATACATGATCTCTTCTTTGCCACATGAAGTTATCATGCTAGATATAATTAAAATCATAACTAATGTACAAAGATTTTTCATTTGTGATCCTCCAGTTAATTTTAAAGATATTATACCATAAATATATTTATTCTTTTTTATCCTTTTAAGCTTTAATTATTGGTAATATTTAGATTTTGATACCCATATTTTAATCATTTAAGTCTCTTTTGTTTTTGTGCTATAATAAAGCTATTAAACAAGGTTAAAAATCCACAAGTATAAAATCTTTATTACACTTTTTTGAATAGGAGTAACATCATGTCATTAATCGATAAATTAAAACAAAGACGTTCATATCGCGAATTCGAACCCGAATCTTTTGATATTCAGCTTCTCATTGATGCAATAGATGCTGCAAAATATGCTCCAAATGGCGCAAACAAGCAACCGTGGACATTTTGCATCATAAAAGATCCCGATATCAAAAAAGAAATCCGTATACAATCTGAAAGAATAGAAACTGAATTCTATAAGAAAATAACTGACCAATGGATGTCTGACCTGAAAGCTCTTAAGGTAAACACAGATAAATCATTTCTTGATTCAGCACCCTATTTAATTGTTATCTTTAAGCATATTTTCCAATATGATCAAAATAATCAACAAACTAAAGTTTATTATCCAGATATATCAGTAGGAATTGCTACTGGCATGTTGATATCGATCTTAACAGATCTAGGATTGGATATTCTAACTTATACACCTTCTCCAAATTCATTTCTAAGTAGTATACTCCAAAGGCCAAAAAACGAAAGACCTTATCTTATACTTGTGGTTGGTAAAGGCTCAAAATCTTATAAACTCCCAAAAATTACTAAAAAACCTACCGAAGATATATTAAAAATATACTAAATATCAACTAGTTATCATAAAATTTATCAAGCTATAAAAAAACACCAAATAAGTTGGTGTTTTTTTTCGTTTTATCTTATAACCAATTTAAAAGAAAAAATATAGTATAAAACCCAAATACTAGAACAATAATTGCTTTATAGGAAAATATAACTTCTTTACTCAAATCATCATTTTTCCTTGAGATAAAATATACTAGGATCGTCAAAAATACACCTAAAAAATTAAATAGATTTACTCCCAGTACTGGAGTATATGTCTGAGTTTCTAATAAAGTTTCTACAAAACCAAATAGTGGGTTAAATATAAAAAGAATTATAAATAAATCAAAGATCGTATATATTACAAATGTAAGCTGAAATGATTTTTTTACACTGATATAATGCCCGCTTATATGAGCAAATGCATAAACAATTAAAACTGCGAGCAAATAGCCAATACATGCTCCTATAATCACAAGCACTGTGAATCTAGAATGAAACCATAACTGAAAATCTGATAAATCACTATATATTGCATAAATATAAAGGTATATATTGTATACGATATAAACAATACCTGCATAAACAATACTTCTTATAATACTTGGTTCATGATTTAAATAAAAGTGTTTTAAACGACTCACTCCATATAAGAATAATAATATTACTATTACAAATATTAAAAAAACAATAATAAGGCCTAATATCCCCTTAAATTCATTAAACAATACACCAAAGAATCCATATATTGCAAGCTGGTTTTTTGTAAAACCACTTTGAAATATAACAAAGGTATGTAACAAAAAATCACTTGCTAAAATCATTCCTCCATACCATAAAGATTTTTTTATGATATGACTTGGTGCTCTCGTTTTCTCTACGAACATTAAAAAAATTGGTAAAAACCCAAAATAAATTAAATAAACTAATTCTTGGCTAACCTGTGATGTCTTTAAAAAACTTTGTAACACAAAAAATAAAACGTAATACATTCCTATTAATAAATAGCTGAAAAATTTCATCTGCTTCCCCTCATATAATATCTAGTTTAAATTTAGGTTTATTCTTAACTAAATATTATTATTTACTAATCTGTCCCTTTATATAATTCTTAAACACATATTTTTTAATATTATTTTTTTACAGTCTTTAATAGTGAATATAGTTTCTTCTTGATTATACAGAAGTTTCAGGATCTTTTTCCTCATCAGGAAGCAATGTTTGCATAAGCACACCTATAATTAAAGGCAACATCAATCCACTTAATTGGAATGATATATCACCAGTTCTAAAAACATCAATACCTATAAATAAATTAGAATATGAAGGAATTAAAGTAACTGCAGTTCCTAGTAAAATCATACTAGATACAATAAGCAAGTTTTTTTGATTACTAAAATCAATGTTTGAATTAAGTAACACCTTTAACCCATTTAAGAATATGAAACAGTATAACAATAAACTTAGCCCACCAAATACCGCAGTTGGTATGTAAGCAAGTAGTGTTAGTATAGGTGTAAATGAAATGATTATAGCTAGAACTGCAGCTCCACCTACTACATATTTACTCGATACTCTTGAAATAGCAACAGATGCTGTACTCTCACCATAGGTTGTTACTGGTGAAGAGCATAAAAGTCCTGCTGTTAGTGTTGCAAGTCCTTGCGCTTGTAATGTTTTATTTAGTCCTGGATCTTGTAATAAATCTCTATTAACTGTTGCACTCAAAACTGTATGGTCTCCTATATGCTCTGCCATGGAAACAAATGCAATAATGATAAATGGTACGAGTTGAATAAATGATACATTACTAAAACTAAATTTAGCCCAAGTACTAGCTATAGATTTGAAAGGATTTTCAACTACAAAATTTCCCATATCATTAAGCGTTGGTAATCCTCCACCAACAATTAAGTTAATGATGACTGCGACAACACTTGATATTGCCAAACCAATTATAATGCTATATGTTTTGGTAACTTTATTTCCTTTTAATACAAATAAAGTTGTAATTGTAAATGTTAACGTTGCAATGCCTAAAGTTGATAACTGTTCTAATGATAATGTGTTTCCTGATGTAATAGTCGCATCTAAGCCAAACCATGTAATAGAATAAGCAACTAATGAGATTCCTAATATCATAATAATTGGTCCTACAATAACAGGTGTTAAAATATTTTTTACCCATGCCGTCCCTGTAAATCTTACAATCGTTCCTATAACTATATAAACTAATCCAATAGTTATTACACCCATAATCATTAATGTAGGATTTCCAATTGATAAACCAAACAATAATGGAATGAATGTTCCAGAGTTACCTAAGAAAACTGCAGACTTCTTTGTCCATAAAATATAGATAAGTGTTCCCATCCCAGCAGTCATTAACCCTAATGCTGGATTGATTCCAATTATTATTGGAATCAGTATTGTAGCTCCAAATACCGCTACTAATTGTTGTAATGACAATAATAACCATTCTATATAAGACTTTGGTTTATCATAAATATCATATTTCATATTATTCATTCTTTTTCTCCTCTAAATAATTGCTATTGTGAATATTATACCAAATGAAAAATATTATGGGAAATAAAAATTTGATATGATAACCACTTGTGTCACTGTGTGATAGTTTATTAATATTGCTCATTGTATCAACTATACTATAATTTATAATTTAAAATTATGTTTATCTTAAAATTGTTTCTTTCTAAATACATTAATGATCATCGTAATAGGTAGTAATATGATTGGTGAGATTAGAATGAATACCTCATTATATATCTTACTATTTTTAACTCTCCCATTTTTTGTAAACCGACTTTTAAGGTTGCCGTAATTTATACCATAGGCATTACCAAAAGAGATCAAAGTTGCCGTAGCAAGAATCCCATAAGCCTTCTCTTTTCCATAATGTTCTATTACTTTTTGAAAAGTATCTTTCGAGTAATTCTCTTTCTCAGAAGCATAGTGTTGTCCAAAGACTAATGCTTGGGCTTCTTCAGGTTTAACATTTTTATGATCACCTGACAAGAGACTTTGTAACTCTTCATCACTTATGCCTGAATCAATCGCATGCTTTGTATGAAAATAACTACATGCCTGGCATCCATTGACTTCAGTGACTGACAACATTATATTTGTTTGAAACTCTTTTGTCAGTAGCTTCATAAATTTTCTATATTTAACCATTGAATACGTAGCTTTACTAACTATTTTAATAAATTCTCTTTTTCCATAAATTCTAGATATACTGTTATTTTTCATACTGACTCCTTTTTGTACCATAATTATAACACGTAAATTTGATGATTATTATTTCCCATTTGAAAAAAGTTCTCATCTCAATAAAAAATAGGATTCAGTTATAGTTTTGGTGATGCTATATGCTTTTTTATATGCTTTCCTACAATTACTAAATTATATCTCATTGTGCCGAATTTAGCTGCAACTTATTATGATGTGTTCATGATAAAGTGTCTTACAATCGTATCTTTAATCTTTTATTGCATAAAGAAAGAGACTTAAACGTCTCTTTTCTTTGATTATACTTGTAATATGCTTAATTAAAATAAATAATACTCATTGGTATCTTGTTTTTTTACGAAAAGGAAAAGACATAAATCTCCACATCGTTTTGCTAAATGTAAGGTAATTGATTTTCATTTTCCCCTTTAATATTTTATTTACCAAAAATGGTGTGACTTTATCTACTGGATTACCTAATGCCTTCATAACGAAATTATTTTCAAACCCCTCTGATGATTTTAAGAAATCAGTATATACCATACCTGGAGATAATGTACCTACTTTAATATTCGGATAATCTTTAAGCTCCTTTTTTACACCTTTGGTGAAAAAAGATAGCAGATGTTTACTGGATGCATAGATAACTGTTTTTGGAAAAACCATGTTATTGCTTCCAAGTCCCTCCATATTATAGATTCTTCCATATCCCTGTTTTTTCATAATTCTTAGCGCTTCACTTGTGGCATTGATCATTCCTTTAACATTGACATCAATCACGTTTGATATATCTTCTTCTTCAAGTTCTATAACTGGTTTGTTTTTTTGATTGACTCCTGCATTATTAATCACGATATCTATTGTTTTTAATGTTTTTACTGCAAAATTTAAAGCATTCTCAATTTCTATTCGATGACGAACATCACAAACAACACCATATGTCCCAGTCAATTGATTGTGACCGCTTTTTTCAATGCTGTCTTCACTAGTTCCTGTATAAACAATTTGATGTCCTAATTCTTGAAAATGGCGTACCAATCCATTACCTATACCTTTAGTTCCACCAGTTATAAATATATTCATATGCTCCACCACTCACTTTTTTAATTTAAATTTATTTAATTAATTTAGTTTAAACTTATTCTATCACATTCTGTAATACTTTAGACAAAAGCATTAAAAATACAAAATTAAAGCTCCTAAAAAATTAGGAGCTTAATCACAATTTATATATTTTTAATAGTCTTTATATCTTTTTGTGTTAATTTAAAATCAAAGACATCCATATTTTCAAATTGATGTTGCTTACTATGTGATTTAGGAATCACGACTAACCCTTCATTAATTTGATAATTTAAAATAATTTGACTCCATGATTTATTATATGGTTTAGCTAATTCTATTAATATATCTTTAGTCTTAGCTTCCACTTTAGCAAGCGATTGATATGCCTGGGGAATGATATCATTTGCTTTACAATAATCTATTAATGATTGTTGGTGTTTTCCTGGATATGATTGGAACTGATTGAGTACGGGTTTAATACTAGCGTGCTTTATTAAATACGCTAGTTGATCTTCATTAAAATTGGACACACCAATCGATTTTATAAGCCCTCTATCAACAAATGTTTCTAATATACGCCACACTCTTAAGTTCTCTTCATTTGATTCAAATGGAAAATGTATTAAATAAAGATCAATATAATCTATATCAAGTAAATTAAGTGATTGTTCTATATGATGTTTAACTAATTCATTAGTTTCAATAAATTCTTTGTCTTGAGGAATTTTTGATGTTATAAAAAATTTACTTCTATCAATATTTGATTCTTTAACTGCTTTTCCGATAACTGCTTCATTACGATAATAAATCGCAGTATCTATTAATCTATATCCTAATTCGATTGCAGAGATAAGTTCTTTTGTATCATAGGTGATCTTGCCATTAAAATTATTATTTTCTTTACCAAAAGTATTTGTCCCTGTTCCTAAAACTGGAATAGTTAATCCATTGTTCATTTTCAGGTATTTCATATAAACACATCCTTTTTTTAAGTATATTATACCAGTTAAATAAAATATATCATTAGATGTGATTATTTGTTTTATTTGAGGTTCTCTATTATTTATAGATTGCTTAATGGTGTATTGTTTGTTGATCATTGTATTTCTATCCATCAAAAATAAGTCTTTTTAAAGGTCAATGAAAAGACCCCATCTCAGTTATTTCAAAGTTTTACTTGCTTCATATGCGAGTTCATACTCTGTTTTATTTGCTTTACTCACAACACGCAAGCGACCTTTGATAGGCATTGTTTGAAGGGTTTTGAAAACTAACTCGCCTTTTTTATTTAGTATTTCGACAAATGTTGATATATCCAACAGTGTGATGACCCCAATATCTTTTGCAGTCAATCCAGGAATTGCACAAATTGTACCCACAATATCTGATGCTCTCATTTTAGTCTTTTTTCCTGCATTAATATGAAGCTTCATAATTTCTTCTTTAAATTCAAATCCCTTATCCATCTTAATTACTAAATCATCTGTTTGTCTATCTTGAAAAGTTTCAACTGCTTGGTTGACGACTTCTTTGGTTGGCTTTTCCAGCATAATGATATCTTGATTGGTATAGGTGTTAATTTGATCTAAATAATAAGATTCCCTATTAGAAATAAAGGATATAGCCAGACCTTCTTTTCCAGCTCTAGCACTTCTTCCAATCCGATGCACATAGCTTTCTACATGATAAGGTATATCATAATTCACTATAAGTGAGACTGACTCTATATCTAGGCCCCTTGCTGCAACATCTGTAGCAACTAAATATCTAAACAGACCATGCTTGAAATCATTCATGACTTTTAATCTATCTTTTTGTTCCATATCACCATGTATCTTATTAACTAAGTATTCTTTTTCATCCATCATTTCGCAGACTTCATCTACAGCTTGTTTTTTTATTACAAAAAATAATTGCGCTGTTAGGATTTTGGGTAATTAAAACATCATTTATGAGGTTTAATTTATCTTTTTGTTCTACTTCATAATAATATTGTGTAAGTTTATTTTCTGTTACCTCGTTATCTTCGATGACGATGAGCTCAGGGTTATTCATATATAGATTAGATAATTTTTCTATATCTGTTGGCATCGTTGCTGAAAGAAGTATTGTTAATCTTTTGAGAGGTAAAAAATGAATGATTCTCTCTACTTCATCAATAAACCCCATACGTAATAGTTCATCTGCTTCATCGATGACTAAGGCTGATATATGACTTAAATCAACGGTTTTATTGACGATGTGATCAATTAATCTTCCCGGTGTAGAAACAATGACATGTGTTCTTTGTTTAAGTTGCTTTGCTTGGCTTTCGTATGAAGATTTGCCATAAACAGCTTCAACTTTAATTCTTGAAAATCTTCCAATATTAAACATATCTTCTTTAACTTGAATAGCTAATTCTCTAGTCGGTGTTAAAACTAAAACTTGGGGTTCTCTTTTATCCCATTTGATATGTTGAATAATGGGTATTGAAAAAGCTGCGGTTTTCCCACTTCCGGTCTTTGATTTAATAACTAAGTCCCTATGATTCAATAAAGCAGGTATAACCAGTGATTGAATCGGTGTGGGAACATTATAGTTAAGTACATTAAGTGATTTAATTAAGTTAGGATTTAAGTTAAAGTTTTGAAATGAATTTGACATTGTGTAGCCTCTTTTCGGTGTAATCCATTGAAATTGATTGAACGCTTGTATTAAGTATCTTTTTAAATGCTTTATGAAACCTACATTTAATTCTAATGAATTAGTGTCCTCTTGATTATATCATTAAAAAGACCCCATTAAAATTAAGAAATGGGGTTTCATTATAATTTTGGTGTCGCTATATGTTTATTCATATTTTTATCTGAAACTACTTGCGATATAATCCATTATGATTTATTCTAACCGCTCAATATATTTTCGTTCTGAACGTTCTCGAATCATAAATGCCATACCACCAAGAAGTCTAAATAAACTGGTTATAATTAATGCATATATGATTCCTTTTTTTTCATAAAAGTAATGTCCTACTAAAGGTGATATTGCCAACGTAATATTTGTTAAAACATTATAATACCCAACATAAATAATTCTATTTTTTTCAGGGATCACTTCTAACATGTCGCTAAATAAAACTGTAATCGTCCCTGAAGTAAATATTCCTGATAAAGAAGAGAATATTACAAGAACCAAAAGACTATTAGATATCACGTATAATAATGGGGTGATAGCCATCCCAAATGTGCAAATATACGCAATTTTCTCATTTCCATATCTTTCAATTAATCTAGGCCATATACGAAGTGAAAAGAGCATTACAATTGCGGACCCTACACTAATTATCGATATCCAAAATTCATCTGCTCCTAATGTTTTTATAGTGTAAATGGAAAACAAAGGCCATCCCATCTGCCATCCAAAATGAAATATTGTAGAACTTAAAACAAACTTAGTATAACGCTTGTTTTTAAATACTGTTTTAAAGCTACCTTTAAATTTAATTTGTTCTTTTGTTTCACTAGGTATATAATGTAACTTTTTAAAAACAAAGAAAGCTGACAATCCAAAAACAAATGCCATAACATAAAAGATACGATATATCAAAATATACTCACTGTTATCTCGTGCAAAGTATCGAAATATTAATCCAGAAGCAATAGTGACAGTAGTTGTAAATAGAATTGTGTAAATACTTCTTTTAGATATTACTTTAGCTCTTCTTAAAGGGAATATCTCAGCAGTAATATTTTGATAACTAATATTATAGATTGAGATTGGTACCATCAATAAGGTTAAAATAACGATAAATGAAATCACTTGATAACTACTTGGTAGCATCGGGATAAAAAATAATGAAAGAACAATAATCGCCATAACAAGAACTATATTGGCAGTTGCTTTTTGTTTATCAGCTATCTTGTTGATGATGAAAGCTGCAGGTAAGGAAGTAAAAATCATTATTATTCCTTTTGTAGAATTGATTAATGAAAAATGAAACTCATTTCCACCGATTCTCTCTAAAAACTTCATCGCATATGGATTATAAAAAACATTCATTAATTCAAACAAAATTCCAAACATTATAAAGATTTTCAGATTATATTTAAACTTATCATTCATAAAAATCACCATTGCCCTGATAACTATTATAGTATTTCAATATAATTTTTTAATCTTTATATTAAACACATATACGAATTGATTATATCTCTATAACCTCAAACAAGCAATACGTTATTATCATTAATAATAGCAATTTAATATGCAAATCCTATGGGACTCAAATTAATGGTTGTTTTATGGCATAAACTCTATCTTGAAGTAGAAAAAACAACTTTATCTCCTTCGATCTAAAATATAAATAAGACTGGCTATAATCTTCAAACTCAGTAGAAATTATTTCTTTATCAATGGTGTCTTGATATAAAATACTTCAATCTTAGTAAGTTAAGGGGGTTATTAGGAAAAGAATTAATTCACTCTTCTAGTAAGCGATATTTTGAATAAATGCTTATTGGAAAGAACAATAGAGCAAGAGTATATATTAGATTCTGAAACATGTAACTCCAAAACAAATCCCATCTCATAAATGGTCCATTAAAACCATAAACATTATTATCATAAATATAAAATCCTTTCAATGAACTGAACATGAAGAAAATGAAAGCTAAACCTATCAAACTATATAGGATTTTTTTGGTTGAATCTATTTCTTCAATCCAATACCAAACAATCCCTACAAAAATCACTAAGGAAACGCCATATATCATTATGTAATATGATGTAGTTCCAAAAGTAAGTATATTATCATTTGTAAACCTCACAACAGCAATAACTATAATAATTAATACTCCAAGTGTTATACCTGATGTTAATATTAATAATGGAATTGATGTTTTTACCTCTTCAATCTTCTTTAACCAAAAGATCAGAGTTGGAATAAATAATAAGAGTAAAGGAACATAATATAACATAAATGCTTTCCAATCTCCTACTGATCTAACGGAGTAATGTAATACTATCCCTATAACTAATGCAATTATGACAGTAACAAAATATATTTTTGAATTATTTTTTTTCATAAAAACCTCCTTATGTTACTTTTTTTGTATTTTTGTATGAAAATTCTTAACTTACTAAGAACATTTCAATCTATTTTAATTTATATGGCTTTAATAATCTAGAGGAACTTGAAAAGAGTGTGCAAAAGAAAAAAACCCTTTTCATTTGTGAGTTTCATAACGGTCAATGATGTTGTGTTTTATTGATCCCTTTGATTTCTTATTTATATTATACCACACTTCATTTTAAATACTAGGTCATATAAGGACACAAAAGAAAAAGCCCAAGAGGGCTTTGTTATGGTGTGTAAATCATAAGTTGCAATTACTTATGGTACTGCTCGTGTATGAGTGTTGTTGCAACTTATAATCATATGCATATGATGAAAAAAATACTCACTGTTTATCTCCAATACTAATCCAAAATCATTAACATAGTATTAAAACATTTATTTAACAAAAAACCTATAATAAATTAAGTTATAAGTTTAGATTTTTCATGTTTGAATTTAAAATCCACAAAAATGATTTGGAAATAAATTATTAGGTAGATTGAGAATGAAAAAATAAATAAACTTGAATTAGATTCTATATATCCTTTAGTAGAGCTCAGACGCCACCCTACTCTGAATGCCTACGACATAAATAAAATGAAAATAACCACAAATAAATTACCAAGAAATACGGATATTAAGAAATAATCTTTAACTCTCAAGTTCTTTACCAATTTAATCAAAAATATTATCAAAATTATAAAGATGCCTAGTAAAAACAAAGATAAGAACCATAAATCAAAATCAAAGTGAAGATATGTATTCATTTCATCAGACAATTGCATCAAAGCGATTAAGAGTCCTATCAAGTACCATTTAGAACTATTAAATATTTGCAATAGCGTAAATCCAATTATTGAAAAATAAATGATAAAGTATGCAATATCATCATTAATTAGATTACTTAATATAAGCATAAACAATAATATTAGTCCCGATATAATTTGTCTACTATATTTTATTGAGATCTTTCTTATCTTTGTACTCATTGTATCCTGTTTACTTCTGGCTTCTTCACCATCTATTAATACATCATATTCTACATTTAATATTTCTGCTAATCGTTTTATCGTATCTACGTCAGGAACACTTCTGTTGCTTTCCCATTTGCTAATCGTTTTATCACTCACAAACACTTTTTCTCCAAGTTGTTTTTGAGTTAAATTATTTTGTATTCTACATATCTTAATATTCTCAGAAATCGACATCACTATCACCCTCTCAGTAATAATTATACTACATTGTTAAATCCTGTAAAGAATTTCTTAGTCTACAAATTGTAGAGTACATATTATATAGCTTTGAAGCAATACTTAAGCTCTTCTAGATTAAAAAAAGAATTGAATTTCACTTTTTAAATAAAGATTTCATGTCTAATTGTATCGTATCATATAATACCTTATATGGTTTTTTTATGCTATTTATATCATGTTTTACAATTATTTGTGATACGGCTTGTTGTTACCTAGGAAGTTGCAAGTGATTATATAGTAATTCTTTCCTATCTGAATATGATTTTTGATAACTTTTTTATTAAATTAGGAATCCGCATTTGCTTGATAATACATAGCCTGGGAGTTAAATAATTCGTAATATCTTGAATTCTTTTGTTTCATCAATTCTTCATGAGTATCTATCATTTGTATTTTATTTTCATCCAAAATAATAATTCTGTCACTAAATACGCAAGATGACATACGATGTGATATATATATAGAGGTTCTATTTGCTACTAACTCACTAAAGTGTTCATATATTTCAGCTTCAGCAAGCGGATCTAGAGCACTTGTAGGTTCATCTAAAATAATTAATGATGAATTTTTATAAAACGCTCTTGCAATTGCTAGTTTTTGCAATTCACCACCAGACATCTCAATTCCATTTTCATGGTATTCTTTGGAAAGATACGTGTCAATACCATGTTCTAAACTCGCAATTTTGTTATCTAATCCAGCCTGCTTAATACACCGTAAAACATCTTCACGATTTTTTGATTCCATATCGACATTTTCATGTAATGTTAGAGCAAACATCTTAAAATCTTGAAATACTGCTGCAATTTGATTCAAAAACGATTCATATTGGTAATCATTAATATCAATACCATTCCAATATATTGTTCCAGATGTTGGTTTATATAAACGGCAAATTAATTTTACCAATGTTGTTTTACCAGCTCCATTTAAACCAACAATACTAATCTTTTCACCTTTATTAATTGTAAATGAGATATCCTTTAAAACGATTTTTTCATGATTTGGATAATGAAATGATACCTTATCAAAACGTAATGATTGCATTTCACTGGCAATTTGTCCATCTTTATATAGTTCTTCAGATTCTTCTACATTCATTAGTTCAACTAACGGTTCTAACATGTTAGATGAGGACTGAAAACTAAACATACTTGTGATAAAACTACTTAAAGCTTCTGAAGTTTTAGTTGCTGCCGCTATTAAGAAAACAAATAAACTTACCCCAACGCTTAGAGTTATTGATTGTAATCCAACTAAACTATATATAGCAACAATTTGTATAACACTTATCATCACAAATATACTTTTATAGATTGCATTCTTCAGATAAAAATTTATCATTACTTTATTTGTTTGATTTAAGAAACTACTATATTTATCAAACATTAAATCTGACAAAGGATAAACACTAAAATCTTTAGCACTTGTTACATCTGATACAATCACTTGATAATAATTAAATTTGCGATTGATCGGTCCTAATTTTTTTGATAGTAATACTTGCTGTTTTGATGAGAATCTTGAGTTAATTGTATACAACAACAGTGTTGCAAAAATTATGAGCAATATCAATGGATTAAATGTAATCAATACTGCAAACATTGAAGAAATAACCAGGATATAATATGCTATATCTGCAAAGCTTTTAAAAAGATTATCTAATGCATCAAATTGATTTATTGCATATTTTGAACGTTCTGATAAATCTAAGTAATATGGATCTTCTAAATGTTGATAATCAATGTTCATTAGTTTAAAATTGATTGTTTGATACACTCGTTGCATGATTTCTTGTTTTTTAATTTCAAGCATGCTAACTAGTTTTTTTTCTAAAATATTAATCAGAAACTCAGATCCTAAAACGATCAATATCATTTGAATAGATGTATGATAATCATTACTAACTAAGCCATCAATTATCAATTTAAGACCATAAACACCAATCAATATTTTTGCTGTTCTCATGATTGCCTGTGCAAAAATGAGAAGATAAAAAGTTTTTGATATTTTATTGGTAAATTTGATAATATTATATGCTATTTTAAATTGTTTCATTTTGTAGAGCTCCTTTCTGATAATATTTACCTTGAGTCAGAAACATTGAACGATAGGTACCTTTTTCCTTATTCATTAACGATTCGTGTGTTCCATACTCTAGAATCTCACCATTTTCGAACAAAACAATATTGTCACAAAACCTAGTTGATGCTAATCTATGAGATATGATCAACGCGGTTCTGTTGTTTATCAAAGTTTTAAAATTATCATATATTTCTTTTTCTGCAATAGCATCTAATGAAGCTGTTGGTTCATCAAGAATTATGAGTGAAGTGTCTTCTTTATATAGAGCTCTTGCGATAGATAATTTTTGTTTTTCTCCACCACTAAAGTCTGTGCCACTAGGATTAATTACTTTTAGTAATTCCTGATGTTCTTCTTTTGGAAAAGATTTTGTCTTCTCATAGAGCCCTGCAAGTTTTAATGCCTGCATTGCTTTTTCGTGTTCTATAGGGTCTTTACTTAATCCAACAATGTTCTCTAGAATTGATGCTGCATAAACCAAAACATCTTGAAAAATAACCGCCAACTTATTGCGATAATATTCTAGATCAATTGTCTTTATATCGACACCATTAATTAATATAGTTCCTTCAGTTGGTTCATAGAACCCACAAAGCAATTTAACTAATGTTGTCTTCCCAGAACCATTTATACCAACTAATGCTAAACGATCTCCCGAGTTTATCTTTAAGCTTATATTTTTTAAAGCGAACTTGTCAGAATTCGGGTATTTAAAACTAACATTTACTAACTCAATTGCGAGTGTTTCTAATTCTATCTCGATTCCTTCTCGTTTAGGAAAATAATCATCATTCTCAAGAAACGCCATATATTCACTTGTATAACTTGTATCCTCTTTGATTTTTGCAATTTCAGTAAACATTCTCTGCATTCCTAAAGTAATAGCAAGTGTTGCCCATATTATCGATGATACTTCTCCAATTGAAATTTCACCACTCATATAAGCATTAGCGGTTAGAAAATATGTTAATCCATTTGTTATTGTTATAAAAAACATACCTGGAATGGAAAATCTAAATCCCATAACATTCAGCTTTTTAAATAATGATGTGAATATATTTGATTTTTCTTTATGATTTGCAAAGAACTGTTCTTGAATTTGATTAATCCTTATGTCTTTACCAAAAGAAAAATCATGTCCTGTAAGAAAAAAATAGTTAGCTTTTCTTTCAAGTTCATTGAGTTCGTCACGATGCTCAAATTTATATTTTTTTCCTCTTAAATCAAACTGATACTGCAACAATGATAGTAAGAGAGCGACTATAACAATAATTGGACGAAACAAACCTAATAATATTGTTAGCCCTATCACAGTTAAGATTTGTGGGAACAATCTAAATAAACTTCTTAATGTTCCTTCATAGCCACTATCATTATTTCCAAGTGATGCCCAAAGTGCAGTTGATCTTTTTGCCTGAAACGTCGGGTCCTCCAAATATCGATATGATACATGTCGATATTTTTTAAAAAATATTCTAGCTTGTAAAAACTTGATTGCCGTAGCATTACCACTGAATATATTTTGTGAAATTGTGGATAATAGCATTAATACAAGAATTGAAAATCCATATATAAATATCCATAAAAATAAATCATTAATGTTTTGAACAACAATCGCATCAATAATATATCTTGGGAATAATACAGTAACAACGTTCAATATTCCTGCTGAAAATGCATAGATGATAAAAATGTAGAATATAAAGCTTTTATTTGCTTCTAATATCCCTTTTATTTGAAACTTAAATACTTCCCATATTGAGTATTTTGTTTTCATAATCAGTCTCCTTTAACTACCATAATTGTAGCATTTTATGAAGTTATAAACGAGCAACTCGTAGTTGCTCATTGGTAAATATTTTCAATAGAACTGAAATTT
The DNA here is from genome assembly GCF_016865445.1 of Mariniplasma anaerobium. Lineage (GTDB taxonomy): Bacteria > Bacillota_I > Bacilli_A > Acholeplasmatales > Acholeplasmataceae > Mariniplasma > Mariniplasma anaerobium. The sequence continues at coordinate 117,342 of NZ_AP024412.1, read as the reverse complement.
CTAAATAAAAAAGAATCCATTAGGATTCTTCAATATTTAATAAGATAAAAGTTGCTCTTTGTATATATAAAAAGCGAAAGATAAAACACAAAATCTCTTTATTATGCAATTCATACCATCAGTTGAAATTATTTATGTTGCGGTTTATTGTAATATTTTTAGTTGCTATATCTTCAATGTGTTCCTCTATGTAAACAAACTTAGTGTTCAAAATATGATAGTTACTATAAGCCCAATTCCAGCAAAAATTGCTAACTTTCTGTGATTATTCATTTTACATTCTATTAAAGTGCCCAAAGCTCAAAAAGGTTTATTTTCTTTTTTTCTTCATTATTGTATTTTTTGTACTCATTACTTCTAATTCTTTTTTTATACATTATAGTATTTTGCTTGGGCAGACCACATAGTATGATATAAACCCTCTTTACTACTTAGTAGCTCTTCATGATTCCCTGATTGAACAATTTCTCCTTTATCAAACACAATGATATTATCGCAAAATCGACAAGAAGACATTCTATGTGATATATATATCGCTGTTTTATTATGAACTAGTGTATCAAATTTAGTATATATTTCATATTCTGATAAAGGATCTAGTGCAGATGTTGGTTCATCAAGAATAACCAAAGGTGAATCTTTATATAATGCTCTAGCAATTGCTATTTTTTGTGCTTCTCCACCAGAAACTTCGATACCTTTTTCTCCAAAGTTAGAATACAAGTATGTGTCGATACCCTGTGGTAAATTTTCAAGTCGCTCACTAAATCCTGATTGGTCTAAATAGTGAACAATTTGATCATCATTTCCATCTAATCCACCTTTAACATTCTCTTTGAGGGTAGATGAAAACAGTTTGAAATCTTGGAATACAATCGACATTAAGTCCATGTATTCTTTATGTTCGTATTTTCTAATATTTATTCCATTTAGTAGTATTTCTCCTTCTGTAGGATCATATAATCTGCACAATAGTTTTATAAATGTAGTTTTTCCTGCTCCATTTGGGCCGACGATTGCTAATTTTTTACCCATGTCTATCTTCCAAGACACGTTATTCAATATGATATCATCATTGTTCGGATAATGAAATGTCACATTTTTAAACTCAAACTCATACTGTCCATCATCACGTTTTTCAACTGGCAACGTCCCTTTATATAATTTTGTAGACGTGTCTAAATATTGTTTGTAGAGCGCTAAGTACTTCGTTTGTGTAGCTGCTGAAGTTATGTTATTAATAATTTGTACAATTGAAGTATTAAAAGCAGTTACTACACCAACAAGTAGTAATACATTACCGACGGAGGTCAATCCTAATAAAGCTTTGATTCCAATAACGGTATATGCTGTATATAATACAATATTATTCCAAATTCCACCTTGAGCTGTCATTTTTCCAGCCTTGGTTGCGATTCTTCCATATGATGAACCAAATCGGAAACAGGTATCATGGATTTTATCAGCTAGTAATTTGTCGGTATGAAATAATCTGATGTCCTTACTGATTTTGTAATCCATCGAAGAATCTTTTAAATAGAAAAATAATCGATTCACTGTAATATTTTCTTCGTATATATCATAATCCAGCTTATTCACTTTTTGAATCATTCTAAAATTCATATAGATTGACAAGATAATTAATAGTATGATTCCCACCCCGATTAATGGGCTATTAAAGAGGGAAGTAATTGTATCTGGAGTTTCTACATCGACACGAATAAATAACGTGATAATTAACGTAAGTGCATATAGAAATGATATGATGTTTTCAATCATATATCCTAGTGAATTTATGAAAGAACCAATCCCTCCAGAAAATAAAACACCTTGATTCGCTTTTGAGAGTTTGTCTTTCATGTCTTGTGATTCTAGTTGTTCAAAATCGAGGTTCAATGTCTTTCTTGAGATTTCACTGTTCAACTTTAAACTAATCAGATTCGTTTTTTGATCACAAAAGAAATGTAAGATTGTTCTTGACAATAAGAGAATAGCGCTTAGTATAATCATTTGATATACAAGCCGCATGATCATTTCTCTACCAACTCCATTAATAAAGCCATCCAGGATAAGTGCACCATATATGATTCCTACAAACGGAAAGGAGGCTGTTACTAAAGATCTTAAAATAATCAGAGGGAAATACATTCTATCCGATTTGTTAGAAATTTTTATGACATCAATAATTTCTTTAAATGATTTTTTCGTCGATTGCATCTAGAAATCCCTCCTCTTTATTTTCTTTATAGTATTGACTTTGAATGTTAAACATTTCAGCATATTTACCATTTTTTTTCATTAAATTTGTATGAGTTCCCATTTCTAAAATCTTACCCTCTTCTACATAAACAATTCGATTGCAAAATTGAGTTGATGCCAGTCTATGGGAAATAAATATTGAAGTTTTATTTTCTGTTAAACTATTATACTTTAAGTATAATGCTTGTTCAGCCAGCGGATCAAGAGCTGCCGTTGGTTCATCTAAAACTAAGATCGGGGAATCTTTGTATAATGCTCGTGCTAACATTAATTTTTGTAATTCTCCACCAGATAACATAATTCCTTTATCGTCAATCACTTGTGTTAAACTCGTGTGCTCTTTCTTTTCTAATGATTGTATTTTTTCAGCCAATCCAGATTGTTCCAATACCATATTCACTTTTTCTAAATCGGTATCCTTATCTGTTTGTCCAGATACATTTTGAGCTATTGTAAAAGGTAAGATATTAACGTCTTGAAAAATCACACCAAATAAATTGTAGTATTCATATCTATTGAATTTCTCAATAGGAATTCCGTTTATTAATATCTTTCCTCCCGTTGGATTATACAACCCTGTTAATAGTTTTACGAGCGTTGTTTTCCCAGCACCATTTATTCCAACAAGCGCAATCTTTTCTCCTGCTTCAATTGTGAGGTTTAGGTTGCGTATTGTCGGCTTTTCAGATTCAGGATATGAAAATGTGACATTTTTAAATTCGATTGATAATTTTTTATGTAATAATGGTTCAACATTTTCTCCTGCTTCCATATTGATTCCATCATCCCAAGAGATGTATTCTCTGAAATCATCAATTCGAATACTTGCTTCTTTTAATCTTCCATAACTGGTAGCGAGATTATTTAACCATACCGCAAACCCAATCACAATTCCGATCATAAACGTGAATTCTGCTGCACTGATGCTACCATTTAATACCATAGCGACCAATATCGTATAGGCAATCAAGTTTCGTATGATAGAAAAGATCGAATCTGAAAAATTTGCTAATGAGTAACGGAATTTTTGTTGCATAACTCTCGTGGAAAATTTCTTAGTGAATAATTTAATTCCGTTATAGAACCATTTCTCTAGTTTATATATTTTAATATCTTTTGCGTTCGATAGTTTATTTGCTTCATCTTGAAAATATTTTAGTTTTGTACGATAGGTGTTTAATTCCTCTGCTGTGCGCTTTTCATAATTACGAGCATAGACATTTAATAATACATTCATGATTACCATACCTAAAAGAACCAATACGATTAAATAATTAATTGTGACGATATATGAACTATAAATCAAGATTCCAGCAATACTTGTAATGAATACCGGGAACACTTGTAATAGAAGTTCAACACCGACCCGGTTTTCCGAAATCGCACCAACAGCTCTCATTAATTTCTCACGATTATGTTTAAATTCAATATTTTCATATCCTGTAGCCATTGCTTTTTGACTTAGTATTTCAAAAAAGTTATTCAACCTTATAAATACTTTATCAAAAAACAGGACATGAGAAATGTATGAACTGAAATAATTCAAGATACCATAAATCAATACAATCCCTCCAACAATAAGTGCAAAATCACCAATTTTAGATCCATGGATTATGATATACACAACTACTGCTGGAATAAACGTCGCAAAAATCGGAATCAATAATGATAATACAATACTAGATATCAACTTGTATTTGTACTTCTTATTGAATGTATTTGCCTGTTTATAAACATAAAGTGCGTTGTTCCATATATTATGTTTTTTCATTTGTTTTCCTCCAACCATTCTTCATCTTAACTATACAACAAAATATAAAGCCATAAAAAAAAGTGCACGAAACGTCAAATTTCGTGCACTAGTGGAACATTATAGAGATATTAATACTTCAGTTACAAACACTTGTAGTTCATTTTGACAATTGTTCTACCTTTCATCATGGAACTCTTTTTGTATTCATTTTTTTATTTGTATGCTCATGCATATATTATCTTATAATGTTTATGTCAATATTTTTTTAAGGACAAAACCTCAAAATATGAAACAATCAAACAAGGATTGTCGTTACAAATTATCATACTACATAATTTTGATTTATTGTTGATATGCTTAACAGTTAGCGATACAAAGTTTATAAAAACGAAAATGTTAATATATTTCAGTTAAATACAGAAAAATGTTGAATGCTTCTGTTTAGAGTTATATAGACATCTCAAAAGCAATTAATAAAATTTTAAGATAATGGCTGATTTAATATATAGAATTTAAATATTTAGAGATGAAAATAGATGTAAAGCATAGTACACACCTTTAGAAATTATGCCAATTGCCAAAACTCCAACTGATATAACCCCTATGGAGAGTAATCCAGCAGAAACCCCTCCTATGGCAAGCAGACCTGCACTTATACCACCTAGGGAAATCAAACCTGCACTTATACCGCCAATACTTATTACTCCAAATGATATATCACCAATTGCAATTATACCTTTTGCGACTTTGTTTTTATATCTTCCACCTATATTTACATGAAGTAATGGAATTCCCATAATTTTTCTTTTGCTCTTATACTCGAATGATCTTTTTCTCCTTGATAATCCAATTGTTATTCCATAGTATTGATCAGGTATGTCTAAATTTTCCATAAAATCTTTTGCCATACTTTCTGGATCACCATGTCTTTTTAGAAGAGTTTCATAAGTATCATCAGTTTTAAACTCAATGATTTCATTCAAATCCTCTTTTACCCTCTTTTTTGTTTTTCTATCTGCTTCTAAAAAGCTTAATACTTCGTTTATGTATTTCTCCTTCATACTAAACACCTTTTCCTTCTTTTCTTCTATTCAAAATTGAATTTAGTCCCCCAGTAATAAAATTGTAATCTTCAAGTATCTCAGAAAACACTTTTCTTCCTTCATTTGTTATTTTATAGTATTTTCTCGGCTTGCTTCTTAACTCATTCATCGTTTTCCAATAACTTTCAATATATTTACTATCTTCTAATCGATATAAAATTGGATACAATGTACCTTCTTTAAGATCAAATATTCCATCACTATATTCTTTTAGTTTTTGAATTATAACATACCCATATGAATCATCTTCAAGTAATAAATCTAAAACAGCTATTTCTAATAGCCCTTTTTTTATTTGTTTTCTTATATCTGCCATTTTTCTCTCCTTTAATTTATTAAAAGCCAAGATTCTATTTTGTTAAGTAATAGAGGGCTAAGTGGTAAGGAAGCGTCTATTTTATATTGCTTAGTTTGATTAATAATCGTTGGTTTATAATCAAACATCCTTAGCATATGGTCCATGTCTTTAACTTCAAATATATCAATATTATCTCGATTCATTTTTTTTATGTCATCAGAGTCAATAACAGATGATTGTATATCCTTGTTTCCAAATGTACACAACACACTATTTTTAGCTTTGTTTAATAAATTGAGTATTGATCTCTTGCTGTATTCAAGGTGTTCTCTGTACCACTTTGCAGGAATTGATTTCCCACTCTTACGAAACGTGTTTGACATAACCATCTTAGATTTTATATATATATCCTCTTGATTCTTCAATAACTTTTCAGGTTTATAGAAAGTTCTAATTATTTTCCCGAAAATTCCATCAATACTCGTTAGTTCATCTCGTGCAAATGTATATTGTCTTGTTTGCGCAGTTTTTAAATCTATTCCAGCTCCTGCAAGTAATATTAATCCTTTAATTTTACTATTTCTTTCATTATATATTGTGCTAATTATTGCACCTTCACTATGACCTAATAGATAAATATTGTTATTATCAATTCTGTTATCCCTTTCTAACAGTTTATATGCATTGTCTACATCATCTATTAAATCATTTAATCCTGTTTCACAAAAGATTCCTTCACTATTCCCTATACCTCTTTTATCATATCTCAAAGTAGCATAGCCTTGTTCGTTCAAAAAATCTGATAGAAATTTATATGTATTTAACAATATTCCTTTGTAGTTCCCGTTTCTATCAAACTCACCAGATCCCCCGATTATAAGGACAGCTTTATAATTATCCTCCTTTAAATTAGGAAAGGAAAGAGTTCCTTCTAACTTATATGTTGATTTAATAACCACCAATTCTTCCATAATTTTCTCCTTTCAACAGATAATTATCTGCTTATACTTAATTTTTTTCACAGCAAAATGTGATTTTTTTAATGTTACAAAAATTTATTAAATTAATTATTCTATCTCTTTACATGAATAAAACATCTCGATAGTATAGAAAATAAAAAAATTTAGTAAGTCATTAGAAAATTAAATATGAGATCCTTCATTTTTATTAAAGTGTTTAGTATTACTAGGTATATTCTAATATACTTTTTTAATTTTGTCAAGCTATCGAGTTAAAATTAAAGGCTGTGCCAGAAGACACATAAAATTAATTTTTGTTTTCTTAACTGAAAAATACTAGAATAACAAGTAACATAACAGTAAACTCAATCTTTTTATCTAATCCAACGTGTTTAATACAACGTGCAACATCTTCACTTTTTTGATTACATACAACATTTCCATCTAATGTAATATTTGTTGCTGCATATTCTAACTTTCTTTGGCAAAATGTGAGAAACCCTATCAGTTTTAATAATACAAATAGTAAAAGTTTTTTCATACATATCACTCTTCTAAATTAAGATATAAGACTTAATTTCAATCCATAGTTTAATCATTTATACTTTATTAAGTATTTTTCATAAAAATCAGTAAAACTTATATCAATATAAGTTGCATTATTAAGCATATTATACAGACTTGTCATAGACTTTCTTTGCCTGGTGATGATTTTGCTTATGTTGTTATAAGTTTTACAATCTTAAGACCTTTTGTTAAATTTCTTGAAAATTTTATACAAATGATCCAAAAATCTAGAAAACTTGAATTTATAAAATTATTGAGCATATATAAAAATCCATATAAAAAGCTCATTTATTGGCTTAAATGAGCTGTTTTATGATTATATTGGTGACCCGTAGGGGTTCACACAACCATCAGTGTCTATCTGACTAGACTGATATAGAAATCTAAATTGCACGGATAATTTTGGTGATACTTGTATAAAATGCAATGACTAATAGAGTATAAAAGAAATGTTCTCATTACAAATTTAAACATCAAGCATTTAATTAATGAGGATTCCTAGTATGATTCCGATAATTACTGATACTAATATATATCCGACATCAATAAGTTTAATTTTTGCTGTTCTTCTAAAAATGAAAAAGCCAATAAAACCCGCCGATACGAGAATACCATTTATTAACCATATAATAATTCCACCAAAAAGAGAAACAGTTGAAACTCCAAATATGATGCTAAGTGGAATATAAAGACGATATCCAAATTTACTATCGCTAATTTGACCAATGTTTTCGGTTTTTTCCTGTTCTATCATTTTATAATTATAAATATAACAAAAGGTTGCTAGTCCCATAAATACCAATGTATTAGTTATAACTGATGGTAGAGCTCTTACAAAATATTCAGTAGCAGAATTTGATGGAGTATGTGCTGTCATTGACAATAAATACGTGGTCCATCTTCCTAATGAGTAAAATGGATTTAATCCAAATGACATAAAAATCCCAATTAAATTATTGCTGAAAAATAAAGAAATAAATAAGAATAAGATATGAAACAACAATATAAATGTAATTCCGTCAAAAATTGTGTTTGCTCTTAAAAATACAAAACTTGTAATACCATATAGAATTACTAAATAGAATATGACAATAAAATATAACAAGAAGAAAAATCCTTCTCTATAATATCCGTTAGATAAAATTAAAATAGTTATAAAGCCCAATATAAACATGATTGTCCATACAATTAATAATTGAACAAATCCAAACAACAAATGAACTAAATATAATTTTTTCCTTGAAATTGGAAGCGCATAATACAGATCAACTTCCTTTGGATTTCTTAAAGAAGAAAATCTGAAAATTACTATAATGATCAATACAATAGATATATATATCACGGACATACCAAAGTCATTTGAGAATCTACTTGAGTTTGTAGGCGGATATGTTCGGTTATTTAAAATTAGTGTTAAAACAAAAATAAACGTTGGTATTAATGCCATAACCATTGTTTGAAGCCATTTAGTCTTGGTTAAATAATTAAAGTATGCTTTCACGAGTTAGCCCCCTTTTGATTAATCATAAAGTATTCTTCAAAAGAGATGGGAAGTTCATCAGCTACGTGATATACTTCTTTATTAATATATTGATCCAACTGGTGATTAACATCGATGACAATGGTTAGAATTCTACCATCTTGGTTAATGTATATAGGTTCATTGTTTTGATCTACTATTTCTATTGGTAAAGTATCTTTCAATATAATTTGGTACTTCACCAGTTTATTTAATTCAAAATCAAGATTACCATATCTTTTAAAATAACCTTCATCAATCATACCAAAAGAATCGCAGATATCTTCTAATTCTCTTAGAGAATGGCTTGTAACAATAATGATTTTATCTTGATGCTCTGAAGAGATCATTAATTTCTTAAATTTCAAACGTGCTGAGGGGTCCAATCCATCAAAGACTTCATCTAAAAGGAGATATTTCGCACCTGAAGCAAAGGCTAAAGCAATATAGCCCTGTCTTTTCATACCTTTAGATATCTGACTTAAATTTATATTTTCGTTCAACGAAAATATATTTAGGATTGACTTATAAATATCTTCTTCAAATGGATAGAATACTTTATATAAATCTGCTAAATTTCTAAACGTCATTTGATTACTAAAAGGAGGTTGATCTGATAAATAGAAAATTGATTTTTTTAAATCGTTGTCTTCTAAAATTGAATACTTATCAATCTTAATTTCTCCATAGTCTGGTTTTAATATTCCCATGATTAATCTTAGAAATGTGGATTTCCCCGCTCCGTTAATACCTATCAATCCAAAAATAGTGCCTTTTTCTAACTTTAAATTAATATCCTTCAATACAGGATGATCATTAAAACTTTTGTATAGATTTTTAACTTCAATCATGGTTATCTCCTTCTAAATGTTTTTTTATCATCATAAGAATTTCATCTTTTGTATAGTGTTTTTTTAAAATATCTATTTGTTGTTGTATAGATTGAACAAGTTCTTTTTCTGGGTGATGGATATATTTTTTTACATAAGCACCTTTTTTTGGAATAATCTCAATATAATTTTCATCTGCTAATTCTTGATAAGCTTTTTGAACGGTATTAGGATTAACACCCAAATCTGATGAAGCTTTTCTTACACTTGGCAGCATTTCGCCTTCAAGGTATGCTCCCTTCTCTATTAATGATTTAAAATTTTCTTTAATTCTCATAAATAGATCTATTTTTGATTTAACCATTTTATCCCCTTTCTATCTGTATTATCTGTATCATTCATTATATTATAACAATCATAAATAATATTGTCAACAACTGTTTAAAATATATACTTTCAAAGTTGCATTTTTCCCACAATATAATGATTTAATCTCAAAAATTTATATCAGCATAAGTTGCATTTTTAAGCGTATTTCACAGACTTGCTATCAACTTTCTTTACCTGGTGGTGATTTTGCTTATTTTGTTATAAGTTTTATAATCTTAAGACCTTTTGTCTAATTTCTAGAAAATTTTATACAAACGAGCCTAAAATCTAGAAAACTTGGATTTAAAGAATTATTCAACATATATAAAACTCCATATAAAAAGCCCATTTATTGACTTAAATGAGCTGTTTTATGATTTTATTGGTGACCCGTAGGGGTTTCGAGAACGAGATAACATTTAAATTCTAATACAAATTAATCTTATTAAATTTGTAATAATGAAGATAAAAACAATCTTTAGATGATCTGTAATGATAGCATTATAGAAGTAGTTTAGTTAATAAGCATTTACCAACACTTGATATTATCCATGTGAAAAACTTCAAATATTCACTAAGAATTTTCAGAAACAAGAAATGTAAAGCGAAAGTTGTTTCCAGGATAATGAATATTGCTACTTGATGTTTTGACGTAAGCTCCACATGACATTGAAACAATTTCAATTAAATTCATATCAAGTATGTCATTTGGTATTTGATGATATGTATTATAAATTTTTACTAATGATTGTGAATCACCCTCTACTGTTTTGACAACATTAAACTTAAAGGTTCCTGAACCTGGATATCCATAATTATCATATCCAAAACTATGTAACCTGATTTTTCTGGGGTACTCTTTACCATTATCTAAATCCTGAGCACTTATTTCGAAATTTGTATTTTTAATTAAATCAAAAAACTCTCTAACAATCATTTTTATGGTCTCCTTTTTTGATACATGCTTTTATCTTATCCATAAAGTCATGGTTTTCTTTTGTGCTCGATAACGATTTCCATATTGAGTGACACCCGTATCACTATCGAGTTCAATTTCAATATCGAAATCATAAATTTCGGATTCCATATACTCTTTTGGGAAATCATCAGGATCTTTAACCATAAATGTAATTTTGTCTTTGACAATATGGTATGTCATACTGTCATAGTAAGCTGAATCATTTTTCCGTTCTTTTCGTAAATAAGCGTTAAATTTGTTAAAATTGGTTTTAATATCTTTCAGTTTCATATAATTTATCCTTTTCTTATTTATAAGTTTTCTGGTGGGTATTCATCATAATCCCAATAGGGTCCTATATCATAATCAGAATCGCCTTTATATCTTTCTTCATATGTTTGATTATATGTGCCATGATTAGCATGACTTTCTATTTCCAATGAAACATTACTTACTTGTATATTAGATTCCTCAACTAACCAGCATTCATAACATAGGTAATGGTTCTTAGGTCTATGGGATATATCTTCTCCACATTTAGAACATTTTCTTCTTTTCATATTTTATCAATCCTTTGCATCTACTTTATCATATGCTTCATATGATGCTTTGTATGCTTTTTTAAATCTTTCTCTCGCATCTTTCGGACTAATAATTTGAGCTTGAGATCCGAATTTAAATAAATGAAAGAAAATTTGTGTCTCTGTTGTTTTGAATGTGTATATCTTTTCATTTATTGGATCTTGAATACCTATTATAGGTATTCTATCTTCTTCATAAATAAATCTATGAAGACCACCACTTGTGAATTTAATGGTGAATATCTTTTTTGGTTTTTTAGAAGCAAAATCTCTTTCTGAAAATATATTTTTGATTATACTTGAATCTATATCTATTCTATATTTTTCTTTCAGTCCTCTTAAGTCTTTATTCTTTAATGATTTAATTTTAGTGTTATATATCAATCCAGGATCTTCTTCATCATTAGAATTATTCATTAGAATGACTTCAACATTTTGTTCACCTTTTGGTTTATAGACACAAACTGGCTTCACCTTTTTGAATTTTCCATTATCTTTAAATTTAATATATGTTTTCTTTTTAATCGCTTCCTCTAAAATATCAATAATTTCTTTAAAATAAATACTTTCTCTTGCTGCTCTTGTTAAAACTGCATAAGATTCAAGTAAGATTTTTATATAAAATGAAATACCTGATCTTGGTGCATAATCATTGAAGTACTTTGCCTCTTCTAAACTTTCCAATAATGACTTGTTAAACTTGTTCAGTTTTAATTTGAATTGAATTTCACTTGTATATTTATTTGAATATTCATCAATGATTGTTCTCATAATTTCATTTGTGAATTCCTCAATAATTCTATCAGTCAATTTTTTACTAAAATCATCATTTATTATAGTATTTTGAATCGCATTGATTTGTTTTAAAGTTACTGATCTAGAAAGAGGAAACTGATCATGATAATTTTTAATAATTGTATTAATAAATCCACTCTTATTTTTAAGTTCATAATCCTCATTAAAACGAATCATATCAGCTTCAATTGTCAGCATAGCATGGGCGGATAGATTAATATGCTGGCGACTTTCTTCATTGATTATGAAACCATTGTAATTATCCATTAATGTCTTCCTCCATTATTTTTTTAGTTCCTATAGAAAGCGTTAAAAACAAAGTGTCGTTACTTCCTACTCCATATATGGCATCAGATCCCTCTTTTAAACTGTCTTGTTTGTTGATTAAGCAAGTACACATAATTTCATCATTTGTAAAATGTAATACGAGATTGACATTTTTGTCTATATTTTTTCCAAATATTCCCCAATTATAAAATCTGTGCTTGTCAATGCCCAATTCAAGAATAAACCAGTCATAAATCTCATCTTCATAAGAGCGTTTCCCCTCGTAATTTTGATACTCAATGAATTCATGAATTTCAATAATACTTTTTATATCTTTTTCAGTATATACTAGAGCAAATTGTTTATCCTCTGTATATACTTTTCTTTTTTCGCTCTTAATCTTTTCTTCATTCTCTTTATTCATAAAGTAAATTTTTCCATCATATTTTGGAAGTATAAATTCTTTTTTTTCCATTTTTTAATTCTCCCTATTTCTTCTGTTTATGTCTATCTATTCTTTATCTAGCAACTAATTAACTGTTTCATCTCAGGTTTATTCAAAAGAAGCTAGTCACCTGAGATCATTTATTGTGTCTTATGATTCTATTTTTGGTGATCTTGTACTACATGGTAATCAATTGAAATCGTGAATTAGTTTCTAAAATATCTTGTATTGATGTTATTTCTTAAGTTCTTATAGATATATTATCTCATATTATCTATATGTCTAATAGTGTTAAAATATTAATTTATAATGTTCATATTAATAAACATATACATAATAATTATACTTCTAAAGTTCATATTTTGTGTTCTTAAATAGTTTTTTTATTAAATTGTTGTGTTTTTTTTACCTTATATAATATCTCTTTTCTTCTCCATTTACTTTTCTTTTTAAGTTTTTTTATTTAACATCTCTGATTTCATTACAAACATACATATTTTATATTTTGCTTGCGAAGCTTTTTTTTCTGTAAATTATTCCAATATTGTTTTTGCTTATTTTTATACCTAATCACTTTAACTTGTATTTTATTCTAGTTCGCTTTAAATGTATAAATAGCATGTCTAGGTGCATCATTTAGTAACTTAATTATCTGTTTAGATATGTATGATTCTAGTTTTTTTAATTTGTTTGAACCAATATTTCTATTTGGTGCCACTAATACTCCTTTAAACTTATGACTTCTGGTATGTTGATTATCAAGAAAGTGATCACTAATTCTAATTGTTCTCTTATAATTATTATTACAAATAAATAAACTTAAACTTAAATATAATGATTTTGATTTTTTAGAGTGTTTGACTTGATAAGCGATGTTATTCATGCCTTTAATCGCTTTTTTTAGTTGGAGTCTATGGATGTAGTTATCAATATATTGATCTAATTTTAATAATGTCATTTCTTTTACCTCTCATGTTATTTTTAATTTAGAAATCATCTTTAGTTTTTCTTATAACTTCATTGTCTAGTATTCGTTTTATCTCACACAAAGCAACCTGGTTTTGATTATAAACTTGCCTTATATTGATCTATTTAATATCAATGTTCTAAATTTATTTCAGGCACTTATTGCTTCCTGTTTGAATTTAATAGGTGCTATTATTATATTAAATTCATCTTTTTCGTTATTAATTGTTATTACTTTATCGGCAAACTTGTTTAATATTTTCAATGATATTTCAAGTTTTGAATATTTATCCATTATAATTTCATCAGGTACTACTCGATGTCTTTTCGAATTTCTTCTAAATGCTGTAGCTAGACTTACTTGAACATAAATAATTTTAACTATATATCCCAACGCTTGAGCTAGCTTTGTTAATTTTATTATTTTATCAGTGTTAGTAGCTGTTGTATCATATATAAAAGGCACTTTATTCTTTAAGTTGTTGTATATTTCATACTTTTCAGCTATCTTGGATTCAAAATGTAATGCTCTTGGTTGATCCGGGTTATATCCCTTAATTGTTTTTTTAAGTTCGTCACAATCTACTGCCTTATAATCCGCAAAATATTTATTTCTTATATAAGTTTTTCCTGATCCTGGCAATCCTGCCATTATAATTAACTCTTTCATAAACTTCCCTCTTTTTATTAGTATTTTCTTTTTTGTAATGGGTGATCACCTCTTACACTTATATTTTCTCATATATCTATTATGAATTATAGTGTTAATATTAATATTTTTAATGTTCATATATTTATTGTTTTTATGCGTTATATGTAATATTAAAGTTCATGTTATATGAACTATATAGGTTTTATTTATATGTTTAAAAACCATATATAGAAAATTAGCTGGCTGGAACTAGCGACTTGTATATGCACATATTCATTTTTTAAACTTCAAAATATATGTCGTAATGTAAGAGAGAAGCCGATAATTGCTGGTTAATTTAATTTACATAAATTTCCATATAAAAAGCCCATTTCTTGTCTGAAATGAGCTGTTTTATGATTATATTGGTTTCTTGGCAAATTTTAGTTCAGGTAATATTATTACTAACTCTTCTTCAATGTCAGGGTTGTACCAGTATAGTTTATACTTAACAATAGCACCATCAAATACGTAGCCTTGTTCTAAAAGTTTCTCAATATCTTCTTTATATTTTTTTGAGAATTGAAGTATTTTGCTGTTATCGTGTATGAGTCTTCCATTATCAATTAATGTAAGTGCAGCTCCTATGTCAATTGATTCAACAGATTTCTGAGTAAACTTAAAATATCCTAGATTAACTTCCTTATGGGTTAGAGTAAATGTTAACTCATTAGGTAATTCATAATCATTCTTATCAACATAATATTCAGAGTTGGAAATATCGTTAAATCTCAAGTAATCACTTGAATAGTGAATTAACAAGTTTGTTTTAGCTCTGGTCATACCTACATATAATAAACGTTTATCTCTGTTCTTCAAATCAAATTCATTATCAAAAAGAATGATAACATTATCAAACTCTCTACCCTTGGATTTATGTAAAGTAGATACCAAAAGTTGCTTGCAAGTAACGAAATCATCATATGATGATTCTTTTAAGAATTCATATAAATCAGACATATATTTAATCTTGTGGTTAAGCAATTCAAATGTATCGAGCGCTTTGCTCAAAACATCATAATGCATATTATCTTTCTTTGCTACTAAGAAATCTTTTTTAGTTTTTAACCATAAGTCATTGCTTATTACTGATAGAGTTTCATTCTGACTTAGTAAATTAATGAATTCTCTAAACTCAAATAAGCTAAATAAATTAAATTCACTATTTTCTTGTATTAATTGTGCTTTTATTCCAATTATATTTAACATACCAGTAATAATACTCGCTTGTTCATTGGTTCTAGTAAGTATGCAAGTCGTACCAGATAAATCTGATTTTGCAATATGTTTTACAACAGGTTCATAAAGATTATTAGGTGCAATATGTTGGATAACTCTAATAAGTCCATCTTCCTTTTGCACCGGAATGATTGGAGTTACTTTCATCCTTCCAGATATACATGTTACAAATTCATTAGTGAAATCAATAAGATTCTTCTTGCTTCGGTAATTTTGAGGTAATTCATAAAAAGTTGCATCTTCCATTAACTGTTTTAAATATTCATTTGACGAACCTCTAAATTCGTATATATTTTGATCGTCATCTCCTACTGCAATAATTCGTAAATTCTCATTCTTTTCGATTAATTTCAAAATTAATCTGTATTCATTTTCAACCATATCTTGTGCTTCATCAACCACAAGTATCATCTTTGTGATTCTTGTGGAATCAACTTCATCATTATCAATCAATTCAATAGCTTGGTCAATTACTTTATCTGTGTGTTCCAAATTTCCTACTTTACCTAATATATCGAAACAAAATGAATGAAAAGTATTGATTTCAATATAGTGAGCAGCTGTTCCTAGTAAGCTTACTAACCTTGTTTTAAATTCTATCACTGCAGCTCTTGAAAAAGTCAACATCAACATTTGATCAGATCTAATATCTTCCATCAAACTTACGGATGCTAATTTATGAACGAGTAATTTAGTTTTACCACTACCAGGACCAGCAGCGACAACAATCTTATCACTTTTATCGTTTATAATTGCTAATTGATCTGCAGAAAGTTCGCCGAATAGTTGTTTAAACTTACTTGGTGAGAGTTGAACTTGAATATCTTTTGCTCTTCCTCCTGGAAAGTGCGTTTTTAAGAAGTCCTCGTATTTTATATTAAAATAATCATTTACAAATTGAAGTGCATCTTCATAATTTTTTAACATCTTTTTAGCATACTCACCTACAATATGTATTTGCTCTACTTTATTTTTATAAAATAATTCTAATTTTTCATAATCTTTTTTAGTATATCTTTTTTTATTGTCAACTTCTAATCTTGTTATTTTCATTGGGTTATAAATTACTAAGAACCCGCCTTCAATCTTAATTGACTCAATTATTTTCATGTAGTATAGAGAATCTTCAATTTCATCAATAGAAGCTTTTGTATTAAACATGTTGATTTGCTTTTCATAGCTGTCTTTTAATTCATGCACAGAAAAAAGAACAATACTATATTCATCGGTCTCTTTAATTTGTTCTTTTTCACTTCTCTTATATAGAAATTCTAGAATAAATGCAGATAATACATGTTTATCTTCAATAAGTTTAAATAGTTCATCTTTGGCTCTATTTACTTGAATTTTCAGAATATTGTTTTTTACTTTTTTAATTTCAATGTACTTATTTATGTTGAAATAATTAATAATCATTTTTATTAATTTTACATTTGACTTTAAATTCTCTTCAGTCGCTTTTTCGTTTAGCTCCTTAAGATTATAGGAACACTCTTCTTGTGTAAATTCATTGATTAAAAATCTTTCTAATTTATTACTGTCATCTAGAATTCTTAATGAGGTATTCACTTTAGATTTGATTTTTATATAACATGCTAAATCCTTGTTATCAGCAAGTATTTTTTCTTCTTTCAACAAACCTACTATTCGAACAACTTCACTTAATTTTATACCTAACATATCAGCCATATAATCTATTCTGGATTCAGATTCTACATTCTTAGATCTTTTACTATATTTACTAGAAATCAAACTTTGAGTGATTCGTTTCGCAAGTATTTTGTCTTGTTCTTGAATAATTGTGGAACTCTCTATTATCTTTGAAGCATCAATCATACTTTCCGATAAAATACTATTTGCATAAATACGAGGAGAATTTTGCCCTCGCGACAAGTATCCTGAATCTTCTAGTGCTGCTATAGCTGTTGTAACTCTTGTTTGCAAACCTGCAATATTCTCTTCCCAACCCGCATCTTTTGCTATTTCTAAAGCAGATTTGGAAACAGCTCTATTAGCTCGAGATGTTCGCTTGATACCTGTCCAAATCTGTTGAATCTCTTTTAAATTTAATTTTGTATTGTTTAAAAGACTAAAATGTTTGTCTAGATCTTCTTCATTATACAATACAAAACAATCGGCATTTATATGTTCATCTCTTCCGGCTCTTCCTGCTTCCTGAACATAATTTTCTAATGAGCTTGAAATTTCGTAATGAATAACTGTCCCAACATCTTTCTTATCTACTCCCATACCAAATGCTGAAGTAGCAACCATTATCTTGATTTCCCCGGCCATAAACTTGTTTTGTGCTTTCACTTTGTCATCAACTTCCATTTTTCCATGGAATTTTGAAACGTCGTATTGATCTTGAGATAGTTTATCTTGTAAGTTATTAACTGTTTTAATTCTTGAAGCATAAATTATTGTTGGACAATCTTTTGAATCGATAAGTTCTCTTAATTTATTGTATTTTTCGGATTCATCTTTGACGCTAAATACTTTAAATTTAAGATTTTTTCTGGTACTCGCACTTGTTATTTTTTCCATAGGAAGATTTAATTTCTTCATGAAATATCCTTCAATATCCTTAATAACGTTAAGTTTAGCCGTTGCTGTAAAACATGAAACGGGGATTATTTTATTATTATTTTTCTTTTCTTGTATATTTTTTATAAAGTCAGCAATATATAGGTAGTCTACTCTAAAATCTTGTCCCCATGTTGAAAAACAGTGAGCTTCATCTATAACAAATCTAGCTATATCTCTACTTAACATAATTCTTTCTATTGTTTTTGAACGAAGAGATTCTGGTGCAATATATAAAATACTTACTTCACCTTTAAATACTCTTTCAATATTTTTAGCTCGTTCAATAGGATCTAATAATCCATTTATCATAGCAGACCTATTAATGTTTTTTGATTGTAGATTATCAACTTGATCCTTCATCAATGACTGAAGTGGTGAGATGATGACAGTTAAAGATCTTGTGTTTTCGCCCATCATTAATGCTGGTAATTGATAAGTTAAGGATTTCCCTCCACCAGTTGGAAATACAGCAATCAGCGATTTGTTCTTTAGAGCTGTATTCACCGCTAATTCTTGTAATGGTAATCCATCAAAGTCTCTAAATTCATCAAAATTAAATAATCTCTTTAGATTTAGCTTTGCATCCAAATGATTATCACAATACTGGCACCCTTTATCACACGGAGTGCCTCTAAGCTGTAGGATGACATCTTCAACAATAGGGTAAGTGTTTATTACCCACTTTGGGAAAAGAGATTCAATATGCTCTGTTTTAATTAATGCCAAACTATATGCTAACTCTAAAGGATAATTACTAATCAAATTTTCTAAAAAAGAATTTTCACAAATATACCCAAAATATTCTTGTTTAATTATCTGTAATATATCCTTTATATTACTTTTAAATTTAAGATAATTAAAAAAACCAGTAAATCCTTCAATATCCTTCAGTAGATTATAGTAAATAATTTGAATATTTTTATTTAACTTGTTAAATGCATTTATTTCATCAAAAAATAAAGCCATTGAATTTTCAGAATCATTTAAAGGATTATTTGAATCTTCTGGTAATAATTTGTCATCTTTAATTAACTTATGATAAGGTTTGTCAGGAAAAAGTAGGGTTGACATAAATAAAGTGTCAATCACTTCGTTTTTCTTTATTACAGTCTTGTGAACACTTCTATTAATATATTTCATATCATGGTTTACAATATTATGACCACAATAGAAATCAGACTTCCCAATGAATTTCAAAAATTTCTTCTCATTATTATCATGAAAAATTTGTCCGTTTTCCTTAATACAACCAAAATCTATTATTTTTTTAGTGTTTTCATCTACTTCAATGTCAAGAAATGTAATCATTTAATCATCCCCCTATATCGTAAACATTTGTCATCCTAATTATATCATAAATTTTATGGCATATTTATTTCATTCTATAGTATCTATGAAAAATTACCAAAACTTATATCAATATAAGTTGTATTTTTAGGTATATTTTACATGCTTATTATGGACTTTCTTTGCCTGGTGATGAATTTGCTTATGTTGTCATAAGCTTTACAATCTCAAGACTTTTTGCTTAATTTCTAGAAAATTTTATACAAACAATCCAAAAATCTATAAAACTTTTATTTGAAGAATTATTAAACATATATAAAACTCCATATAAAAAGCCCATTTATTGTTTTAAATGAGCTGTTTTATGATTTTATTGGTGACCCGTAGGGGTTCACACAACCATCCGTGTCTATCTGACTAGACTGATATAGAAATCTAAATTACATAGATAGTTTTGGTAACTCTTCATAATAATATACAGCTGAACAATTTTATAATATGGCGCTGAAAAAATTATCCGAAATTTACTTACTTTGGTGAGTTTATGTCTCTGTGAAGACCTCTGTCAAAAAAAATTTATTCCAACAACTTTCTTTTTTCAAGATTGAATTCTTCTTCACTTAATATACCCATATCAAATAATTCTTTCAATTGCTTCAGTTCGTTAATATAATTTGTATCATTTACTTCTACAAAAATCATTTAAAGTTTTAATTTTAATGCTATTTTCACTTGAAACATCATTTCTTGATTTTTTAATTATAAAATCAGTTTTTCCAACTATCGTGATAATATTTCTTTCTTCCTAGCCTCAAATTCATCCTTAGTTAGAATATCCATATCTAGTAATTCTTTCAACTCTTTTAATTCACTTATGTAGTTTGTTGTTGCTGGTGTTTTTGGAGAATCACTTTGTATTGTTTCTCCATCTTCACTTGGCTCTTCCTCTTCCGTGGGGTTATCTTGAGTTATAAGAATTAAATCGCTTAATATAATTTGCAATGTTTTGTTAATCATGTCGTTTTTTATATCATATACGACTTTAATTCGATCGTAAGTCTCTGATTTATCTTCTTGACCAGACGTTTTTGTAATCGAATTGACATCACTCTTAAAAACAATATATGTTTCATTTTTTTCATCTGTTATTAAACCGAGTAGATTTGATGCTTTTGTAGAAATTAACAATTCTGATTTGAATACTAATTTTTTCAATACTACACCCACAAAACATCTTGCTTTGGAAGTCAGCAATAGTCCTACTGCTAGCTTGGGTAAAACTGCCGATGGCCCAGCATACATAAATACGGCTTTTTCATCACCAAGCATTTGATTTTGTAGATACTCAAGAACACCATTTCCATTCTTGTGATTTATAAAAATATTATCTTTATTTAATTCATTCATTCTTATTTCCCTCCAATTTAATGAGTTTTTAAAAAATTATGTGATGTTTTCTTAATCCATATTTTACTTCGTATAATCCACATGATGCCTCTTTCATATAAACTAAGTGAAGTTATTGGTTTAAGTTCAATATTATATATTTAAAATATTATCTATTTTTTGCTCATGTTTGATAAGATTTGATGTTTTTTCTTATTAAACTCAGCTTCAGTTAATATTCCTTGATCTACTAATTCTTTCAATTGCTTCAGTTCGTTAATGTAATTTGTATCATTTACTTCTACAAAATCATTTGAAGTTTCAATTTTAACGCTATTTTCACTGGGATTGAAGCAAGCTCGCATGATTATTTTATATATTTTTTCATTAACTTCTAATAGGCTATTTTTTCCATCTCTAAATTTTATCGCAATTGTATATTTTCCCTTTTTTTTCCCCGATATTGCCCCACCAAGTAACCCTATTGGTCCAAGCAAAACGGCACCTATTGCTCCTCTAGCAACTGCACTTGATGCACTTTTCCTATGTTCATCAGTTATAACTTCATAACTTTCAATATATTTTGAATTCAATGGAATATGTTTATGTTTTTCACAAATATTTGGAAAACCTGAAATCATTAAAATACTTGCTGATTTATAGTCTCCTGCTATTACTGAACTTAGAATCATATTTAACTCCTTCTTAACGTTTATTTATAGGTCGGTAAATCATTACTTATTTTTTTAACAGTTCTTTTTCTAGTACTTATTTTCAAATCCTATCTCAAATCTCATTTTGATAATAACGAATAGTTAAGGTCGCTCCGTTCCCTTTCTTTGGTTCGTATATAATTTGATCTTTATCTGACATCAGATCTCTCATAGCTTTGCAACAAATGGGCATTCGATGATTTCTTCCAGGATATCCACCTAGCTCTCTATGAATATTTCCAGCTATTAAATCTATATAGTCACCACTCATCTGTTCTATTTTTTTATGTAGTATATCTTTAAAATCATTATAATTATGGTTTTTAATTATATCTATTTTTTTCATGTAACTCCCCTTTTCTTGTAAGGTTTTTTTTACAATTATATTTATCACTTGATAAGCTTACAATTTCTCCCCTAATACTTAATCACTTTTATTTATTATATCATTTTAAGTTTAATATTGTAATATCATCTTAGTTTTTGCAATAAAAAAATGATATCCAAAACAAAGATATCATTCAATTATAATTATTAATTTCTCCAAATTCTCATAAGTAATGATCTATCTATACTAGCAATTTCAATATCAAAGTCACAAAGTTTTCTTGTAATCATATCATAGTTGATATAGGCTTTGATGATTTCATTTGTAATGACCAAACGAGAAAGCATTTCATATATAAATTTTCCTAAATCATCATAATTTTCTTTACTTTTCCATAAATTCTTGAATTTTTTTATAGTTTTTGCCAATTTTTCATTTGTGATTCGCTTAAGTAATTCCATACGTCTTTGTTTTTGTCTAAGTTCTCGTTCTATTTTAGCCATTTCATTTTTAGTCTCTTCTGCATCCTCTAAGGCAAATATTGAAAAATTAGAACTAACTAGTTGTTTTGCTTTTTCTTGAAGTATAGTTTCAATAGATGACATTCTGCTTTTTAATGCTTTGATCTCTTGTTTTATTTTATCTCTTTCTATCTTGATTTGATCATTTATATCCTTTGTTCTCTCAGATAGATTATTCATTGAAAGAAAATCTTTAATAACAAACTCCTTTACCCAATTATCTATATATAATACGGGTATATCTTTAGACTTGCATCTACCTTGTTTGTAGTTAAGATGTCCATAGTATGCATAAGGTATATTTCTTCTTTTAGAAAACGAAGCTCCTCCGCTATATGCCATACCACAATAACCACACTCTAATCTCCCACTCATAAGATATTTTGTAGGTTTGAATTCTATAACGCTTGAATTTCTTCTTTTGTTTAACATATGCTGCACTTTATCAAATGTTTGTTTATCAATGATTTGAGGCAGTCCACCAGGTATTCTAACAATATCATCCTCATTATTGACTCGATCACTTCTTTTACCTCTGCTTTTTTTCTTAGTTGATAGGTTAAACACATACTCACCAATATATTTTCTATTTCTTAGAATTTCATAAAAACTGTTTGAAAAAGGTCTTCCTCTTTTAGATAGATATCCCTCTTCGTTCAAATAGTCTTTAATTTCTTGTCGTGACCAACCTGCAGCTGTTTTATTGAATATGATTTTTACAGACTCCGCTTCTTTTTTATTAATAATGTAGTGCTTATTTTCATCAACATCAAAACCTAACGGTGGTATGCCTCCAATGGCAATACCTTTTTTAGCATTTTGCATTACCCCAGCAAATGATCTTTTAGCCAAATGCTTTGAGTAATATTCGTTGATACCTGCTGTAATGAGCGAGAAAAGATGCCCTTCTGGTGAACTGTCAAATTTTTCCTCAACACTTATGATCATAATGCCATGTTGTTTGAGTATCTTTTGATAGAACATCTGATCTTCTACATTTCTAGCTAGTCTTGATAGATCATAGACCAATAGATAACCCCATTTAGAGTGTTCACTATCTTCAATCATACGTTGAAATGCTTTTCTTTGATCACTAGTCCCTGTTTGTGCTTCATCAATGTATTGCTCAATAAGTGTAATGTCATGTTTCTTACAAAAAGCTTCTATTCTTTCTAATTGATGATCTATACTTTGTTGTTGTTGCTTATCTGATGAATATCTACAGTAGCAACTTGCATATCTTTTCATTATTTTTTCCTCCTAAATGAAAAAAGGAAATCCATTTTGGATTTCCTTTTAGTTTATTTTTCTAATATTTTAATTTCTATATTCTCTGGACCGATTTTTACACAATCTACAATAACTCTAGTAAGTTGTTTTTCAATAATCTTATTTTTTAGCAAATCCTCTGCTGTAAAAGAATCTATTTCTTTTTTGTTTACTATTTGACTATATTGATTAATACTCTTATTTGCTAAAGCTAGTTTAATTTTAAGTTCTTCAATGTGATTGGAGTCTTTTTCTATTTTCTTTTCAAGAGATTTTTTAATTGCATCTCTTATTCCTGGCTCAACTAGACGATCTGTTGCAATTTCTATCGCTTGATTTATATTAGCTATCGATTTATTAATCGATTTTTTCAATCGTCTTTTAGATTCTAGTGAATCTTTAAATATTGTTTTATCAAAAGAATCAGTCTTAATAAATGCATTAATGGTATCAAGGACAATTTGCTGTACTTGATTTTCAATGGTTAAAGCATCTATACCCTTGCTGGTACATGTCTTACCATTTACTTTCAAATGATTTGGACAAATATACTGCCTTCTTCTTGGTTTTCCTTTTCCTGTACTTTGAGAAGATCCAACCATACCAGTATGACACAGTTCACATTCAATAATTCCAGTTAATAGATATTCTGAATCTTTATATATGGTTTTTCTAATATCGATTATTTTTTGAACTTCTTCAAACTGTTTCTTAGTGACAATCGGCTCTTTGATGCCATCTTCAACCCATACTTCATCAAAGGATTTCTTTACAAGATCACTTTGTTTTCTATCCTCTCTATTATATCTATAGACACCACTGTACTTAACATTAGTTAATATATCACGTATCGTGCTTTTAGTGAATTCATTACCTTTTCTTGTTTTGATATTTCTATTTTTTAAATCTGAAATGATATCATTATACGAGTATCCAAGTTCAAATTTGTCATATATGTCTGCAACTACCACTGCTTCTTCTGCTCTAATGATCAAGAAATTATTCTCATCAAACTCATATCCATAGTTTGCTACTCCACCACCTGAATGACCTTTTGAAGTTTTATTTATCAAAACTGCCTTAGTATCTTCTGCTATTTTATGAACATAGTATTGATTGATTGCTGCCATAATCTCAAATTGAAGATTAGCTACAGCTGACATCTCTCCACTATCTTCGATGGTTATAACAAGTGTGCCTTTTTTTCCAAATGATTCTCTATAATTTTTTAAATCAGTGGTATTTCTTGAAAACCTATCCCACTTCGAAACAACTACAGCTTGAATGAATCCATCATCCACTGCCTCAATCAGTTTCTTAAATTCGGCTCTTCCTTCAACTGTCATTCCAGATACATTATCTTCTTGATAAGTTTTTTTTAAATTCAAGTATTTTTTATTTTGATCAATAAAATCTTCGCACTGCTTGACTTGAGTTGATAGTGCTTCATTTGATAAATCTTCTTTGGATTTTCTAGCATAAATTGCAGTAGTTACTTTTCCACCAAAAGATTTTTGTATGTTTTCTAAGACTTTTATCTCATCTTGACTTAATGCTCTCATATTTACCCCTATATTTTAATTTTTTTATTGAAATTTGCATATTGTAATTATATCTTATATTACTTTTAAAAGCAAAAATCAGTTATACTTTTAAAAGCTATTTTAATCATTTCTAATCTCTATTAGATATATTTTTATTCTTATTGAAAAAAAACATTTTTAAAGAGGCTAAAGAAGTAAGATTTTCAGGTCCTACTTCTTTTTTAAGTGTTTTTGTGCCTTTTCAGTAAATCTTATCTCAATTTTATTATTACGATGATAAATAGTAAATAAGTTATCAATTGTAACGTAGTTACCTCTCATCGCTGAATGCAATATGATGCGCTCATAGTAGTGCATTAATGTTCTTACCAGATTGACTTCAAGACCTGTTCGTATTGCTAATAAGTCTGCAATTTGTTTTTCATCCATGATTTTGGGTTTACTTTGCCTCATAATCAAACAACTCCTTCAAAGTTACTCCTAAGCATGTAGAGAGTCTTTCTAATGTATCAAGCTTTGGATTTGTTTTTCCGTTTTCAATATTCATGAGCGTTGTATAGTCAACAAATGATAGCATACTAAGTTCTCCTCTTGACATCTTTCTTTCATTACGTAGCTTTGTTATACGTTTCCCTAGTTTGATATTTTCTTTCATCTCTTATACTCTTTTCTGTTGTGGTCTATGTGCTTACCTTAGTTTTTTTAGGTTCTTTCTTCTTCACTGTTGTCTTTGCAACTTCTTTAACTTCTTTTCCATCAACAAATCTACAAATCTTATCTGGCATTTTACCATTACCATCTGCAACAAATGCTTTGAATCCTTGTCCTAAACGAACCTTCACAGTAAGACGCTCTGGTATTTCGTAGGTTTGTCCATTTAGTTTAGATGTCATTTTAAACCCTGGTTTTTTTACCGGAGTAAAACTTACGTAGTTCTTCTTGATAATCTTATACCCTTCTTTCACATACTGCATTGTTAGTTTTTGCTCTAATTCAATCACTTTTGTCACAAGTGGTGCATGTAGTGATAGCTCATCTGCAATCTGTTTTGCAATCGTCAGTTGATCGATTGATTTCATATTTTCTTCTGGTTTGTATTTGGCTTTTGCCATATTTCTTTCCTCCTAATATTCACTCGATAGTAACATCGTACTATGATCGATATCATCAATCACGAATACCTTGATTTGATCTAAGCTTATATAATCGTTTAATTTTTTTACTTTATGCACTTTTTTATAAGCTGGATCTTCTTGTCTATGCTCTATTTCGATATGATTTTCTTTTACTTTAAATTCAAATACCTGTAGATAGTCCACTTGTTCAGCTACTACTACCTTATCAATTTCACTCCACATAAATATCTGTATCTCTAGTGGTACCGTCTCACTAATACCCCTAGTTAAGTACCTCGTACTACGGCTAAAAGTGCATTTATGCTTCATCATCTTTTACTCCTAATACAGTAAGTCGCTCTGCAATAAACTTATATGTCTGTGCATCACTACTGCTTACTTTTGCTTTTATACCCATTAAATTACCTTTTCTGATATATGATTCATCTATCATTTTATCTGGTATTTCAATTCCTATCTTATTGTGATTATCGTTATTAGTTATTATATCTAACGTGACTTTTAACACTTCACTGTTAAATGATTCAATTTTTTGAACTCTGCCTACAAATATACATTGATTGAGCATTTTTAATTAACCTCTTTTCCTATTTATTTTCATAGATCTCTGCAAATATAATTCTTGCATCATCTACTAACCCTATCGTTGACAATAGGTATCTATCTTTTTCTTTATAACTATTAACTAGTAGTATAGGTAGTCCTTCCTCTACACTAATAGCAGCCATATATTGAATACTTCCTGCTAGTAGCTTAGCTAGTATTTCTTTAACAGTACTAGGGCTAAAATTTGTTACAGTTATAGTCTTTTTATATACATCGTAGATATCTGAGATTATCGCCATATTAAGCCCTTTTTTACTATGTCCCATTATCTCATCAAATGTTTTTGGCATATCTACTGGTAGATAAGGTATCATCGTCTTATGTTGATACACTGTAACAACTATCTCATTAGATACTACCTCTATCATCATCGGCCCATTGAGTACTACTACCCCTAGTAGTTCTTTAAACATTACTACCCCCTCCTATATAACTCTCTTTATTTTCTTTACTTGAGTAGTACTTATCATTAGTAACTATAAGGTGGTCTATTAGAGTCACTCCTATGAGTTCTCCTGCTTGAGTCATCTGTTTAGTAGCATTCCTATCTGCTAGTGAAGGATCTACATGGCCGCTAGGGTGATTATGTGCGATAATAATCGCATGTGAATTTGTAAGTATAGCCGCCTTAAATATTTCTCTGGGGTGTATGAGGTTTTGTGATAATGTGCCTATATGAGCAATTTCAAAATATGTAATTTTATTTTTGATATCCAACCCTATTACCCCTAGTACTTCACGATCTTTTTTTGCAAGCATATGGGAAAAGAATCTAGCAGCATCTTTAGGACATGTAATATTCAAATTAAAGGGTGATACCCTTTTCTTTTTATGTATACTTACCTCTACTAGGTTGTAGTAGTCTTTATGATGGTTCTCTATCATCATCTTTAATCCTCACTCTCATTGAGTTCTTACTACTATTAAAAAATTGCTTCTCTTTTGCGACCTGTACGTTACCTTGTCTATCTTTTACTACCAAAGTTCTTTCTACATAACCAGATAAATCATGGTCCCTATTTCCAAATCTCATGTTATTTACAATATTACCCTTAAATAATTGATTAATCTCACTGCCACGTTTCTGTGGATGATGATATCTCTTGTTAGATTGTTTGTTTTTTGGATGATATTGCTTTTTGTTTGCTACTGCATACTGTCTGCTCTTATTCAAGATGTTCACTTCCTTCCTAGTTTATCTATAAAAAGAACTCACTAACTAAGTGAGTTCTTTTCTTTCTCGTCTTGAATAACGACTACATCTTTATTTTTAGTGTTAATTATTACTATTGGATAGCTTACATAAATATCATTTCCTATAGCTGATTCTATTGCTTTAACAATTCTATGAATAGGCCCATCTTGATTTAATGTGTATAAACTACTTCTAGCCTCTATTTGTCCTGACCCTATCGCTTCATATTCACTTATCTCTGATACAGCACCATCAACACTAATCTTATAGAGCTTATCTCTATATCCAATGAGATATTCATTTTGCATTTTTGGTATAAAGTCTTTTGATTCTAAAAGTTTATGCGTCTCCATTTGATCCATGATATTTTTAACTACATGCTGACTCACATAACTAAAATCTACTAGCTGACTCCTCAGTGTCTTAGCATCAATTAATCCATTGATGTTTTTAGTGATGTTTATTCCTCTAACTAATCCAGCAGAACCCATCACTACCGATACCTCTTCATCTGGATGCCAAATCTTTCTATTGTTAGGATGATATTGGTTGTTCTTACAACCACCTTGTGTAATTTGGCTATCTGCTCCTAAATAGACTACTCCTTTATCTACTACACCAACTATAACGCTCATTAATTCCTCCTTATTTAAATAATTTTTTAGGAATGATAACTACATTTCCTACCGCATGGATTCCATATAGCTTACTCGATAACTGATTTAATGGTAATCGCATCAGTAAGCCTTCTTCATTAACTATTATATGATAGGTTTTATTATTTGTTGGATATAGTTCTATGTATCCATTCACATATTCTTGTAGCTCTTTTAATGAAAAACATTCATCTTTAGCTTTGACAATTTCAACCTTGTAATCTGGAGTAATTATAAGTCCTTCTTTTTTATTTAACCCAAGATTATACATTCTCATAGGTATAACTACATTTTCGTTACATGTTGTGCAGCAAATGCCTGTAGTTACTGGCATAGCATTGTGCTCATCTCCTTTGATTTCCTTTTCACAAATAGAACATTTCATATTTTTCCTCCTTATTTAATTTTATGTAAAAAATAATTACTCTTTGTTCACATATTTATAATATATATTTTAAAAACTTACATTCCCAATTTATAGTCAAATCTTCTATTTTTAAATTGAGAGAGACCACTTATAAATAAGCAGTCTCTTTGGTGTAATCTATTAAATTATTATTTATACAACTTAATATAAATACCTTTTTTGTAATCGTTATCTTCAAATACAATTAGAGGGTATAGATCTATCTTATAAGTCGATGCTTTTTCAATCGATATCGCATGGTTAATCTGTGAATTGATAAAAGTTTCAATGTTGATATCTATTTCTTGAGTTACATTCTCGATACATTGACTCATCACTATAAAATCTCTAGATTTGGTATACCACGCTTTATAAAAATATTGTAATATGCATTTCGCGATATCTTCTTCTGATAAATTGTTTTGTTCCTTGAAATAAAGTTCTCTTGATTTCACTTTACCCCCATCTATACTATTAAGTAATATTATGTTGCTTGCTGCAGAAACTAATTGACACATTGCTTCTCTAAATTCATTTGCTTTCATATTATTTTTCCTTCTTTCTTAGTTTTTTTATCCTCTTGGATGGATGATTAAAAAATGCTAGTAGTAATTGTGATCCCTAGAAACAAACATGACATTTCATAAAATGATAAATGACCGAGCAGTCGTCCATGCTAAGATTTTAGGCTGCGAGACTTAAAATGAAAATGTCTTTATATCCGCCAAGTAACAACTGAGTTCTGCGTAACACAGAGAAAACTTTCTAGGGATATATCCATTACATTAAATATTGTTCTTTAAGAATTATTTATTATGATTATTACTTACCATGTTTTCTATCTTTTATCTGACTAATAGCAGAAACGATTAACTTTTCAATACTTGGATTTCCTTTGTATGTTTTAAGTGCTTTTTCAATCTTCTTTTGGTATGATTTTTGCTCTTTTTGTTCATAAAGAATACTTCTAGATATTTTAATTCTCATGATCTTCATCCTCGATAAAAATGCTATCAATATCAGTTTCGTACTTCACATCTGACACGGGTGTCTCTATTTCTGAATTCTGTTCATCTTTGATAGGTGATGCATACCAAGGTATTAGTGTTTCTTCATCTTTTGTGAATTCAAATTTAATGGTTCTAAGTTTAAGTCTTGAATCACTGATTGAATATCTATCTTTTTGTTTTTGAATAACACCTTTATCATGCCAATATTTATAAATAACTCTTGTATCATAAATATAATTAGACTTCAATACCCCTTCGACTTTGGCCGTTGGAATAGTTACAACAACTTTTTCACCAATATATCTAAAATGACCATATAGCAAACCAGACGCTACTTGGTGTGTTATGGAATGTTTATCTAGTTTTTCGAAGTGTCTATGGCTTTCTGTAATAAATTCTTTTATAACTTCTAATGCTTTTTCACCAATATGTCGTTGTTTTACTTCTTTTTGATCTTTTGATATCAAATATTCAAGTATTTCATCAGGATCTAATTCATTATATTTCAAAAGTTCTTGACCTAATTTAGCTGTCATATAAAGGATCGTTAACTTACTAGAAATTCTAGATGTCAAATTATCCTTTAAAACAAGCTTATTTAAAACTTCTTCTTTGCACTTTTCATAAAACTGCTCTAAATCAGCCTTTTTCTTACTTTTTAATGCTTCTACATATTTTCTTCCAATGTGTCCGTAGTTTGATCCTATAAATCTTTTAATCTCTTCAGCATGTTTTGCGGATTGTGTAAATATCAATCCATCTGTATCAATTATTCGAGAAACGATACCCATCCTACTTTCAGAATCTGATATAACAGGTGTTTCAGATGTAATAAATATTGCTCCAGACCAACTCAACCCCTGTTCACTACGTTCTGAGCCTGATGCCATACGATTTTTCGGTTCACTTTGAGCTAATTGATAAATCATTTCTGTACGATTTTTTAACCCACCTGTTGTTGCATCATCTAACGTTATAGGAACACCTGAAATTCCTCTTAAGCTAAACATCAGTGCATTTAATGTTGAATTAAATGTCCGAACTAATCCTAAATTACTAATCTTAGGTTCACCCCAAAGTGATGCTATAAACATTGCAGTTGTCGTTTTCCCAGAACTACTAGCTCCAGATAGATTGATTAGCATTGTTCCAACATCGGCGTAATCCTTAAGATAACTGGCCATTACTGATGAAAGCCCTAATACAAGTGCAAAACGCATGCTCTTGCAAGAAAGTATCATATCTTCCATGAAATTATTGTAATCTTTTTCAGATCCTGACTTAAACTTGATATTTGTATCATCAAATATAGATTTATGTCCATTAGGTAATATTGAATCTCCTAAAAGAAATATAGGGTTTTCATTTTCTTGTTTTAAGTATCCTAGTGTTTCGTGAAAATATTGATACCTATTTTGATTTTGTGCTTCTTGAGCTGAATAAGTTAAATAATCCCTTAAAGCATTTGCAAATTTAAAACTAATGAAAAATTCTCTTTTTGTAAGTGTTTCTATAATGCTTTCTTGACTCTTAATGGTAGAAGCAAGATTAACAACAAATTCAACAATTTTGTTTGGTTGATAGATTTCTAAGACTACTCTGGTTTCTAAATCGGGTTTATCAATAAATTTAATGATTGATTTTACCCAAATTCCATTGCATACAGACGGGTAAACATTTCCTTTGCTATCGACATAGTCCATCATGTTTGTCGAAAGATTTTTTACTAAATAACTCATATTTTCTTTCCTTTTCAAAACAAAAAAAGGATAAGCCATTTTGGCTTACCCTTCGTTTTGATCCTCTCTTTTATTTTTGTGATCTTTTTTACTAAAAAGTCTAAAAAGTTAATTTGCTGAATTATTCAGCCTAATTAAATCATAAGCACCACCTCTTTCCATTTTTGGGTCTACTAATTATATATAATCAATATATAGTTGGGTCTACTAATTATATATAATAGAATATAGTGTATAATAGAGTAAAGGTTGGTGATTCTATGAATTTTAGATATATCATAAAGACATTAAGTGCACGAAAAATAATTGAGATTCTTATCGCAAAAAAACATACTGAAAATCAAATCCCGATGATATTAAATAAAGAATCCAAAGCATTAGTTTTAAAACTAAGTACTATAGAAGAAAATGCACTTTTTTATCAACTCTCAAGGACTCTTTATGAACTCGATAAAAAAATTGAAGATTTTGATAAAGATCGTCAAGCTTATCAAAGCAATCACATGCCTACGATGAACAAGATTAATGATTTACTCTCAGATGTGATTGTATATGTTGATTTTACAGGTATATTCACTGTTAAAAACTATGTTAAAAAAGAACAGTATCATAGTTATGCAAAAATGATATTTGAGCATGGAGTCATCATAGAGCTAGATACGGATAAGAAAATACACTATGTTCCATTTTTAAAATCGGGAAGTATGGGTAGAAAATCATTAATTTCATTCGTTCGAAAAGACCTAAAAAATATAATTGATGAAAGATTAAACTTTGATTTGATTCATGAAAGCAACAAGTATTTGATTAGTAAACTACAAGCTTATCAAGGATTATATCTAAGTAGTGGTATGCGAATTGAACTGCAAGAATTGGATGATGAATCTGTGATTGTAGTCAATGATTATAACAAACTGTCTGTAACAGATAATTTTACAACAGCATTTAGTCGTTCAATTATTAGAGAAATGATCTATGATATGTTCTTTTCGGATGAAGAAGGATATACAAGGATTATGAATACGCTGCATACTGCCCTCATCAACAACGCTAGAAATATTGAAACCTATTCAAAAAACCAATACTTTAATATGTATGAAAAATATCGTGACTTGCGAGAAGCTATTCAAATTGATTTAAGTGTTTATAAGAGTTTGCCCCCCAATCCTTTAAAC
This sequence comes from Mariniplasma anaerobium, assembly GCF_016865445.1. Taxonomy (GTDB): domain Bacteria; phylum Bacillota_I; class Bacilli_A; order Acholeplasmatales; family Acholeplasmataceae; genus Mariniplasma; species Mariniplasma anaerobium. The sequence continues at coordinate 84,183 of NZ_AP024412.1, read as the reverse complement.
GCTTTAGATACTATCACTTTAGAAGCTTACAATAATCTTATCCTTCAAATCTTTAAATTACTTGATTTAGAAAAGCTAAAAGATGATGATGAACTTGTTGTGTTTAATAAAGTAAATATAAATACAGCCACAAATATGTTTGATGGCGAAGGTTTTATTGATAAGTCTTTTTTAGAATACATTAACCAGACCTTCTTATCTAAAAAACAGCCACCGTATCATTATAGTATTCAATTTAGGCTTCCTTTCACAAAAGGGGTGCTTCATGCTGTTAATCTAGTCCAATGGTTTAATGAAAACAATATCACTCATATAAGGGATGCTTTTGGCAATTTAAGAAATGTAGAAAACATAAAAATAATACTAACTAAAAGTCAGTTCAAATGTTTTAATTGGATCAAAAGTCGATATCTTAATGTTGAAGATAAAATTAATCCTTTACTTCCAATGCAAAAATATTTCGAATTGTTTTATAAGTATCATCACGCTCTGTATATCACAAACCTAGATCAGCAAGAAACAGAGGATTTTGAAACAATATTAAACTATCAAGTTTTACATACACCTGCACTGAAGAGATTAGATTTTATAAAACTTCTTAACCGCGGTAAAGAAAACTATTTAGATATCGTTTCAAATCCAGATAAACAAATTGAATATTTTATAAGATCTAAAAACTACTATGATTCTAATAATGAATTTCAGTCTTCTAATGATGAACAAAGTCTGCTTATTGGACTTCTTTCGAAAAATCCTGATTTCATATATGATGATATATATCAAAATAGAATCAACTCTTATGCGAACACTCTTCTAAAAAATATGAAAACCGGAAGAATTCAGATAGAGGGAACAGTTCGATTTTTATCTGGTGATCTACTCGAATTGCTCAATCAAATTACTAAAGGTGGAATCTATGCCCAAGGTTTCTCTGATTTATCTGATTATTTTTATGCACCTAGTAAATTTAATCATTTCATTGAGCTTAAAAATTATTCAATCCTTAGAAATCCACATATTACATCTAAAGAGCTAGTCTCTGCAAAACCTATCCCAAAGGAGTTAAATGAGCAAAGAGAGAAATATTTTTCTCATTTAACTGGAGTTATCATGCTTAATGCTTTCTCAAATCAAATGTTAGCTATGCAAACAGCAGATACTGATGGTGATATTGTAAGAATCATCAGTAATGACATTTATAACGATGCTGTTAAAAAATCTAATATTTTAAATCGAAATCAAATACTTTGGTTCCCTTCATTAAAAGGTGAGGAAAAACATCCTACAAATGAAAATCTTTTCACTTCTACAATAAACTCCTTTTCTACAAGAATTGGGTTAATGAGTAATCATTCTTTTTCACATAGTATATTTGCATATAATGAAAATGATTCTGATTACAAAAAGAAGGAAATGCATCGTAGAAAAGCTGAAAAAATGTCTTTTATTATAGGAGCAGAAATAGATGCTGTCAAATCTGGTAAAGCACCATTTTATAAAGCCCAGAGTATCAATAACCCCTTTATTGATTATAAAACCAGAGTAGAGAACAATAGAAACGAAAATATCAATTTTTATATAAAAGATAATAGTCCTAACTTATACTATCTGAAGGAAAACGCTGATAAAGTTTTATTAGAAGCAATTAATGCTAAGAAACTTCTTAATAAAAAACACTCTAATATTATCAGATTTTCTTTTGAAAAAGATGAGAATTGGAAGAAATCTCTTAATTTTAAATTGTTAAAAGAGATTTCTAAACTCCTGTTATCCTACCTAGACTTCAATAGACAACTAGGTTATATTATGCAACCAAATAGCTATTTTAATAGCAAAATACAGTCTACAATACAATATATTTTAAGTTTACAATATGATGATATTACTATGACTTTGACACTTGATAATCTTTTAATTAAGCTTATCGCTATGGATATTGAGCAGTTAGTTTCTATAAGAGATTTATCTTTATCTAATCATTGGCAATTCATTTCATTACAACAAAAAAAAGAAGCACTTCTTTCGAAGTACTTTGGTGAGATTTTGAATGAAGAAGAGATCGAACTTTTGACAAACTTCTCAAATAATGGCCATAAGCTCTTATATTTAATATTAAGCGAGGCTATCTTAACTCTTGAAAAAGAACTTTCGGTTAACCTCAATGGTTTTGATACAATTTCTAGATATAAGATTCTACTTAAAAATATATTTGATCGCCACAATATACATACCACTGATAATCTTGGTTCTTTAATACATGACGCTCTTATCAATAGACTAAGTGACACTGATTTAATTATAAAATACATCGATAAAACATCTATACTAGGTACTTCTGATTATGAAAAAGCGTGTTCTTATACTAAGAAGATAAAAAGTTCAATAAAAAAACTTCCTAAAAAAGAAATGGCTTATACATTAGAAGATTTAGATGATATTTCGACACTCGTTTCTGATTGTAATAACCGAATGTATGATAAGCAATCGATCCTTCTACCCATATGGAAGATACGTTTAAATGTAGAGCGCTATTTTAATGATAGTCTTGATAAATTATTTAAATATCATGGTGTTTCAAGAGATGTTGAGACAATGTACTATTATGCTTTAAGAACTTATGACAAATCTATGAAATTTATGTTTACTTTCGCTAGAAATACGATACTTAATCTAGTAATTGATTTGAACAAGGAGGATATTTCTGATGTTAAACGAATTTAAAGAATACGATGATTATACTAAAGATTTGATTCTAAATGTGGACGTTAAAAATCCCGAATTTAAAAGTGGAGAGATTTATGGTCGACTATTACTTGAATCTATTACAAAAAGATCGGGAATTGATAGAGCACTAACCATCATAGCTAGAAGATTTATTTTCCATGATGAAAAAGATATTAGAAAATTAAATACTCTAGAAGAATCAGAACTCCTAAATAGGATTAAACTTGTAGAAAATTATCTTATAGCTTGGTGTAGTAATCATAAAATTGAATCAGATCTACCAAAGGAGTTAATAGGTGTAAGTGGCAATGGCCGATATTATGATTATATGCAAGAAGCAAGAGATGCTTTTAATAACCTTATTGCAAGGATTACCAATAAAGAGTTAGAAGACACAAAAATAAATTTGAAAAACTACATGTTAACAGCTAAATCGATTGAAAAATCAATTGTCTACTGGAATGATGTCTATTTAACAGGCCTTATTAAAAATAAATTTTATAGTATTCATGGCATGAAAAACAAATATGATAATAAAATTGTTACGCTTGATTTGATTATTGCAAATGCTATCCAAGATGGTCCTTTAAAAAATCACTATGTTTATTTCCCAATCTCTATATTTAATAAATTAATAGATGCCTTTGAAGTAACTCATAGAAAATACATAACAGACTTTTTATTAACATGTGCTTACTACTTAGTAAAAAAAGAGAACAGTGAAAATGATTATCTAGTCATCAATGATGCACATATGTCAAACTGGCTAGGTAAAAAGAACTATTATAGAAGTTTTAAACTTTTTCATAATGCTTTATCGCAAAAAGAGCTTTTCTCACAAGAAATAGTCTTTAATGTTGCTAAAAAAATAAGCATCTCTGATGAATTAACCGAAGGGACATTGGTTAAATATGATGATGCCTCAGCTAATAATGATTACATTGTCATATCCGATGATTTGCCCTATGCTTTATTAGACACTAAGTTATCACAACTCTATAATCATTACTATAAGACCCAAAAAAAATCCAACCTACAAAAGTAGATTGGAATTATTAAGATCACTTTATTGTGGTCTTTTTTTATATCTAATATCTAGTAACTCCGGTAACTCCGGTAACTCCGGTCTTTTAGGTCTATGACCACTTGTTAGAAACTATATATTTTTCTATTTCTTTTTTAATCTCTTCAGGTATTTTTACCTCAATATCATATAATTTTTTCATTTGATGATAAGCAAATGCAATCGCATCAATTTCGATTGATTGTCTTAAATATGATATGTCATCTCTTGGTGTATTTTTTCCTGATGGTTGATAATATTGATTAAATTCTTTTTCCCAAGTTTTTATTGTTTTTATGTCTTCTTTAGATTTCGTATCAATACAATACTTTTGATATGCATGTCTAGTTTCATGAAGTGCAGTAATTATAATTTCTAGTTCACTACTTCTATTGATCCAATCTTCATTAACTATGATTTCATTATCTTTATGTCTATAAATACTTGATATTTCTAGGTTGGGAAAATCACTACCACTTGCAAAGTATACTTCAGGTGGTGTGATGTTAAGTGTTTTGGATGCTGCTTCTATGCCAAGTAGTACAGTTTCATATTTATTCATTATAGATTCCTTAAGTAAGTTTTTGTATTAAAAATGCTATTGCTCCAAACCCAATAAATGCCCATAAATTCTCAAACCAACCCCATCCACTTGATTCAATATAAAAAATAAGATCGATAATAGTTCCTAATGTAGCAAATGTTAATAAGTTTACTGATACATACAACTGTTGATAGAAATTTGAAGTTTCATTAAAGAATGATAAAAGCATACTCAGTAGTGCGCCTAGAGAACTGTATGCAAAGTATATTACAAAACCATTTTTTCCAAGAGTTATTATTAGTATGACTACCACTGCTACAGCAATGTATACTCTCAAACCAGGCACATATACGAATAAAAATAGACTAACTATTATTGCTCCGATTGGATTCTTTAGTATCGTTTTAAGTAAATTTTCCATTTTTATTTCACCTTTTTTTTATTGTGAAAAGTTATAAAGAAATATATATATCAACGAGGTTTTATTTAAGTAATATTTCTTTTGAGTAACTATTCCAAAAAAAGTCAATTTCAAGTACGAATAAACTCTTATCTGATAGGTGATTTGGAATCTCAAAATGCAATGTAATGTAATATGTTCCTACGGCATCTATTTCAAGCCCAATCCAATTATAATCATCTAATGGCTTTATGTTATCAAATAGATTAATATATCCAAAATACTTACCTAAGTCTTTATCTTTATACTCGTTTAATAAATAAAAATCATTATCATTGTCTAACACATGTCCGTTCCCATCTATAGTTTTAACAATCATAATTTTTATAGCTAGAAATTGATTTTCTCCGTTAGAGGTATGGATAATTTCTTCACCATTGCTATCGATTATAGTAACATTTTCTATTGTATTAACCTCTTGTACAGAAATAACATATGTCGAATCTTTGAATTCCACAATATCGCCCATACTTGTATATTCTTCAAGTGGAACTAATTCTTCATAATATGCATAAACTTTGAAGTTTTGCACATTCTCGTATGTATAAAAATACAAATCTCTTAATTTTGTTTCCTTGTTATCTTTTTCTGTTGTCCAATATGCGAATTGATATCCTTCTTTATATAGATCTACATTTGGAAAATCAACGATATTTCCTGATTCAACATCCACAATTGGTATTTCAACAGCTGATGTTCCTCCATTTAGGTCAAATTCTATAGAATAGTCTTTAGTGTTTGGACGTAATGTCAAAAATATATTTTGTTGCCATGTATACCAAGTGTCAATTGATAAAACTATGGTTTTATAACTATTTAAATATTCTTCAGTAATATCAAACGAGAGATTAACATATGTTGGTATTCCATTCTTCATGTAAGGTCTAAATGGTTCAAAATCTTCATTATTTGCTTTAATCTTTAAAGTGTCCTTACTTTCAGCATTTTCTATAACTGAAGTAGCATAATCAGTAGCAAAATCTAAAGTTTGTTCTATTACATTAATTTCTCCACCAACTGCAATTGAAGCGGCAGTTAAGACAGTTGCCTTAGCCAAGCTACTCATGAATACAGACATTTGTGATGGTGCATTTGTATCCATGAGTCTAATTTCGAACATTTCAGGCTTAATCTCTATCTGATTAATGTTAAAATCAGTATTCCATTGTTCGATTTTCACTTTCAAGTTTAGTGTGTATGATTCATCGCTATTTTCAATAGCATTAATCCCAACACAATTAATGTATACCTCATCGGCATACTTTACTTCTTCATACAAATATGTATTTTTGTCTTCTACAGTATTTTCAATTTGATCATTATTATTGTCTGAATTTGGTATTAATAATGAAATTAAACCAAATAAGATAATTATACCAACGAATATGCCAGCAACAATTCTTGCTGATCTGGAAAACTTGATATTAAACTTACTAAAGATTTCTATAAATTTCATGCACTCCCCCCCTTATATAAACATGATAATTTTTTCATCTAAAATTGCTTTACGTTCTTTCCAATCAGGCATTAAAACGGTTAGCAAATTGTAGAACTTTGAATCATGGTTTCTATGTACAAAATGTGTAAGTTCATGTACTGTTACATAAGAAATACAATGTTTTGGTGCTTTAATGAGTTCATAATTCAAAAGAACTGTATTTTTGCTTTTAAGACAGGATCCCCATCTTTTCGTCATTACCTTTATTTCTAATAATGGTTTGGGTTTAACTATATTTTCAACTAATGGATAAACCTCATTCATTACTTCCTGAAAAATAAAATGTGCGCGATTTCTAAACCACTCATTTAAAAGCTTTTGCTTGCGTTTTTTATTATCTTTCTTTTTAACGTGTATCGTTATATAACCTGGTTTCATTGTGACATATTCTTTCTTAATTGTTTCTTCGATTTTTAAGCGGTATTGTCTTCCTAGATATTTGAATGTTTCTCCACTTACATAATCTTTTTTACCACTTTGCATTGGTCTTGTTAGATCAAATCCTTTAATTTTTTGAAAAATCCAAGGAGCTTTCGATAAAACAAAAGTTTCGACTCTATCTTTTGGTGTACTTAGTGGCACTGATACATGCACGCTTTGATCAGGCTTAACTCTTAAGTTTATATTCTTTATGTTTTTGTATTCAAGATTAAACCATATATCTCTTTTCGAATATATTACCTTATGTTTTTCCATAATGTCACCTAGTATCTTCTAAGTGCTACAGTTTTCAAATCTGCAATCATCGTATCTATCTTAGAGTATGTTAATGCTGTAAAGTGTTTTTTCTTGTATTCATAAAAAAGTTCATTTAAGTCTCTAGATATTTTATTATGAACTTCTTGATTATCATGCCAATCTACTTTACTGTTCTTGCTGATGACATCTTCTATTCTAATCGAAAGTTCTCCTATAAAATCTTCATAGTCTTCAGCATCAAATTTAGAGACGATTTCACTAATCTTATCGATTTCATCTTTAACAACTCCAAAAAATGCTTGAGCATGAGGGTGATTTTTGATGCTCTTTGGAAAACTTGTTCCAGAATACCCTTGTCTAAAGTCGTTTTTTACTTTATTAAGTCTATCAAAGTAGTCTCCATCTGAGATACGTTTTTCTTTATATAAATCTAGGATTTCTTGAATCCTCTCAGAGAACTTCTTATAGTATGCTGGATTTTCATCATATTTCTGAGAGATTCGCTTTGTCATACGTGTCCGTATCGTATCAGCTTTTGAACGATTTGATCCAAGTTGTTCTACTTCATATTCAAATTTTTCTTCATTTAATATATCAACTGGTGCAGTTATTTTATAGACATTTTCTGCAGCGATATAATTATCCATTAAATTACGCATTTTAGGTTCGTATTCTTTATGATCTATTGAATCGCTATAACGTAATTTAACAGATGCTCTTAGTTCCTGAAAGAACTTCAGTTCTCTCTTATATTTGTTTAACTCTTCTTCTCCAAGAGAATTATATACATGTTCTGATTCTAGTGCAATACCTAAAAATTTTCCAAATAATGAAAGAGAGTTATAGAAGTTGGTTCTTACTTCATCATCTTCCAAAAGTATTTCATATTCTTCATTATCTCTTTGATTTTTAATTGGTTTAAAGATATCAAGAAGCTGTGAATATGCTTCTCGTAATTTTCCAATGATACTAATCACATCTACTAGTGCACCTTGGATATCCTCAGAGTCATAATTTTCTAGTCCTGATCCTGAATATGTTTCCATGGCGCTATTAAGATTATCTATCAATCCACGATAATCTACAATAAGTCCGTAATCTTTTCCTTCATATATACGATTCACACGTGCTATCGCTTGTAATAAGTTATGTTCTTTCATAGGTTTATCCACATATAAAACACTTGCTCGTGGCGCATCAAAACCTGTAAGTAATTTATCTACGACAATGATGATATCTAACTCATCACCATTAACAAATTCATCTTTGATAATATCGTCATATCGTTGTACATCAGAATATCCTTCAATCATCTTATTCCAAAACTTAAGAACTCTATCCTTTGGTTCACCTTCTAAATCTTCGTATCCTTCTCTTTGATCTGGAGGTGATATGACAACAGCAGTATGAATATCGTTATACTCATCAAAAGCTTCCTTATATCTAATTGCATCAAATTTTGAATTAGTCGCAAGCATTGCTTTATATGGTGTTCCTTTATAAAACTTAATAAAGTGCATGTAAATATCATCAGCTATTAAGCGAATACGTTGCTCACTAGATGCAATATTTTCAAACTTGGCCCATTTTTGTTTAAGTAAGATCTTTTGTTTATCATTTAAGTTTCTTGTTATCATCTCTATACGTTTGTCAACTGCAAGACGATTGACTGTTTGATCTACAAAACGTCCTTCATATAACAATGGGACAATTGTTCCATCGTTTACACCATCTTTGATTGTATACTTATGAATCATACGACCAAACTTACGCATGGTACTCTTTTCTTTTTTCATAAGTGGTGTTCCAGTAAAACCTAAATAACAAGCATTTGGAAATACTTGTTTCATTTTGATATGAAGTTCTCCATATTGAGTTCGATGTGATTCATCAACTAAGATAAAAACATTCTTATCTTTGACTGGTTCTTGATTTTTAGATGCTGTATCAAATTTATGTACAAGTGTCGTTATTATATCAGCCTTATTAGTTTTAATCAGGTTGACTAAATTTTTCCCACTCGTAGCACGAGCAGCTTTTAACCTTGAATGATTAAACGTCTTGTGAATCTGTGAATCTAATTCAATTCTATCTGTAACAACCACTAATTGCGGATGCTCTTTAGCTAAATCACTCAAGATATACTTAGAGAGCATAACCATTGTAAGTGATTTACCAGAACCTTGTGTATGCCATATAACGCCTGATTGTCGATTGCCAGCTCTATCTGTTTCTTTGATAGTTTTCATGATTTCTTTGATAGCAAAAAATTGTTGGTATCGAGCAATCTTTTTTTCATTACGATCAAATAATAAAAAGTAAGAAATGATATCTAGTACACGTTTTGGATGAAAAAGAGAAATGATGTTTTGATCTTGTGTCGTAGGTATCCTCTCAGCTATGCTGGTAGATAGATTTTTTTCAAACCATTCAAGTTCATCTGATTGTTTATCTTCTTTCCAAAAACTCCAAAATTTAGCTGGTGTACCAACAGTTGCATATTTGGTTTCATTTTTATTTGTAGACATCACAATTTGTACAAACTTAAAAAGTTGTGGTGCATACTGTATGCTTTGATTTCTAAGCATTTGGCTAATACCTTGATTAATAGAAACTGACGCTTTTTTACATTCAATCACAGCGAATGGAATTCCGTTAATAAATAGAACTATATCAGGACGAACATGGCCTTGCCCATCTTCTCTTTCAACTGTAAATTCTTCTACAGCATGAAAAACATTATTTTCGAGATGTTCATAATCGATATAGTTCATGTTAAAAGAACGAATACCATCTACTTTTGATACAACCTCTTGATAACTTTTTCCTAATGTCAGTGCATCATATATTTTTTCATTTGTCTTAATGAGTCCATCAGTTAAAGCCATATCAATATCTTGAATAGCTTTTTTAATATTGCTAGTTGAAAAAAGATGCACTTGATTTTTATATTCGTATGAGTTTATTTTTTCTAGTTGTGCTTTTAGTATAGGTTTTAATATCACATTATATAAATTAGAACGCATGCTTTCAGCTACTTCAGGCTTTATAATTTCATAGCCAATACGTTCTAGAATTTCTAGTGCTGGTGTTTGAGAAATATTTAATTCATCATATCCTTGTTTATTCATACTGTTCACCTCGATTGGAAGCAGAGTACAGCATTATGACTGTACTCTGATCTTTCCGGTTAATAGTTGTTGCATAAGACCTTTTTTCTGAATCTTCATTTGAGTAATTTCATCTATCAATAACTCAATTTTTTTATCTAATGAACTCAAATATCTACCAATAATTGCTTGTCTTTTATATTCTGGTATTTCTATATAATAATTTTTTATATCTTTAGTTGATAAATTAGGTTGAGCTCCACCTTGAGCTTTAGCAATCATTTTTGATAAAAATCTTGTACTCCTTAACGAGTAATAAAAGTAGTCTCTATGAATAACTGGTTTGATTATGAATTTTCCAACTCGTTGGTTTAACAGTAAATTAGATTCATTCACTTTGCAAACTCTACCTACGTTTCCCGTCATAGAAATCAGAATATCCTCTTTAGATAATATTTGATGTTTACTTATGTTATTAGGTAATCTTGATATTTTTTTTGTTTTAGAATGTAAATCCAGTTTTCCATCTTGAACATTTCCTATTGTTACAATATTATAGTCTCCTACATCTTCATAGCTTTTACTTTGAAATGAGTATCCGTTGACAAATGAAGTACACTCATCAATTGAAATGGGATTATATTTCACATCAATAAAATCATTATTCTTAGTTAACGTATTTATTGCTTGTATAAGTAGCGATTTTTCCATTTTAAGTTCTTTTTCTCTGAGGTCGATAGCAACATCCCAGGTTGATAGGATGTTTGCTATTTCCTTTTGTTCTTCAAATGGTGGAACTATTATTTTTATTTTTTCAATCGTTGATGCACTTAAACTGGGTACTCCGGATGCCTCATTATATTTATACCAGTTAATTGTTTGAAATACATAATATAACCACTTAGGTTCATATCCTTCAAAAATATCTGTATAAAATAGTGTATCCACTGTCCAAAAAGGCTTATTCATAAATTGGGGTTTGTTTATTGTACCCTTGCGTCCAATTAATACTGAAGGTTTGTCCCATATATAATCGTTTGCATAACCCATTAATCCACCCGACCCCAAAATGGGATATTTTCCATCATCACACTCCACTTGCTTTTGGTTTTTACCGTGTTTAACTTTCAAAACTTTTGAAAGTTTTAGTTTCTTCCAATTCGTAGGTAAACAATCCATAATTATCACCTAAACTCCCAGTTCTTCTAGATACTTTTTCATCTCGGTTTCTACTTCTTCAAGCTCTGCTTTTATAGATTCTATATTTTCTTGAACTTCTTTTAAATCTACAAGTTCTTCCTCTTCAAAAGTATCAACATATCTAGGAATATTTAGATTATATTCATTTTCTTTAATCTCTTTTTTGGTTGCTACATATGAGAATTTATCTTCTGTTTCATATTTTTCATATGCATCAACAATTTGCTTAATATCTTCTTCTCTAAGTTTATTTTGATTTTTACCTTTTTCATACATATCATCTTGCGATGCATCTATAAATAAGATATTATCTCTATTTCTATTTTGCTTAAATATCAAGATAGTTGCAGGGATACTTGTACCAAAGAATAAATTAGCAGGTAGCCCAATGACTGCATCAAGTAAGTTTAAATCAATAATTTCTTTTCTGATTTTTCCTTCGCTAGCACCCCTAAAAAGCACTCCATGAGGTAATACAACACCCATGCGTCCACCTTCAGCTAGAGAATGTAGCATGTGCTGTACAAATGCATAGTCACCTTTTGACTTAGGTGGAACACCCCAGTCAAATCTTTTATATGGATCAAGTGATGATTCCATTTTGAAATCTCCATTTGATTCGCCAGAAAATCCAGATGCCCATTTATCTAATGAGAATGGTGGATTTGCAACAACAACTTGAAACTTCATCAATTTTCCATTTTCTATGTGTAGTGGATTAGCAATTGTATCTCCCCATGCAATTTTAGCATCATCAATACTATGCAAAAACATATTCATTCTAGCAAGTGATTGAGTTTGTCCATTTCTCTCTTGTCCATAGATTTGCGCTTTTTTTGAATGTACTTTATCAAATGCTTTAATTAGTAATGATCCTGATCCACAAGTTGGATCATATATTCTATCATTTTCTTCTGGTTTGACAAGTCTTGACAAGAGTTCTGATACTTCAGATGGTGTAAAGAACTCTCCACCTTTTTTGCCAGCATCAGATGCGAAATTTGAGATTAGATATTCATAAGCATTTCCTATAACATCTTCTCCTAATAAACGTGAAGGACGTAAATCGAGCTTACTAAAATCTTCAAGTAAATCTTTTAACATTGTATTACGCTCTTTTGTATTACCTAATATAGATTCTGAATTATAATCAATATTCTTAAATACACCACGTAGTTTTGTTTTGTTCGTTTCTTCTACATCCGCTAATGCTTTATTGATGATTTCACCTATATTAGAAGCATTACGATTTTGATATAAGTCATCAAATGATGATGCGTCATTTAAAGTGAATCTATCTAACTTGATTTGGCGATCAGCCATTTCTTTATCGCCATCATACTTTTCTAGTAACTCTGTATAGTGTTCTTTATAGACATCACTAATATATTTCATAAAAAGCATAACTAAGATGTAGTCCTTATAGATTGATGAATCAATCTTCCCCCTAAACGTATCACATGCACGCCATAGTGTTTCATTTACTTCTTTTTGAGTCCATTGTTTACTTTGCATTTTTGTTTCCTCCCTTAATTATTCTTTTTGTTAGTTCTTTATTATATACTTCTTTTTCTAAAGTCAATTGTTGGTGTAACCTTTTTTCTCTAATCATTAAATCGTTTATTTTAGATATTATTTGTTGTTTGGTCGTCGAAACCATTGGAATTTGAGTTTCTCGAATGGTTTGCATTCTAACTACCGGTATGGTTATTCCCATAGCGTTTTTAAAATATGATTTTTTAATCGTGTCACTGTTCAGCACGAAACTTAAATAGCCAGAATCAATATCCTTTTTATTAAGTCTAATTATTGCAAACAATGACGGTATCACAAAACCTACTTGTTCAGCTTTTACTTTAATAGCGGTGTATGGACTACTTAAACGTATTAATATATCGTTTTCTTTGGTAAGATACCTATCATCAAGTAGTTCAAAACTGTTATAGTCATCTAAATATTCTGAATTTACCCATCCATCATCTTCGAGACTCTTTAAAGTGATTAGTTTATAAGTTTTAATTATTTCACTTTTAGTTTGTGCTTCTTTTCTTCTAAGCACCAATCCTGCACTGATATCACAAACTTTTGATAGTTTAATCAATCTTTCCATTTTCGCACCTCCGATATGTCATTTATCGTTTACAACAAAATTATATCATCATATAGAACTCTTTGTCAAGCATAAAATATATGTTGCAGTTGTAAAATGACAAATAATCTAAGAAGGATGTGGTTTTATATATAATCTCAATCTGTGGTTCAGTATTTACCACACCTACCACGCCTACCACTCTAAAATAACAAATATTCCTAAAACTTATATCAACATAAGTTGTATTTTTGAGCATATTTTACAGACTTGTTATAGACTTTCTTTTACAGGTGCTAATTTTGCTTATGTTGTCATAAATTTTGCAAAAACAGGTGTTGACACCCTAAATTGGGATTTTTGAATCAATTTGATGTTTTTAAACACTCATAAATCAATACCATAACGACATCAAAAACATATTAGATTCCAGTGTTTTAACAGCTTAACAAAGACAAAAAAAGCCCTTATCTCTACACGAGATAAGGACACTGATAGCGTTGGTGACCCGTAACGGTTTCGACCCCCTAAACAAGTTGCGATTTCTATATATTTTTCATTAATTATAAATCTCCCTTATAGATCTTTGACTCTTCTTCTTCAATTTTTGAAAATACATCATAAAATAAACTTCCGATTCCATGAAACCAAGTTTTAAGATAATCTCTAGTTATTACAGTTTTAGACTTTAGTATTTTTTTAGCATTGATCAACTCTATAGTATTAACTATTGTGTAGTAGATAGCTGATAGTTCAAGCACTAGGCCAAAGATAATAATAAGTATACTACTTTCAATGATACCCAAACTAATAAAAGCAGCAGACATAAGGATTCCGAACATAAATATCCAAGGGATATGATAAAGTTTCTTTAATTCTTTTTTTAGTTTCTTCGTTAGGTCATGATAATCAGCACCAATTAATTGATTTGTCCGAGTTTCTGTTACTCTTTGCACTCCTCTTTTGTATGTGCGCGTTGACTTCCATCTAGCAACAATTCCATCTTGAAAAGTTATTACTTCAATGTCATTTCTTTGAAGAAATTCATCAAAGTTATCATATTTTTTTAGATTAGGCACTTTCATCTCGGTATATAATTCCTTGCTATAATTTTACCTGATATACTCTGTATTTCATATTCATAAAACGGGTATCTCCCAAAGCTATCTGATTCTGTCAGATTTTGGAATGAAAAAGTAACAGGATGTAAGATACCACCCGATGAAAACTGATTATTACTTAGTTCATATAATATTATAATACTAGTATTCAAGATTGTTTCAGTGCAATTTTTTTTATTTATTTTAATACTATAAGTTGTATACTGATAAACGTTGCTACGCAAGGTGTCAACTGGGTCATCTACTGTAATCGAAAGATATGATGAGTAGTTTTCAAGAGTAAGTGTCATTTCTTCCAAGTGATAATCATTTTGAATAATAATTAGCTCATACTCTTGTGTTGAGTTTGTGCTGAACTTCAGAGACTCTAAGTCAGATTTTAATATTTTTAAATTCTCAGCATATGTAGGTGAAATTGAAACTACAACATCATCTATTTTAGTTTGACTTTCAAAAGAGAAACTATTGAGCTTTTTATATATTGCTCCTGAAGAATTGGTATAATTTATATATAAGACTGGATTTACCTCATAATCTGTTAAGTAACGAGTATTTAAATTTATGCTGTAAATATATTTACTTGGACTTATCGATGTTTCAGTATAATAGATAGTTTCAACAATTGAAGGATTTATAGTTATTAACGTATTATAATTTTCACTATTAATTGAGATATATGTATATTTTGCTTCGTTTATTTTTCCAGCAATAACTAAACTAATTATAGCTACAAAGATGACGAGGATTGGAGTTAGAGTAGCAATGATTTTCTTTTTCTTTCTTGAAATTTTTAATTGCTCATCATACTTCAGTATAGATAGTGCAACACTGTTTTCATCATTTGTATTTAAAGCTCTGCCAAGATTTTGATTTATTTTGAAATCAATATTTCTCACATTTATTTTCTCGATCAAAGATCCTTGCGTCATAGCAAAGTCCAAGGCTATTTTTTGCTCATCCGTTAAGATAACATCTTTGTATATTTCATAGTATTGGTCTTTAGGATTATTGTTATAAACCATAAAACCAGTGTAATTGAAAACTTTTGTTAACTTAACCATATTAAAGAAATCAGAGTATTGTAAAACATTAATTTTTGAATCTACACTGATTTGATTACTTCTATATAATTTGACAGCACTGTTAATTAACGTTGTTAATACCGTCTTTTTATGTATGCCTAGTTGTCTGTTCTCTTCAATAGAGTAGAACTCTTTTGCTTCAGTCTTTGCGTATCTAGAAAATCGACCTTCTTTAATCCTATCAATTATATATTCATAGAACAAATAAGCGACCAACAATCTATAATCATTTTGTATAGTCTTTAGAAAAAAATTCATTTCATTTTGGGTAAAGATTGTTTCATTTGTATACCTATCGTAAGCCTTTATAACTTTTATAAGATCATAACTATGTTTAGTGAATATTAAATTATCTAATTTTACAAAACCATCACCTCTAATAAAGTGCTTAAATGAAAATAAATAATTCAATGCAACATTAACGTTTATTTCAGAAAATTCAAAATTTTGTAACCCATCAAAAAGAGAACTCTTATTTTGCTCAGTGATATAGTTATTTTCATAAGTTACACCCTCAAATTTATCAATTATTTTGTATTCGAAACAAGACTCTTCTAAAGCACTAATAACCTTTTTACGATTATCAATGTAATTGTTAGAATCAAAATTATCTTCATAAATTTTTGTCCACAACTCTTTATTATTTTTTCTATAATATATTCTATAATAATGAATGCTCATTTCGTAATCCTTTTAATAGTTCTTCCATTTTCATATTTTAATGACTTTGCAAATTTCTCTGCACTTTTCAAATCAATAAATGATGCTGCTAGTTGCTCTTCGGATGGATCAAAAATAACATATTTTTTTATTGAATTATCAAATCGAACAATATATTTTAACTCGTTGGTTCCAATATTTGTTTGTTCGTTTGTAACAACTTTACTCTCTTGTTTTTTGTTTTCTAAATAATCAGTGTTAAGTTGTGATTTTCCATATTCATCAAACCAAAAAGGATCAAGTGATTTAACTTTTAGTTCTTTTTTTATTTTTTCTTTTCTTTCTAAATTTTGAGTGGCTTTTTCGAGTTTATTAGTTGGATTATCAATCATGTATACACTTAATTGATTTAAACTCACAAAAAAACGAATTTTGCCATCTTCTGACATCACATCTATGATGGTGTCTTTATTTACCTTATAATTTTTAATTAACTGATTTATATCAGTAGACTTATTATCAAAATATTGGTTAATTTTTTTTAGATTCTCTTTTTTTGTAGTAGATTCACTTCTTTGCTTTTCTTTTGTTTTCAAATCTGCTAGTATTTTTGCATTTACAATCTTGATTGCTTTTTTCACAGTAAGAATAATATGGTTCTTATTGTCCAACATTTCAGATTCATTTTCAAACTTGAAAATGATTAACTCAGAAAACAACCTGTATAGGATATTTCTTTTGCCAATTTCATACTTGGACGGGACATTATTCTCAAGAGATTCAACTAGATATTTTGGCCATTGCTTATTATTTATACTAAAAAATAATTTAGAGAATACTAAGGTTATGATTATTTCGTTATTCTCAGTGAATCTTCCTTTTTTATATATAATCATTTTTGTTGTTGAACCCATCTTATTTGCTCCCTCGAATCATATAGATATTCATATTGGTAATATTTATTATTTATCATAAATATTACATCAAAAAATCCGCTATTTCTCATATTATACCACGTGTATATATTGAATAACAAAAATATATTTACAACAATTTCCACGCTTACCACGCCTGAAATAATAAATATCCATAAAACTAATAGCAACATAAGTCTATGTTTTCACGTTGTATTCAAAACTATCTATCAATTTCTATTTTGCAGAAAGAAATTTGCTTATGTTGTTATAATTTTCAATATTTTACTATTTATTTTAAAAATCCGCCATTTTCCAACAAATAACATTCGATCTGCTGAAGAAAATGCTGCATATATCAAGCTAATAAAAATCAAACGCTCTAATTGATACTATCATTTGAAATCTTAAAGAATAATATGTGTTTTTGGATACATTTAACGTCTTAATAAACAAAAAAACTACCACCCTAGAGTTTAGGATGATAGCACACTCAAAATGGTGGTGACCCGTACGGGGTTCGAACCCGTGAGTGCATGCGTGAAAGGCATGTGAGTTAACCGTTTCTCCAACGGGCCAATAACGATGGCGGAGCAGGAGGGATTTGAACCCTCGCGCCAGTTTCCTAGCCTACACCCTTAGCAGGGGCGCCTCTTTAGCCGCTTGAGTACTGCTCCAATCGTTTATTACACGCGATTTCGCGCCTTTATAGAATAACGTATTTTTTGATTTTTGTCAACTATTATTATGTTTAATAAGGTTATCTATATCATTTTTTTAAATAAGGGACTTTAATATTTTTAAAGCCCCATATTTTTTATTGTTGAATTGTATTTTCTAGCATAGTAAGTCCAACCTTACCACGATTCGTATCAATGTTTAAAACATAAACTTTAACGATATCTCCAACGTTTACAACATCTTTAGGATGTTTAATAAACTTGTTTGACATCTTAGAAATATGGAGTAATCCATCTTCTTTTAATCCTACATCAATAAATGCTCCAAAGTCTACTACATTTCTGACTGTACCTTCTAATTCCATACCAACTGTTAAGTCTTCTAGTTTTAGAATATCACTTTTTAATAATGGTTGAGCAAATTGGTCTCTAGGGTCTCTAATAGGCGCAATAAATGCATCTAATATATCACTTAGCGTATATTGATCCACATTTAAGTCTTGTTGAAGCTTAGATCTATCCATGTGTTCAACAATTAATTTAACTTCATCTTTACCAAACATATCACCAGTCAAATTAAATCTTTTCATAATTTCTTTTGCTACTGGATAACTCTCAGGATGGACAGCAGTCATATCAAGTGGTTCAACACCTTCAGGTATACGCAAAAATCCAATTGCTTGTTCAAATGATTTATCTCCAAGACGAGGAACTTTAATAATATCTTCTCTATTGTTAAACTTACCAATTTTATCTCTATATTTAACAATATTAGTTGCGCTAGTTTTATTTAAACCAGAAACATACATTAATAAAGCCTTACTGGCTGTATTAACATTTACACCAACATTATTAACAGCTTGTGTAACCACAAAGTTTAAACTATCATTTAATTTCTTTGGTGCAACGTCATGTTGATATTGACCAACACCAATACTCTTAGGATCAATCTTAACTAATTCTGATAATGGATCTTGAAGACGTCTAGCAATAGATGCTGCTGATCTTTCTTCAACACTAAAATCAGGAAACTCTTCTCTTGCAAGTTCACTAGCTGAATACACTGAAGCACCAGCTTCATTGACAATCACATATTGAACTTTCATATCTACTTCTTTAATTAACCCAGCAATGAAACTTTCGGTTTCTCTACTTGCTGTGCCATTTCCTATAGCAATAACTTCTACTTTATGTCTATGAACTAAACGAAGAATATCACGTTTAGAATTCATAACTTGTTCATCAGTTATTGATCCACCTTTTGTCTTTTCATGTGGATAAATAACACCTTTTTCTAAAACTTGACCTTGTTCATTACAAACACTTAATTTACAACCTGTTCTAAATGCAGGGTCTACACCTAACACAACTTTCCCTTTTAAAGGAGGTTGTAATAATAGTTTTTGAAGGTTATCTGCAAAAACTTCAATTGCTTGTTCTTCTGCTATTTCATTTAATTCAGCTCTAACTTCTCTTTCAAGTGAAGGGTAAATTAAACGCTTAAGTGCATCTGCAATAGCATCTTTGATTAAAGGTGCTGCTGGAGATGATTCATTTTTAATCATCTTTTTCTCTAAATATGAAGTCATTGTTTCTTTATCTAAATCAATTTTAACTGTAATCACTTTTTCTTTTTCTGCACGATTGATTGCTAATATACGGTGTGGCTTCATATGTTTAACAGGTTCAGAATACTCATAATACATTTCATAAGTTTTACGTTCATCAACTGCATTCTTTTTAACTGAAGTTGCTACGACACCAACTTTAACCATTTCAGCTCTTAATGATTTACGATAATTTGCATCATCAGAAATCATTTCTGCAATGATATACTTAGCACCCTCAATTGCTTCTTCAACTGAACTTACTTTATCATTAACAAATTTAGCTGCTTCTTCTTCAATACTAGTTTCTGGAAACATCAATATAAAATTAGCTAAAGGCTCCAAGCCTTTAGCAACTGCTTCAGTTGCTTTTGTCTTTTTCTTTTCTTTAAATGGTCTATATAAGTCTTCAACTTCTACAAGTTTATCAGCTTTTAAAACCTCATTTTTTAACTCTTCAGTCAACATACCTTTTTCATCTATAAGTCTTATGACTGCTTCTTTTCTATCAAGTAAATTATTTTGATACTCCCAAGTCTTATGAATCTCATTAATTTGTTCTTCATCAAGACCACCTGTTGCTTCTTTACGATATCTAGCAATAAAGGGTATAGTGTTGCCTTCATTTAACAAATCAAGGACACTTCTAACCTGTTTATCACCAATTTTTAATTGTTTTTTAATACCATTAATAATTTGTTCATTCATGTTTTTTACTCCTTTATATAGCATAAAAGGGCACAGCCCTTTTATAAATTACCTAATTGTTCAATAATATCTTCAACGTCAGTATAAAGCATAAAGAAATCTTCAATACTTTCTGGTTGCATATCATATACTAGTAACATATCATTATCGTCAGCATTCAAATTTAAGTGTGTTAAATTTGTATCTTCTAGTAAAATAATATTTTCTGAAGCATCTAAATCAATAAATAATAATGGAGAATCTATAATATCTTCTAGTTTATCAATTTCAGTTTGTATCTCTTCATTAAGATCAGAACTGTGATAAAAATAAAAATAGAATACATCATATTGATTTAAGATAACTCTTAAATCTTCATATTGTGATTTACCAATGAAATAATCTAGATCTCCATAAGTTGTATCATTTACATATTTTGTAATTGCTACTAACTCTTCTGTTTGAAGTTGATTATAATCAGCATATGGATCAACATCTTCTTGAGTCATATAATTATTAACAATCATTACAATAGCTGCAACTACTAATCCTAGAGCTATGATTGCTATACCAATTCTGAAAAACTTGATTTCACTTTTTGATGGTTCTCTTTTAGTATTTACTGGAATCATTGTAGCTTTTTTAGTTTGATTGGCTTTTGGTTTTGCTTGTACGTTTGTTTTCGAGTTTACTTTTTTTCTGTTCTTTGCGTTTTTATTTTGTTTTTTCGCCATGTTTTCACATCCTATTCATAGAAAATTATACCTAATATTCGTTAAAAATACAACCATTTGTTTAAATATGTAAATATCAAGATATTATAATCTTTCACTTTAATTTTGTTCGATAACACAATAACTCATCGCATAAGCATCTGTGTGCGTTATTGTTATATGTATTGTTTTATTTTCAATATATTTAGATGATACATATGGTTTTCCATTTTCATCATTCAAAATTGAGAAATCCGTATAATTTGCAGACCCGTCACCTTTAGATATAGCTTTAAAGATTGCCTCTTTAGCCGCAAATCTTCCGCCTACAAAGCTTAGTTTAACTTTGTCGTTAGTTATGCCCTTATATATCAATTGTTCTTCTAAACTCAATATACGATTGATAAAGCGTTCATTAATAAGTTCCTTGATTCGATTAAGCTCAACTAAATCTATACCGATTCCTAAAATCATTTGGAGTTCCTGCTTTCTCTAATTTGATCTGCCATTTGTTTAATCTTGGCAAATCTATGATTCAAGCCTGATTTACTCAAATTCTCTTTATATTGATCTTCATATAAATCACTGAGTTCTCTTAATGAGATGTCTGGATTTTCTTTTCTTAATTCCATAATTTGTTTTATTTTTTCTGGTATATGTTTTTCTGGAATATATGTTTCAATTAATTCGATATCTCTAATTTGTTGATTTGCTGCAACTATTGTTTTTTTCTCATTTGCAATCTCGCAATTCATCACTCGATTGATTGAATTATTAAAATCTCTTTTGATTCTTATATCTTCAAATTTAAATACCGAGTTTTGTGCACCAACAACTTGTAGAAAATCACTAATACCTTCAGCATCTTTAAGATATGCGATATACCCATTTCTTCTTTTAGTGACTCTAGCATTTAAATCAAATGCGTTCATCACTTGTTGGATAAATATAATACGATCTGCATCAGGTGTATAAATCTCTAAATGATATTCTGCAGTTTTTGGATGATTGACAGATCCACTAGCTAAAAACGCAGCTCTTAAATATGCTCTTTTAGCTTCTGGAGATTGTGTCAATAATCTTTGATTTTCAATAGAATCTTCTAGCAAGCCATGTTCATTAACAATATCTTCAACTTTAGATTGAATGCGAATGATAATGGTTTGTCTTTGATTTAATTTTTTTTGTTGCTGTGTAATTAAAGAAGTTTCTGCTTGATATAGTGTTCTTACCAATTGTAAAAACCGTTTTGCAACGGTTGGGTTATTCGTTTTGAAATCTAACATTTTCAGTTTGTTTTCAATATGAAATTCCGTATGAAGATTTAGGAAAGCTGAAAATTCAGCTAATTGTCCTTCTAGATCTATAGGAATAGATACTAGTTCTTCTTTTACAATTTTAGCAAAACTCATCTTACTTCCAAGTTTCTAAATATCTTAAAACATTTTGTGCTGCAATTGCACCATCTGCAGTTGCAGTAACAACTTGTCTTATTTGTTTTACAATAACATCACCAGCTGCAAAAACACCATCTACTTTAGTTTGCATTTTTTCATTAGCTTCAATGTATCCATATTTATTGGTAACACCTAAATCTTTAACCATATCAGTAACAGGTGTTAATCCTACATATTCAAATACACCGTCTGCTGCGATTGTTTCTTCTTTACCATCAACATCTGATTTAATAACAACACCAGTTAATCCTTTATCATCTTTTAAGAATTTTGATACCAATGTTGAATATTTAATATCTACATTTTTCATTGCTCTTAAAATATCTTGGGCTTTAGGGTCAGCAGTTAAATCAGCTAAATTTTGAACAACAG
The DNA here is from genome assembly GCF_016865445.1 of Mariniplasma anaerobium. Taxonomy (GTDB): domain Bacteria; phylum Bacillota_I; class Bacilli_A; order Acholeplasmatales; family Acholeplasmataceae; genus Mariniplasma; species Mariniplasma anaerobium. The sequence goes on along the minus strand of NZ_AP024412.1, from coordinate 61,503 downwards.
TGACATGAGTTGCTAATGTAGCAAGATAACTTGCTTCTTCAACAGCACTATTTCCGCCACCAACAACTACTACTTTACGGTCTTTATATAATGGACCATCGCATATAGCACACCAGCTAATGCCATTCATTGCAAGCGCATCTTCGTTTTCTACACCTAATCTTCTAGGTATGTTTCCTGTAGCAACGATTAAAGCTTTTGATTCATATGTTTTATTTGGTGTAATTAATTTTTTAACATTTCCATCTAATTCAACTTTAGTAACTTCATCATATATAACTTCGATATCTAGATCATATGCATGATCAATCATCATTGTTGCTAATTCATATCCAGCAACTTTTTTAGCACCCGTATAGTTTTCAATTTCATTATATTTTGATAATTGTCCACCTGGAGTATCTCTTTCAAACATAGCAACCTTTAAATTTGCTCTCTTAGCGTAAATCGCTGCAGTGATCCCTGCTGGGCCTGCACCAATGATTAAAACATCATATAACATTTTTTTATATCTCCTTATAACTTTTTTTTATTTATATTATATCTCTAAGATTATCTAAATTATCGATAACATATTCTGGTTGTTCCAAAAGCATTTCATGTAGTCTAGATGAATAAGTAACTGCACAACTTTCAATACCAGCTTTTTTTGCTGCTTTGATATCATTTTCATGATCACCAACATATAATGTATCTTCTTTTTTAACATTAAGCAATTCTATTGCTTTTAAGAGTGGATCTGGATTGGGTTTATGATTTTTTACATCATCATATCCCACGATCAAATCAACATCTTCAAATAGATTTGTTAATTTTAAATGATATGTTGCAACATCTTTTAATTTTGATGTAACAACACCAATTTTACATCCTTGATTTTTTAAATATAGAATTGTTTTCTTTGCGTTAGGATATGCTTTTAATCCTTCTTCAATCATCATATTAGAAACATTTCTATAATGATCTATCATCTCATTAACTAAATCTTTATCATCTGTGTAAAACTCAAATGTTTGCCATAGTGTCTGTCCAAGAAAATTAGATAATTCTTTTTCGCTCAATTCTACTTCTTTTAAATGTGTTTCAAATGTTTGTTTAAATGCCTCTAAAATGATTGTGGGTGTTTGAATTAACGTACCATCTAAATCAAATAGGATTGTCTTCATGCGTCACCAACATTTCTTTATAGTATTTTTGATCTTTAAATATGATTCTCTTTAAAATAAGTAAAAGTACGCCTCCGCCTGCAAATAATGATAATGATAAAACGATATTTGCTTTTAATCCAAATATATAAAGTGGATCAGTTCTAAGTGGCTCAATAATTAAACCCCTGCCTAAACCATACCATATTAAGTACAGTCCAATCATATCTCCAACTTTAAAGAGTTTAAATCTTCTTGTAATTAACAAGAATACTAACCCTGTAAAGTTCCATAATCCTTCATAAAAGAATGTTGGATGAATGATCGTGCCTGTTGAAGTCGTCATATTAGTTTTTATAAAATTAGGTAATATATTTAAGATAAACTGACTTTCAATGACAGGACCATGGGCCTCACCATTCATAAAGTTACCCCAACGTCCTACAATTTGTCCTACTAAAAAGCCAATTGCAATCATATCTGCCATAACCCAAAAGTCTATTTTCTTTTTCTTTGTAAAAAAGATAAGAAATACTAATGCAGTAATAACAGCTCCATGGATTGCAAGTCCACCATTTGTGATGTTAATAACATCCATAAAGGTTTCATAATGTGGATTAGGATCAAATATCACATAATATAATCTTGCACCTATGATAGATAGTGGAACTCCAAATAAGAGTCCATCAAATAGTTTTTCTGTATCCCATCCAACTTTTTTAAATTCAAAATATGATAATGTAGCCCCAATAACGATTCCCGTTAAGATGAATATCGCATACCATGCGATAGTTGCAAATCCTAAATCTAAAGCTGTTTTATTATCAAATTGATTTATAGTTGAATCAAGTGGTGAACCATTAAGTGAACTAACAGCTAGAATAATCAATAGAATAAATGCTAGTAATGATCCTCCATAAAGGTATATGCCTTGTTTATTTTTCTTTAAGTAATCAATCATCCTCTTCATCCCTTCTATCTCTTCTTGCTTTTTTTGATACTGCTTCTGTTAATTCTTTTGCAGCATTATATCCTAAAAATTTTAGTTTTTGATTCATTGCAGCACTTTCAACTAATGTCGCAACATTTCGTCCTGGTAGAACAGGAATTGTAATTTTAGCAATTTCAGTATCAAAAAATTTAACTTTTTGAGTTTCAATACCTAATCGATCATAAAATTTTCCTTGTTCCCAATGTTCTAGTTCAACAACTAATCTAATCTTTTTAGTTTCTCTATAAGCGCCTGCACCAAACATAGATACAACATCTACGATACCGATGCCACGAACTTCAATATATTTTTCTAATATTTTTGGTGCGCTACCTATTAAAACGCCATGTGCAGCCTCAAAAATATCTACTCTGTCATCACTTACTAATATATGTCCTCTTTTTATAAGTTCTAAAGCTGTTTCACTTTTACCTATACCAGATTTACCAGTAATTAAAGTTCCCATTCCATCAATATCAACTAAGACACCATGAACGCTAGTTCTTGGAGCTAGTTTTGAATGCAGATATGAATATAATACAGAACTTAAAGCTGTAGTTCTGGTATCGCTTTTTACAATAGCAACTTCATATTTATCACCAAGTTCAATAAACAAATCCTCTATGTCTACATTGACAGAAAAGATAATTGCTGGTGGTTTTTGCATCATGATATTTTCGATTCTTTTTCTTTTGACATCTTTTGGTAAAAGATTCATAAAATGATCTTCTTTAGACCCTATCAATATAAGTCTTTCTTTATCAAAAAAATCAAGAAAGCCTGCTAACTCTACACCTGGTCTAGATAGCATTTCAGCTTTTATTTCATTTTCTAATCCTACTTTACCAGCAATAATGTTCAATCCTAAATCTTTCATTAAATGTTTAACTTTTAATTTCATGATTTACTTGCCCTCCAAAAACCTAATTTTTTTCGTATATAACCATCTTCTTAAATATATAGATAATACAAATCTTAAAATGCTAAATCCAAACGAAAATATAATGAGTTGCTCAACTCCTGGAAAATGAAATCCTGTTGAAACTATAAAATCTATTAAATATAGAATTAAAATTTGTGTTAAAACAGATAATAATCCCATGGATAAGATAAGCATTCTCATAAAATATTTAAACATTAAAATCTTAACAAAGTTTTCAATTAATGTCAGTAAAATAATACCTAATACATATCCTAAGATTGTAATCTCTATTAAAGGTGCATGAATACCAATCGCTAGGCCTATGACAACAGCACTAATTAAAAAATTAATTAGAAAAGAAAAAGTCATATGAACAACATAATTGCTATGTAACAAAAATCCAAAACTAATTGCGGTATTTTTGCCACTTCTGTTCTTCTTTATTTGTTCAAATATTTTTCTAATTTCTTCTTCACTTGGTTTTTTAGGATCTTTTGAATTCATGTTGCCCCCTTGACATCATTTATTATAACAAAAATAGTTTATTTTTTGTCATTTTAAAACTTTTTTTAAATATTGCCCTGTATAACTAGCATCAACCATTGCGATTTCTTCAGGTGTCCCTTGTGCGACGATATAGCCACCAAGATCTCCACCTTCAGGTCCAAGGTCAATGATATGATCTGCATTTTTAATAATATCTAGATTATGTTCAATAACAACCATGGTTGCACCTTCGTCTACAATACGATGTAATACTTTTAATAAACGTTTTACATCATCTGTATGAAGTCCAGTTGTTGGTTCATCTAAAATATAGATTGATTTATCTGTGATCTTTCTATAAAGTTCACTTGCAAGCTTAACTCTTTGCGCCTCTCCACCTGATAGTGTAGTTGCGGATTGTCCTAATTGAATATAGCCAAGTCCTACATCATGAATGATTTTTAATTTATTATAAATTTTAGGATGATTTTCAAAAAATGCCATTGCATCATCTATTGTCATTTCTAAAACATCTGCAATTTGTTTACCTTTATATTTGATTTGAAGTGTTTCATGATTATATCTTTTCCCACCACAAACCTCACAAGAAACATAAACATCTGGTAGGAAGTGCATAGATATTTTTTTAACTCCATCACCCTTACACGCTTCACAGCGTCCACCTCTAACGTTAAATGAAAATCTTGATTTTGTATATCCTCTAGCTTTCGCTTCATTAGTCATTGCGTATAAATCTCTTATGTCATCAAATACGCCTGTATAGGTAGCAGGATTTGATCTTGGTGTTCTACCAATAGGTGATTGTGATATTTCAATAACGCGTTCAATTAATTGTTGATCGTTGATTGCTGTATGTTCGCCTGGTTTATCTTTAGACTTATAATATTTTTGTTGTAATCCTTTTAATAAAACTTCGTTTACTAAAGATGATTTACCACTGCCTGATACACCAGTTACTACTGTAAGTTGTCCTAATGGAAAAGCTACAGAGATATCTTTTAAGTTATTGGCTCTTGCTCCCATAACTAAAATATCTTTGCCCATGCCTTTTCTTCTTTTTTTAGGAACATCTACAAATAACTCACCTCTTAGATATTTACCTGTAATGCTTGTGGGATGATTCATAACTTCTTGCGGAGTTCCAGCTGCAACTACATTCCCACCTTGCTTTCCAGCTTTAGGTCCAATATCTATTAAATAGTCACTTGCAAGCATCGTTTCATGATCATGCTCAACAACGATTAACGTGTTGCCTAGATCTCTCATTTTATGAAGTGTATCTATTAATTTATGATTATCCCTTTGGTGTAGTCCTATAGAAGGTTCATCTAAGACATATAAAACACCTGATAGTTTTGATCCAATTTGAGTTGCTAATCTTATTCTTTGAGCTTCTCCACCTGATAGGGTTCCTGCTTGGCGATGTAGAGCTAGGTAGCCTAGTCCAACATCTTGTAAGAAGGTTAAGCGATTAATGACTTCTTGCAAGGCAAGTTTTGCAATTTGTTTTTGCTCAACGCCTAAAGAAAGATTTTCTAAAAACTTAATCTCTTCATCAATTGATAGTCTTGTAAATTGATCAATATTTTTCCCACCAATTTTAACAGATAAAGCACTTGGGTTTAATCTTGCTCCATTACATGTGTGACATTCTGATTCAACCATAAAGTTTTCAATCCATGTTCTAATCCAATCACTTGTAGTTTCTCTATAACGGCGTGTTAAGTTAGTAATAATACCTTCATAAAAATCAAAAGCTTCATGTTTTCTACCTGAAGTTGATTTTAATTTAAAATGAATTTTATCTGGAGAACCATATAAAACAATATCTAACTCTTCTCTTGTAAATTCTTGCATCGGTTTAGATACATCAATATTATAAAACTTACATGTTTCTTCAACCATTTGACTGGTTAAGTTTTCTTCATCATTATTTTTATATGGAATAAGTCCGCCATCTAAAAGTGCTTTTTCAGGATTAATCACTAGATCTTCTGTGATTTCTAATCTATATCCTAGTCCATTACAAGAAGGACAAGCTCCTATAGGTACGTTAAAAGAGAATATTCTTGGTTCTAAATCTGGAATTGTGAAATCTGAATCTTCACAACTATAATTTTGACTAAAAGAGACGATTGCATCATCATCGACTAAAACCTTGGCTTTTCCATTTGCAAGTCTTGCTGCTAGTTCTAGTGCATCATAAAGACGAGATCTAATACCATCTTTAATGATGAGACGATCGATGATTAAATAAAAATCATGATTTTTATTTTTATCTAAATCATCCATTTCTTCTAATGTGCACGTTTGTCCATCTACATATGCTCTTGTAAATCCTTCTTTTAAATATTGCTCAGCTACTTTTTTTAATGTCCCTTTTTGTCTTTCAATAATTGGAGACATAATAATGACTTTACTACCCTCTTTAAAGTTATTGACTCTGACAGTCATTTCTTCAATAGATTGTTTTGTCAAAGGTTCATCTGAATTTGGACAGTATGGAATACCTATTCTAGCATATAACAATCTTAAATAATCATAGATTTCAGTTACTGTCCCCACTGTTGATCTAGGATTATTTGATGTTGTTTTTTGATCAATACTAATTGATGGAGATAATCCATCAATACGATCAACATCAGGTTTTTCAAAGTTACCTAAAAATTGTCTAGCATAAGCTGATAGACTTTCCATGTATCTTCTTTGACCTTCTTGATATAGTGTATCAAAAGCTAGGGATGATTTTCCACTACCTGATATACCTGTCATGACGACAAGTTTATTTTTAGGTATTTCAATATCTATGTTTTGTAAATTATTTTCTCTTGCTCCAAAAACTCGTATTTTGTCATCCATTAATTTTCACCTTGAAGTCTTCCTCGTCTAATACTTTTACGCCTAGTTTGTTTGCTTTTTCAAGTTTTGAGCCTGCATCAGAGCCTGCTAAAACATAATCTGTTTTTTTACTGACAGACGAACTGACTTTACCGCCTAATTTTTCAATAATAGCTTGTGCTTCATCTCTTGTATAGTTTTCTAGTTTTCCTGTAAGAACAAATGTCTTTTGATTAAATTCATGTTCAATAATCTCTTCTTTTTCAAATGATACATTTAAATTAAAAGATTTTAGTTCATCAATTAGTTTTATATTTTCTTCTTTTTCGAAATATGAAACTACAGATTGTGCAATCATTTCACCAATTTCATTGATCTCAGTTAACTCATCATAAGTTGCTTCTTTTAGTTTATCGATAGTTGGATAATGATTAACTAATACTTTTGCAACTTTCGCGCCTACATGTTTAATCCCTAATCCAAAGATAAGTTTGTCAAAACTTTGTGATTTACTGTTTTCAATTGCTAAAATTAGTTTTTCAACTTTCTTTTCTGCAAATCCCGGTAGACCAACAAGTTCTTCTTTGTGATCTTTTAGTCTATAAATATCTGAAATAGAATTTAAAAATCCTAGTTCATGTAATGTTTCAACTACTTTTTCACCTAACGTGTCAATATCCATTGCCACTCTAGATGAAAAATGAATTAATGCATTCATATGTTTGCCTGGACAATCTATATTTGTACAATAATAATCTGCTTCACCAGGTTTTCTTTCCACTAAGTGCCCACAAACAGGACATGTCTGAGTCATCTCGAATGGTTGTTGATCTTTTCTTTGAGATAAATCAACTTCTATAACTTCAGGAATAATTTCTCCTGCTTTATGTACTTTAACGATATCACCTATTCTAATATCTTTAGCTTTTATATAATCCTCGTTATGCAATGTCGCACGTGAGACTAAAGATCCTGATATTGTAATTGGCTCTAATTCTGCAACTGGTGTAATTACACCTGTTCTACCGATTTGAAATGTTATATCATTCAATTTAGTTAATGCTTGTTCTGCTTGAAACTTATAAGCCGTAGCCCATTTAGGATATTTTGCGGTATATCCAATAGGTTCATGCATATCAAAAGCGTTGATTTTTATAACAACACCATCTGTTTCATAATTCAGTGTTTTTCTTAAAAGGTCATACTTTTGGATTTCTTGAATTAGATCATCTACATCTTTAGACAAATGAAAATGAGGATTTATCTTAAATCCTAATTTTTTTAAATAGTTCAATGCTTCTTCTTGAGTATCTACATAATCTTGAGCATTTACTATTTGATATAAAAATGCATCTAAATTACGTTTGGCTGCAACGCGACTATCTAACTGTCTAATAGTTCCTGCAGCTGCATTTCTTGGATTTGCAAACAACGCAAGATTATGATCTAATCTATCTTCGTTTAATTTATTGAAACTTTTGTGAGGCATGTAAATTTCGCCTCTGACTTCTATATCGATATCTTCATTTAATTTAAGTGGTAGACTTTTGATTGTTTTAACATTCTCTGATATGTCTTCACCGACAAGTCCATTGCCTCTAGTTGCAGCTTTAACAAATTGCCCATTTTCATAAATGATGCTAACTGCAAGCCCGTCAATTTTTAATTCTGAGATGTATTGATAATCACTCGTTACTTTTTTAATTCGATCATCAAATGCTTTTAACTCATCAAAGCTAAATACATTTGATAGACTCATCATAGGAACTTTATGATTGACTTTAACAAATCCGTCTAAAACAATACCTCCAATTTTATCTGTTGGAGAATTTGAAAGTTTATATTCAGGGTTTTTGTTTTCTAAATCAATAAGTTCTTTTAGATATTGATCATAATTATAATCAGTAAGTGTAGGCTTATCAAGTGTATGATAATCATAATTTGCTTGATTGATTAAGTTTGTTAGTTCTTCTATTCTAAGTTTTACGTTCATATGAATTCACCCATACATATTATAACATTAAATAGTCATTTTATAATGTGTTACGATTAGATTTATTTGACCACTAGAAGATATATCTTCTATAGGCGATATTTTAGTAATCCATATGAATCTCTTTATATACCTTTGATTTAATGCCTGTCTCTTTGATAAAAAGCGACGGGCTTTGTCTTTTAAAATAATCATTATATCTGACATGTGTAAAGATAAGATGTTCTTTTGCTCTTGTCATTGCAACAAACATTAATCTTCTTTCTTCTTCTAAAAACTTTTTTTGATGTGTTTGATAAGAAGGAAATATACTCGATTCTAACCCTAAAATAATAACAACTTCAAATTCTAATCCTTTAGCTTGGTGTATGGTTAGCATATGAATATGTTGTTTTTGATTCATCAAATTAGCCTCATCATAATAGCTAAATTCATTTATTTTAAATTGGTTTTTTAGATGATAGCTTCGGTAATTATTACGATAAAGCACTGCAATTTCTTTAGGTTTTATACCATCTACAATATATGATTTTATCATATTTTCAATCGTATTTGATTCATCTTCAGGATGCATAAATATGTAACTATAGATTTGATTTGTTTGTTTATTGAAAGGTAATAAATCTTTTTTTAGATTTCTGTAATTTCTCTTTATGATGCGATTTGCATGTTTTATGATTGTTGCGTTAGATCGATAATTTATCGTAAGCATTTCTACTGTCGCTTGGTAGTCTTTGATGAATTGATTTATAATTTTTGGCTCAGCTCCTCTAAATCTATAAATGCTTTGATCAGGATCTCCAACACATAATACTTTTGTGTTTTTAGAAATTAAGGATTTCAATATCATGTATTGTAGGTGATTCGTGTCTTGAAATTCATCAACAAATATATAATCATATGTATATGTTTTGTTTTTCGTGTTTATAAGTTTATAAAAATCTATGAGTATGTCATCAAAATCTTTTAAATGATAGTTATTTAAATATGTCTGATAACTATCATATATTTTGGGTTTCTTAGTTTTAAAATATGAGTTTTTGTAAACTTGAATATCTAATAATTCGGCTTTTGTGAAATGATGTTCGTCTTCTATAAATATATTGTAGTCATATCTTTTATTTTTTTTTAGTTCTTGTAAACAAAATTGATGAAAGGTATGTATCGCTAAATTTTCGTCTCCAATTCTAGTTTGCATTTCTTTTCCTGCTTTATGTGTAAACGTAAGTGCCAGTATTAAAGTTTTTTTTACTCCAGTATCTAGTAAATACTTAATTCTTTCGATCACAACTCTTGTCTTACCACTGCCTGCACCTGCTAATAAAAAAAGAAAGGGCTCTTGAGTAGAAACCACTTTCTTTTGCATCTCGTTTAACTCCATATGAATCACCCCATATGATAGTATTAAACTTTTATATATATTACTTTTTAACTTTTTTAATTGCTGGATGAGATTCCAAAAGGTTCTTGATTCCATAAGGCATCGCAAAAGCTATGGTTGCAATATCTTGATCAACTGATACAACTACACCTCTACCAAATACTTGATGATCAACATGATCTCCTGTTTTTAATAGATGACTTTCCTTAGCGTAAGTTACATGTTCTTTTGGTACATCTGTATTTAATCTTGATTCTTTTAAGAATCTTGAAGGATATCCCATTTTTGTTTGACCATACACCATACGTCTTTCCGCATAAGTCATATATAATCTTTCTTTCGCTCTTGTAATTCCAACATATGCAACTCTACGTTCTTCTTCAAGTTCATAAGTACTCATCAAGGCTCGATCATTTGGAAATATACCTTCTTCTAAAACAACCATAAATACAATCTTGAATTCTAATCCTTTAACTTGATGGTAAGTTGCTAATTTAACATGATTGTCTTCAGTGACATCTTGATCTAAATCAGAATATAAAGCAATTTGATCTAACTGTTGATTTAATTTTTCATAAAAAGTTCCTTCGTAGTATACATCACCACGCGTAAAGACAGATTGAAGTTCTTTCAAGTTATCCATACGATCTTCTGAACTTTCACTATCTTCAAGTTTTAACATATCCATATATCCTGTTTTACTCATTAAAACAGGCATAAGTTGATATAAGTCTTCCATTTCATCAAATGCTTCTTTTAAATCTAGGATGATTTGTTTAAATTTTAGTAATGATTCTTTTGCTTGACCTCTCAATATAACAAAATCAATTGCATCAAACATAGAAATACCTAAATGTCTTGCTGTATCTTCAAGTTTTCTAACGCTGACTAATCCAATAGAGCGTTTAGGCACATTAACTATCCTTTTTAAATAAAAGTCTTGAGAATGATCGTTTGCAACCCTAATATAAGCGAGTGCATCTTTAATTTCTCTTCTTTGATAAAAAGATATACCACCATAAATAATATATGGTATGCCATCTTTGATTAAAGCATCTTCAAAGAGTCTTGATAATGCATTATTTCTATAAAGAATTGCGATATCATCATATTGATATCCTTTTCTGATGAGTTGATTAATCTGATTAACTACATAGAATGTTTCTTGATAATCACTTTGTTCTTTATTATATACGATAGGTTCTCCCTGACCTAAATCACTTTGAAGATTTTTTTCGCTTGGTCTATTAAAATTATTAGCAATAAGTTTATTAGCCGCATTTAATATAAGATTAGTTGATCTATAGTTTTTATCTAAGACAACCTCTTGGGCATTAAAATCTTTAAGAAATAATTTAGAGTTGTTATAGTTAGCTCCTCTAAATCCATAAATGGATTGATCAGGATCTCCTACGACAAATAAGTTTTTATGAACTTCACCTAAGATCTTTAAAATTTTATATTGAATAACATCTGTATCTTGAAATTCATCAACTAAAACATGATCAAAACGATGTTGATATAATACTCTTATCTCTTTATAGTCTGTTAAAAGTTCGAGTGTATATATTAATAGATCATCAAAATCTATCAATTGATTTTCTCTTAAATAAGTCTGATATCCTTTATAAATCTTTTCTTCATCAGATCTTTCAAACTCTTCCATACGATTTGATTTAAATAATGAAATAAGACTTTTTAAAGCTTTAACTGAAAACATCTTTGAATCAAAACCTAGATCTTTAATCACATCACTAACTATTTTCTTCCCGTCATCTTCATCAATAACTGTAAATGATGCTTTATATCCATAAGGTAGCTCTGCAATATGTCTTCTTAAGATTTGTAGTCCAAATGCGTGAAATGTATATAACCATACATCCATTGCATGTGGTCCTGTCATATCAATGACACGTTCTTTCATTTCTCGTGCTGCTTTATTTGTAAATGTAACTGCTAGTATTCTGCCAGGCTTTACACCTTGCATAATTAAATAAGCAATTTTAGCAGTTAAGGTTCTTGTTTTACCAGTTCCTGCTCCAGCTACAACAAAAAGCGGTCCGCCTGGATGGATTACCGCTTGTAATTGAGATTCATTTAAGGTTGCTAGCCAATTCATGGCTCACCAACTTTCTATTTATAACTACTTCTTAGTTGTACAATCTCATTAAATACTAAATGATCTTTTGTAGAATCATCATCCACATTAAAATAACCATTTCTAATAAATTGGAATTTATCTTGTGGTTTAAAGTTAATTAAGTCATGTTCAACATAACCTTGTTTAACATGCCATGAATCATCATTGAATCTATCAAGTAATTCCATAGAGTCATCACCAATAATCATCGCATCAAAGAAATTAAAAGTTGCTTTTTGTGCAGTACTTGCTTCCACAAAGTGAATGGTGCCATTAGGTTTTCTATCGTCAAACCCTGATCCTGATTTTGTGATCGGATCATATGTCACTAACACTTCAATGATATTTCCTTGATCATCATATTTAACTTCATTTGCTTTAATAAAATATGCATGAAATAATCTTACTTCGATACCTAAAGCTAATCTCTTATATTTCTTGTTTGGTTTTGTTAAAACAAAATCTTCTTTTTCAATATATAAATGTTTAGCAAAAGGAATATTTCTTTTACCCATTTCAGGTTTGTCAGGATGATAATCAGTTTCTAAATATTCGATTTGATCATCTGGATAATTTGTTATCGTAACTTTTAAAGGATCTAAAACAGCCATTGCACGATATGCGACATCTTGAAGATCATCTCTTACTGCTGCTTCTAACATATTTATTGATACTGTAGAATTTATTTTAGATAAGCCTGTTGATAAAATAAAGTTTTTAATCGCATGAGCTGTATATCCTCTTCGTCTCATACCAGCTATGGTAGGCATTCTTGGATCATCCCATCCTCTAACTTTATGGTCTTCAACGATAGCTCTTAAAAATCTTTTTGATAAAACTGTATTTTCGATATTTAAACGACCAAATTCAATTTGTCTAGGAATTTTAGGCATTTCAGTTTCTTTTACAACCCAATCATACAAAGGTCTATGATCTTCAAATTCTAAAGAGCATAGAGAATGCGTGATGCCTTCTATTGCATCTTCAATTGGATGTGCATAGTCATACATTGGATAAATACACCATTTATCTTTTGTATTATGATGATATGCAAAGCTAATACGATAAATAACAGGATCTCGCATGTTCATGTTTGGACTTTCCATATCTATTTTAGCTCTTAAGACACATGTGCCTTCTTCAAACTTACCATTTCTCATATCTTCAAAAAGAGAAAGATTTTCTTCTACACTTCTATTTCTATATGGTGAAGGCTTTCCAGGTTGATTGATATTACCTCTGGTATTTTGAATTTCTTCAATACTTTGATGATCGACATAAGCCAATCCTTTTTTGATTAAAATAACTGCTCGATCATACATTTCATCAAAATAATTTGATGCATATAAAATTTGAGCAGGCTCATAGCCTAACCATTTAATATCTTTAATAATTGCTTGTACATAACTTTCATCTTCTTTTACTGGATTTGTGTCATCAAATCTCAAGTTAGTATACCCACCATACGCAGTTGCACTCTCAAAGTCAGTAATAATTGCTCGTGCATGTCCAATGTGTAGATGTCCGTTTGGTTCTGGTGGAAATCTTGTGATTATTTGGTCATGTTTTTTGTTTTCTAAATCTGTTTCTATAATTGTTTTTATAAAGTTTGAATGATTTTCCATATATAACTCACCTCAAGTCTACTATATTATATGATAAAAAGGCTTAAACCTCAAGTTAAAGCCGTATGAATTTTTTTATTTCTTCCGTGATTTTGTCCCAATGTAACACCCAATGTTTAATTCAAAGAGTCGACCTTCATTATTCGTGTCTTCAAAGATATCAAGAAGTTCAAATCCTGCTTGTAATTGACCTTTGATTTGTTCTTCTACTGTATGAGAAAACTGCATACCATAATCATTTTTAATCATAAAATCATATTGATCTTGATGAACAAGCGGATCAAAAGGAAGCTTATGAACTATTTGTGTTTCAGATTCATCAACAATAAAATTAGTGCCTGTATCTAAGCCTGATAATAGAAGTCCGCCTTTTCTTAAAACACGTGAACATTCTTTGAAAACATGATATACATCTTTAACATAAACATTTGATACAGGATGAAAGATTAAATCAAATGACTCATCTTTAAAAGGTAGTTTTTTAGTCATATCTCCTTTAATGATAGTAATATCATATCCTTCTCTTTGTTGAACAATTCTTTCACTCTTTAATTGCTCATCTGATAAGTCAAAGACAGTAACTTGCGCTCCAAGTGCAGCAAAAATTGGCATTTGCTGTCCGCCTCCACTTGCTAAACCTAGAACTCTTAACCCTTTAAAAGGCAAGAACCAGTCTTTAGGAACGACTATGTTTGGAGTAAGCACAACATCCCACTTACCTTTAGTAGCATTTATATATGTTTGATGGTCAATAGGTTTTCCCCATTCCCATCCTTGCTTACACCACTCATCAACAGTTTTTTCATTTATTTTTACAAAGTCTTTTTTCATATTGCCACCTCTAGTTATTTTATCATGATTTCTATATAAAGAAAAAAGCTTAACTATTTTAAAGTTAAGCTTTTATAATAATTGATTAAGGTAATGTTAAACCTAAAATATCTTCTAATGTTAATGAACTATCTTCTAATTCTAATAATAATGCATCAAATACTTCTTCTTGTTCAGCGTCATCAAGACCTTCAAGCGTATCCATGAAAGCTTCAACTGCTTGTTCGGGATCACCTGCTGGGTCACTTAAGCTAGCGATTATATCATCTACTGAGTCAACAATTTCTGGTGGAAGATCAGTATCTCCACTTAAACCATCTAATACGTCGCTAATAGTGTCTTGCAAGTCACCTAAAAGGATTGTATCGCCTAGACCAACATATAGTCTAAGTTTATTGTTAACCATTGCTACCGCGTTAATTGTCATACCAGCTTGACTCATTTGTTCATCGAAATTTCTAATGACAAGATTTCCATCTTCATTAATCAAGTCAGTATCACCTAACATAGTTAAAACATTTCCAACATGTTCTTCAGTTAATGTTACTTCACCTGCAGTTAATTCATTAAGTACGATCACTAAATCAGTACCCTCTGTAGTCGTAACGATAGTAGGAAGTGCATCAATTTTAATAATTGTTTGGAAACTATGTGTCGGTTCTAATATAGAAACAATTTTTAAAGGTATATTAACAACAAATAAATTATCTGTCATTGTTATATATGGAACATATGCTGTCATCGTATAATCTTCAAGTAACGGTGATTCTATAAGAATGCCTGGAGCTTGTTGTTGATCTTTTAACATATAATCTAATACTCTATTTAAAGTTAATTCGCGGAATTCAATATATGGATCAGTATCTGTAGTTAATGAAGATAATAAAATTGAAGTCGCTTTTGATTCTAGAATATCTTGTAATTGTTGATCAGTTGTAATTTTTTGTGCTGGAGTTAATTCAAATGCTGGATCAGAATCTTTAGTTTTACCTAAAGCTAGAGAAGCATCAAAACTACCATCATTAAATCCTATTTCTAATAATTCGTTTTCATCAACAAATGCCATAAGTGAATTAATTAATGCCGCTTGTTCACTATTTTCTATTTGTGAATCAACTAATGTTTGTACATCAACTCTAATTTCTCGTTTTGTTGGATCAAATTCTGCCATACCATTAAGTTGGCCATTAATCATTTCTTCTAAATCGTTGCCTGTAATCGTAGACACTGCCCAATCAGCAGCTCCAAAAGCCCAAGCAAGTGGAAGATTTCCGATAGTTAACTTATCTAAAGTTAATACAATTTCATCTGTATTAGCTTCAAGTTCAAATGTAATTAAAAGTCTTGTTTTAAATGTGATTCCAGACATGAATAAATGTATTCCGGATTCAATTTCAACTTTACTTTCTTCAAATCTTACCCAGCTACCTTGATAACCATACATAGGTTCCTTCATGACGTAATTTTTTTCGTCATCAGTAGCACTATCTACTAGATAGTTTGGATTCATACCTAAGAAAGTTTCTTTTAACATTAAATTTGCTTCGTTTTGAGAGATTCCTAATTCAATTGCTGAATCGGTATCATTACTTTCTAAAAAAGTATCAACTTCCTCATTAATCATATCAGCTATCAATACTGTGTTACCGTCAGATGTAAAATCATCAACAGGTATTTCTACACTTTTATATAATAAAGCTGCCATAATAAGTGGAATGGCAATTATTGACAAAATGGGTATAACTATAATTTTAAATAAAAACTTCATGCTAATCACCTCTTTTATTTGAGTATATATTATAACATTTACGCTAAAAACACAATATGATTGCATTAATATGATACTTTTGTTCAAATATCGTAAATTGCTTTGTTTGTATATTTTTTAAAAAAGTCTTGCGAAAAATCATTTATAAATGAACAATCGCAAGACTTTAAATTTTTTATTTAATTTCCATGGTTTCAAAAGCAATCGTTGATAGCCCACCTAATAGATAATTAGGATGTGCCCCTTGTTTTTGATATTGATAGTATGCTGCAGCACCAATCATTGCTGCATTATCTGTACAGTATTTCATATCTGGAATTAAAATTTCTTTATCTTTAATCTCTTCTTTGATTCTTGCTCTTAATCCTTTATTTGCTGCAACACCACCAGCTATAATAACTTGTTTAACATCAAGCTTTTGACAAGCTAGTTTTGTTTTATCTACTAAAACATCTAACACACTTGCTTGAAAAGATGCACACATATCATTAACTCTAATTTCTTCATTTTTTTGATTTGCATTGTGAACTATATTGATGACAGAACTTTTCAATCCTGAAAAACTAAAGTTTAATGAATCTTTTTCTAAATATGCACGAGGTAGATTATACGTATCTTTTCCTAATAATGATAATTTATCTATAATAGGTCCTCCTGGATAATCTAAGCCAAGTGTTCTTGCTACTTTATCATAAGCTTCGCCTACTGCGTCATCTAGGGTTGTACCTAACATTTTAAAATCCATATGATCTTTTAAATATAATAATTCAGTATGTCCACCACTTACAAGTAATGCAATAGCAGGGAACTCTATCGTGTGTTCAATATTAGCTGCATAAATATGGCCAATTAAATGATTGACTCCTATAATTTTTTTACCATTTGCAAATGCAAATGCTGTTGCTGCATTAATACCAACTAATAAGCTTCCTATTAACCCAGGACCTTGAGTAACAGCAACTAAATCAATTTCATCAATTGATAATTTTGAATCTTTTATTGCTTGATCAAATACTCTAGTCATATGGATAACATGGTTTCGTGATGCGATTTCGGGTACTACACCACCAAACACTTTATGTATATCAATTTGTGATAAAACGATATGAGATAGAACTTCTTTACCATCTTTTACAATGGCAACACTGGTTTCATCACAACTGCTTTCTACTGCTAATATGTTCATTATTTCACCTCTTTTATGCATACATATCCATCTTCGTTTTCATAATATTTCTTACGGATATGAGACACTTTAAATCCTATTTTTTCATAAATGTGCTGAGCTTTTTTATTGCTTTTTCTGACCTCTAAAGTCATCATTTTTACTTTTAAATCTATTAAATAATTTGTAGTATAGGTTAAAAGTTCAGTTCCTAATCCTTCATTTTGATGATCAGGAAGAACTGCAAAATTCATCATTTCTGCTTGGTTGTCATATACTCTAAAGCCTATATATCCTATGACTTCATTTCCTCTTTCATAGACAAAATAATGGCTAAAAGGATTATCAATTAATTCTTGAAGAATAAATTTTTCTCCAAGTGATTGATTAAATACTTTTTTCTCTAGTTTGACAATATAAAATATATCTTTAACTTCTGCTTTTCTTATCATGGTTATTTTCAGCTTCCGTCTTTCTTAGATAATTAGGAACAAGATCATGAACATTTTTTACTAGAACGCTTTTTTGATAAACAAGTTTAGCTGAGACTAAAAAATTTCTATCATCAATAAAAACAGTCTTAGATCCTTTATATACATCAATGCTTGATAAGTCATCTAAATATCTATATCCATCTTCTAACAAAATTTGGTCTTTATCGTGTACTTCAGAGAAAACAAATCCTCTTCTTGCATCTATCAATGCAGCAACTTTTTCTTCATACCCACTTGTCATGAAATAAAGTGAACTTACCGTTCTTAAGGGTATGTTTTTTGTATAAGCTAGCATTTTACCAACCATCACAGCAATTCTTAATCCTGTATAGCTTCCTGGTCCAATACCGATAATGATTTCATCAATATCGTCTATTGTTAGATGATTTCTTTTGATAACTTGTTCAATTCGATCTACTAAATATTTAGCATGGTCTCTTTTAGCTATTCTTATACTAAAATCTGCTAATTCATCATCTTTAGCATATCCAACAAACATTACACTTGTTGAAACATCAAATAATAATCTCTTTTTCATACGTAAGCCACCGCTCTTTTACATGGATATCCAACACAATCTAAAATAAACTCTCTTTGGGTATCTGAAAGTTTTTTTATTTTAATGAGTAAATAGTCATTTGGCAATAATTCTTCAACTTGAAACGGCCATTCAACAACAACCATACCATTTCCATCAATATATTCTTCTAAATCAAAGTCATCCCCAGATTCAGATAATCTATATAAATCTAAATGAAAAAATGTTGTTCTTCCATCTTTACTCTCATATTTTTTTAATATAGTATATGTAGGACTATTAACGATTTGCTCAACTCCTGCACCTTTAGCGATGCCTTGAGTTAAAGTTGTTTTACCAACACCTAAATCACCATCTAATAAGATAACCACATGTGGTTCATCTTTTAATAATAATCCAATTTCAAATCCTAAGTTTTTAGTTTCTTCTACACTATTTGTTATTTTCTTCTTCATATGTCTCCTATTTTAATACGTGTTCATATCCTTTTTTTCCTAAAAGTGCGAACATATTCTTTTTATATGCTTCTACCCCTGGTTGATTAAATGGATTAACTTCAATTAAATATGCACTCATCGCACATGCTTTTTCAAAGAAGTACACTAAATATCCAAATGTATAACTATCAAATGAAGGAATACTTAATAACATATTTGGAACTAAACCATCTTTATGCGCCATCATTGTGCCTTTTAAAGCTTGGCTATTTACATAAGATAGTGTTTTTCCTGCTAAATAGTTAAGTTGATCTAAATCATTTTTTACACTTGGAATAATTGTATCTAATGTAGTATTTTCAACTTTAATGACTGTTTCAAATAAATGACGTTCGCCCTCTTGGATGTATTGTCCTAAAGAGTGAAGATCTGTAGAGAACCCAGCGCTTGCAACAAACAATCCTTTATTCTCTTTGCCTTCTGATTCACCAAAAAGTTGTTTCCACCATTCATTAACATATAGTAAATTTGGCTCATAACCAACAAGCATTTCAATTTTATATCCTTTTTTGTATAAAAGATATCGAGTTGCAGCATATAGATATGCTTCGTTTTCTTCTAATTTAGGATTTGAAAAACGCAACTGTGCATCGTGTGCACCTTTTAGCATTTCTTTAACATCAATTCCATCTGCAGCAAGTGGTAATAATCCTACTGGAGTTAAAACACTATATCTACCACCTATATCATCAGGAATAATAAACATTTCATAGCCTTCTTCTTTACTCAAGCTATAAAGTGCACCTCTTGCCTTATCTGTAGTTGCATAAATTCTTTTTCTAGCTTCAACTAAACCAACTTGTTCTTCAAGAAGTTTTTTTAAAACTCTAAAAGCTACCGCTGGTTCAGTGGTTGTCCCTGATTTAGAAATAACGTTTATACTAAATTTTTTATCTTTTAAGTAAGAAACTAAATGATTTAAATAGCTACCAGACATTTGATGTCCTGCAAATACAACTTCTAATTTTTTTTGTTTAAAAGGCTCGTTTAAAAATTCAAGACCCGCTTTAGATCCTAAATAAGACCCGCCTATACCAATAACAACTAAAACATCACTATCATTTCTAATTTTATCAGCAGATTTTAAGACACGTTCAAATTCATCTTTAGGATAATTTTCTGGAAGATCTAGCCATCCTAAAAAATCACTGCCTTTTCCTGTCTTGTTGTGAATCATTTCATGTACTTCGTTTACTCTTTTTTGCAATTTTTCTGGTTGCTCGCTCAAAAATGAGCGTGCGTCATCAAGCACGATATTGATATGTGCCATATAAAAACACCTCTATTTCTTTGTTTTGTCTATCCAAAACGGTAACGCTTTGAATAACGATTGAAATCCAATTTTAATTTTTACCATCTTTTTGATTCTAGGATGGATGGGATTCGCCTTTTTAAAACTTAATTTAAGTCTTTTTTGTTCTTCATCAATTTCTAAAATGGTGGCTTCTACTTCATCTCCTACACATAGTATGTCTTCAATAGATGCGACATATTGATCTGATACCTCGGAAATATGAATCAAGCCTACATAATCGTCATATGATACAAAAACACCGTATGGCTGAATACCTGTAATTTTACATACAATATTATCATTTAGTTTCATATCAAAAACCTCGTTGTTATTATATCATATTTCATGTAATTATCTATGATATAGCAATTATTAAAAATGTGTTTTTTGTAAAAAATACGATAAAAAGAAAAAGTTTATTTCAAATTTATGAAATAAACTTTATAGTTTCTATCTTTTCAAAAAACATGACTTTAATTTTTCAAAAATTGATTTAAAAACTTAAATTATTTAAAACGATCACAATAGTAATGTATAGCTTCTCTTAAGAATACTGCATAACCAGATTTATTTTTATCAATGTTCTTTGTAAAACGTTCATCTTGCACATATAAATCTCCAAGTCCTCTAAATATCTCAACTGTACATTGATAATAGTTATCAGTTATATGTTGTCTTAATTTTGCTACCTCTTCTTGAACAATAACATCTTTAACACCTTTATCCATGTTGCTTATTATCTTTTTATCAATCTTTTCTTTCTCTGCATGAATTCTAGCCCAATCCTCTTTAGTATACTTAGAAGTTTTTTTAATACTTTCTATGTAGGCACTATTATTTTCATATTTTTCTTTTGTTTCTTCAGCATATTTTTCTTTATGCTTTTCTATCTCAGTCATATCAAAACCTTCAAACATATCCATAGTGTTTATATCCTTTCTCTCTTCAAATGCTTTTAACGTTTTTTCAACAGTAGTTATGAGTCTTTCTACCCTTTTTCTTTTTTCTATTAATAATTTTTTATGCCTATATAAAGCTTTTTTCTTATCAAAACCTGGAGTATCTAAAATATTTTTTATTTCTTGTAGGCTAAAATCCAGTTCTTTAAAAAAAAGAATCTGCTGTAATCTTTCTAGGTCTTCATCAGCATATATTCTATATCCAGCATCAGTAATAAACTTTGGCATCAAAAGACCTATCTCATCATAGTGATGGAGGGTTCTAACACTTACTCCTACTAATTTGGATACTTGTTTTACTTTGTAGTTCACAGTCTCAACTCCTTTTACCTTTATTATAGTCTATCACGTTACGTGAGAGTCAACACCTTTTTTACTTAAACTTATCATCATAAATTCATAAAGAAAAAGCCTTAGCTTTTTAAACATACGGCTTTATAAAAATCTATTTATGATAAAAAAAACCAGAACAAAATATTTTGTTCTGGTTTATCTTTATATTTTAAATTTTATTATTATTAATCTTCACTTTCGTCTTCAACATCATCATTTGCTTCAGATGAAGCTTTTTGCATAAGATCTCTAAATATTTCTTTAATTTTATCAGCATCTAAGAATGGCAAACACACTGACGAGTTGAAATTTGGGAGTTGACCACTTTCTGCTGCTTCATAAATTTCTTTAATTTTTTCTTTTCTTAAGAAGGGAATAGCTCCAGCTAAACCTGATTTTTCTTTTTTTTCAATAAGTAAATCAACAATTGCATCTAATGTTTCATTATCAAGGAATGGATATAATGTCACTAAATTAACACCTTTTAATTCACCGTTAACAATTTCAAATGCTACTTTTTTTAATTCTTCTTTTTCCATAAATGGTAATAAATGTGTATATTTCATTTATTTTTCTCCTTTTTAGTTTTTTTTAATACATGATGATTCCAATCCATATTCATCATCAATCTTTCCTCAGTAGACATCATATCATATAGATTTTCTATATTTTTATCTATATCTTTTGATTTCATGTTGCCTAATAAGTATTTTCTTTCTGCCCTACTTAAGTAGGGCCATAACATTTGGGTATCTAGTTTTAAATGCCCATTTAAAACTTGATTTATCATTTGTTTTCTCTCCTTTGTTGTTAGGAGGTAAAATATATTTTTGATATTTTCATTAAGATTATCAGAGTTAATGAACCGATAAATTACAGCTTCTCTTGGAAATTGCATAAGCATCGTTGCATAATCATTGTCTCTTAAATCAGAACCATCTAACATATAATCGATAGTAACATCAAATAATTCTGTCATCTCAATTAGAACATCAATACTTGGAAGACATTTTCCCATCTCCCATTTACTCACAGCTTGTCTAGTGACATAAAGTGCATCTGCCAATTCATTTTGTGTCATGCCAATCTGTTTTCTTTTTTCAATAATCTTTTTACTGATAATTTCTAAATTTAGCATTTCTACCCTCCTTACATTTTCAGTATACAACGCTTCTTAAATACTGGCAAGCAACTGTTGGTTGCGTGTATAAACATAAATGTGTGTATTGATTTTATACTAATTATCTTTATTATATATCAAATATTTATAAAATAAAAAAATCATCAAAATTCGATGATTTATACTTATATACATATTTATTCAATAAAATCTATAATTTGGTTAACAATAGTATCTTGTTGCTCTTTGGTGGTAATAGTTGCAATGCCATCACCTTTTTGTATCCCGTACCATCCAAACTGTCCGTGATTTCCACCAATTATTTCATATGTTGTACTATTGTCTGGCAATAAATCTTGACTACTATCTAGACTCTCTTGATCTAAAACTTCATCAAATTGTCCAGTTATTATTAATACGTTTTTATTCTTTACATCTGAAATTGGATAACTTGCTAAAAATATAATATCGCTAACTACATCTGCTTTACTACTAAACAGACTTGCTACAGTTCCACCTAATGAGTGTCCTATAACAACATTATCTATATCATCTTTTAAGAATCTTGCCCCATAGTTAGGTGTTAGAATTGCTAGATTAAATACTGTTTTAACAATCGTTACATCATAACCTTCTAATGCAAGGTTTATTGCAAGATATTGATAACTTTCAGGTTTTACTTTACCGCCTGGAATAATAACTATATTTTTAATAGGTTGATCTACGAAATAGCTTATTTGATCAAAATCATCAACAACCATAATATCATCTGTATTTAACAAACTAATCTCTTGATACATTTCATCTAATGGTTTATATGAATTTCTAGTATAGATAAATAACGCCAGTGTAAGTCCTATGACCAAAGATAAAATGGTAATCAATGTTATTTTAAATATTTTTTTTGTTTTTTTCATATCAAAACCTAAACTTCTAGCATACTTTTTGACCAAGCAATAATTTCATCTTTATTTTGATCAAGTAAAGCTACTTTATTTAAAATTGATAAAGATCCAATAAACTTATTATGTATTTCAATAGTTTGTTTTGCTCTACTAGCTGCTTTAGATGCTCCGCCTTCATGCGTGTAAAAATAAGCAATCTTTTTACCTTTAAGCATACCATCTTCTAATAAGGTTCTAATAGGTGGTGCATAAGTCCCTGCCCATATAGGTGATCCTATAAAAATGGTATCGTATAAATCAAAATCTACATCTAGGGGACTTAATTCTGGTTTCTTTTTTAAGACAACTTGTCTTCCACCCCAAATATACTTATAAAAACCCTTTGTTTTTAATTCATTTAAAGGTTTGATTTCAATGACTTCAATTTGAAGAGCCTCTTTAATAAAATTTGCCATTTGAAGGGTAAATCCTTCAAATGAATAACACAGAACTAATGCTTTTGACATATTTTGATACCTCTTTTAATGTAGTTTATTCATATGCAAGATAGATACCTAATCCACCAAGTCCAACATGTGCTGATATCACTGGTGAAATAACACCTGTGATTTTTACATGCACACGTTCACCTAATTGAAAAATTTCTTGTTCCAATTGTTTCGCTTCAGTTGAACGATCAACATATGCAATTCTAACAACAACATCTTTTCCATATTCTAAAAGCATTTCTACTTGTTTGATTAAATATAATATGACATTATTAAAATTTCTGGCTTTATGTTCAACATCTAAAACACCTCGTCTAAATCTTAGAATAGGTTTGATCTTAAGCATATTCCCAATAACTGCAGATACTCTACTTAATCTACCATTTAAATATAGTGTTTGTAAGTTATCTACAGTAAAAACAAGTGATCCTTGTTCTTTTAAATCACTTAAATAGCCTATAGCTTCACTTGCTGTATGTCCTTCATTTAAAAATTCACATACTTTTTCAGCTAAATAGCCTGAACCATTAATTGTGCTTTCAGTATCTACAACAATAACATTTTCATTATCTAAAATTGTTTTTGCTAGATTTGCACTATTTACAGTTCCACTCAATGTTTTTGATAAAGTCATACATATAACTTCATCATATACTTTAAGTTGATCTTCAAATGCTTTTTTAAATAATTCAGGTGCAGGTTGTGCTGTTTTAACATGTATTTTTTCTTGTAATGCTTTTACAACCGCATTTGGATCTATGTTGCCATCAGTATATTCTGCTTGACCAATAATTACTTTTAAAGGAACTACTGTTATGTTTTCCTTTTTAATAAATGTTTGATCTAATCCAAAGGTAGAATCTACTACTATTCCCACTTTTCTTTCCATGATACATTCCTCCGAAATTTATGATTTAAAAAAGACGGTCAAAGACCGTCTATTGTT
This sequence comes from Mariniplasma anaerobium, assembly GCF_016865445.1. GTDB lineage: Bacteria > Bacillota_I > Bacilli_A > Acholeplasmatales > Acholeplasmataceae > Mariniplasma > Mariniplasma anaerobium. The sequence goes on along the minus strand of NZ_AP024412.1, from coordinate 36,623 downwards.
TAATCTAAGTTAACAACTGCAATGATACCTGGGACATTTTCCAATAGCATAGTTTCTATCCCTTGTTTCAATGTGACATCTATTGCGACACACCCATCACATGCACCCATCATTTTTACATAAACAATCCCATCTTCAACATTAACGATTTCAATATCTCCACCATCACGTTGTAAATATGGTCTTACTTTATCTATTAACACATGAACTTGTTTTGTTGTTTCATCCATTTGTTTTCACCTCTTTAACATTATGATTATATAACATATTACTAGAAGTTGCAATCAATTTAGTCCGTTGTTTTTTCTTTCTTAAGTCGTTTTAAAATATAGTAACCACAATTAAAATTGCATGATTCACTTAAGTAGTCTGGAATGCGTTTAAATCCATTACTACTTTTAGGATCTGAGTTAAACCCTTTGATTCTTAATTTCTCTGATGACATATCTCCAACAAGATATGTATATCTGTCAAAAGCTACATCAACGTAGCGTTCTGTAAAAGCTAAGAGATCAAATGTTTCTCTATGATCTTTTAATATTTCAAAATCTCCAAATTCAGTTTCTACTATCATACATTCACCTTCTTTAATAATGTAATTGCTTCTGCAGCAATTGCTTTTTGATTTCCTATTGCGTCTAATTTTTCATATGTTGTTGCTTTTATGCTCACTTTAGAAATATCAATATCAAGAGTTTCTGAAATCTTTTTTCTCATTTCCGTAATATACGGATTTAATTTAGGAAGTTCAGCATAAACTGTTGAATCAATATTTATAATTTCATAAGAAAGAGCTTTAATTTTTTGATAAACATCCTTTAATAACTCAATTGATGATATATCTTTGTATTTGGAATCGTTATCTGGATAGTGTGAACCAAGATCACCTAGTGCTAGTGCACCTAGCAAAGCTTCTGCAATAGCGTGTGTTAATACATCTGCATCACTATGACCATCTAGTCCCTTATCATGTTCTATAGTTAATCCACCTAATATTAGTTTTCTATCTTCTTTTAATTGATGAATATCAAAACTATGGCCGATACGCATATTCGAATCACCTTCTAATTGGTATTTTAAATTTGTGAAATCTTCTAAATAAGTTAGTTTAGGATTTGGTTCATCGTTATGAATGACATGTATCGATGCATCTTGGTAAAAACTTTGATACAAACTAATATCATCATCAAACGACTCTTGATTTCTTAAAGAAGCATATCTAATTTTTTCTGTTAAAAAAGCTTGTGGGGTTTGTGATAAAAGATAATCATCTCTATTTACGGATGTTATATTTTGTTTAAGATTATATTTTAATGCTGATGTGACTGGTTCAGATAACATGACCGCATCATGATTTTGTAATGCGTTTTCCATGTTTAAAATTGCTTTTTTAGTAATGAGTGGTCTTGCTGCATCATGAATATACACATAAGGGGTTGTTACTTCTTTTAACCCTCTTTGTACACTTTCACTTCTTGTTTTACCACCAATAACTATCTTAACAGATGGGTCAACATATTGGATAACATCTTTCATATCATTTTTAGCTATGACTAAACAAATCTCAAAGCCAAGAGATTTAAACAAATCTACGCTATACATGAAGATCGGTTTATCATTTATTTTATATAGTATTTTAGAGATTTTGAGTTGTGATCTAGAACCTGTACCCGCCGCAACTATAAGTGCTGTATTCATAGTGACCCCTTTATATATTGATCTAACTTTCGATCAAGTGGTGAAGCATCTATATGATTTAACTCTTGAAAATCATAAATCACACCAAGTGTATATTCTATATCATGATTTGAAATGTATCTATCATAAAACCCTTTTCCATATCCAACTCTATCAAACTCTTTTGAAATAGCTAGTGCAGGAACAATCATCAAATCTATTTTGTCTTTATAAATATTATCTCCAGTTGGCTCTAAGACACCAAAACTGCTTTTCTCAAACTCAATATATTCATCAAAAATATAAAAATCTAGATCATCTTGATTTACTTTTGGAAATAAGAATATCTTATCACTTGAAAGCAATTGAAGTAAATCAATTTCACTTTTCATTGGATAAAAGATTGCAACTGTTTTAGCTGATATAAATTTTTCATGAACTTTAATTTGTTTGATAATATGTTGATCTCTTAAATTTTTATCTTCAGGTGTCTGTTTTGATCTTATAAGCATCATGCTTTTTCTAATATCTTTTTTTGTCATGAAACGATATCTTTGTAATAACAACCATGTGATGAGAATTGTGGATTTAAAGAAATCTTTAACGCTTGATAAGCTGCTTGATATAATTGATGTTCTTCATGTGCATCTGATCCACCAACTGCAATACCTGCGAAAACTTCTAGGGCTTCTGAAATAGATCCATATTGCATATTTAAATTTAAGAACGTTGGATTAGATTTAACACCATTTGCTAAAACTTCCATTTTTCTTGGATCCGTAATTGTTATAGCAAACTCAATACCAGTGATTCTAAATATATCTCCTGATTCAGAAACAAACGATGAACTCATTTTTTTAATGTATTCTGCGATAAACATATTCCCAACTTCGCGTCCATAGTCTTCATTAATCTTAGGTATATTTTGTAATCTAAAAACTACTAATTGGAAATATCTATTATCATTAAACAGTTTATGCATATGTGCCATAAATTCATTTCTATCTTTTAATAAATCAAGTATATCAATTTGACTTGCTTGAAAATGCTTAGTTTTCATTGGATTTAAAGTTCCCATAATAATAGCTGAATTCGTATCTTCAAATAAGCGTTTACCTTTTTCTTTAAACCAAATGTATCTACCCTTTATTTTGATTCTATAAGATGTTTGATACTGAGTCTTATTAATTGTTAAATCGCCCAATAATGCCAAATACTTCTTTAAGTCTTCAGCCTCAATCAATCTTCTAAAATCTGTTAAGTCTAGTAAATTACTAGGTAATCCTAAACTAGAAACTAGTGCATCAGATGCCCAAATAGTTCTTTCATCTAAATCAATATAGAACAATCCTTCTTCGCTTAATTCTAGAGTTGCGATAAATTTATGTCTTATGCTTTCTAACTCACTATTTCTATCATTAAGTTCTTTTTCAACAGCTAATAAATTAAAATCAGTTTTCTTTTCACCAACACAAATTCTACCTTTATATTTACCTAAAGCAAATACTGGTTGCATCACTAAACGAAGAATAACAGGATCTCCTGTGTCATTTAAAAATTGTAATTCTTGAACTTCTGAATCATTCGGTTTAGCATTTTCTTTATAGTTTTTATAGTAATTTTCTAATTGTTTATTATTAATATCAAGTCCATTTAATCTTGTAAATCTAACGGTTTTATTTAATATGTTAAATAGTTTCTTACCAATGATTTCTTCTTTTTCTATGCCTAGTTCTTGTAATAAACTTAAAGAAATATCTTTAACTCTTTCTTTTTTATCTACAACATAATATGCATTCCATCTGCTATTTTTAATAGATTTAACAAAGAGCTGATAATGATTTGCTTTAAGTGCTGAAGTTTTAAATGCTTGATATAAAACTAAAATAAAAACGAAGTATACTAAGAAATTAAAGATGATATACAGTAGTGTATATAACTCACTTGTTAAAATAAAGTTATTATAAATGACAAAAACCATCACAGCGATGGCTATGTTAAAAAACGAGATAACTAATCTATTTTTTAATACTTTTTCACTTTGTATACTTTGCATGATAACTAAGACTAAAGTGAATATTGAAATAATCAGAGGGTAAATCGGATGTTGTAACATATATCAATTACCACCCAAAATGAGGTTTCGCATAGATGAAAAAAATGATAATTGCAGTTATGATAAATGATGCAATCACGTAAAGAACTTTATACTTTGTAAAAACGCTTGCTATTTTCTCTGATATATTTCTATTTGATATAACTTTAAATGGTTCAATAAAAAATGATAAAAATTTCTTCATGTGAACCTCCTATTTCATAAACATATTTAGATATTCCATAAGTTTGTCTCGATCATTCATCTTAAGTAGAATACCTTCTATTGCAACTGAAACATTACCTGTTTCTTCTGAAACTAATATAGTTAAACTATCTGTGATTTCACTAATACCTAATCCAGCACGGTGACGTGATCCCATTGTTTTATCATAATTTTGATTATCTGATAAAACAAAATATGAACCTGCACATAAAATATGATCACCTCTAATAATAACCGCACCATCATGTAGTGGTGTATTTGGAGTGAAAATATTGATTAATATTTCTTTTGAAACATCACTATTCAACATAATTGCACGATCTGCATATTGATCTAATGTATTGTGCTTTTCAATTGTTATCAACGCACCAATGCTTTGTGAAGCTAAATACATCACTGCATCAACTACTTGTTGTTTAGTTCTTTCAGATCCCATTTCAAAATCTTCTTTTGATTTATCTTGTTTCCAAACAATTTCTAAAGAACGTCTTAAATCAGGAGCCATGATGATAATTAAAATAATTGGCAACCATGAAACAACGTATCCTAAAATTTGTGAAGCTGCGAGAATATCAGTTAGATTACTAATATAATAAATCACGTAAATAAATACAAAAGAAAGAACAACACTCAGCATTCTTTTATTTGTGATTAAAAATTTTAGCAGAAAAAAGACTAAAATCCAGATGATATAAAAATCTAGTGCTATTTTCCAAATTGGTTCTCCAAACATATAATATTCACTCCTTTTTGCTAATTTAATTATAACATAATAGGTTGACCTATTAAACTTTTAAATGATGAAAGATATATAATAGAGAACCTTTAAAAGATTCTCTATTTTAATTTAATCTATAAGTGTTTTAATTTTTTGTGGTAACCCATCAATCTCTTTAAGTGATATCGAACATAAAGCAATTCTAATCCCATTTTCCATAGGAACAACATATATACCTTTTTCAGTTAATTTTTCAAAAACTTCCATAGGTTTATCTGTTAAAGCAATGACATAAAATCCTGATCTAAATGGATATGTCTTCAATCCAATTTCATTTGCTTGAGATATAAATAGTTCACTTCTCTTTTGTACAATATCTTTGATACCTTTTAATTCTTTAAGAAAATCAGCGTGGTTTTCTTTTTTTGAAAAGTGATTTAACAATTCTATGGAAATGGTTGGTGTAGCCGACCATGACCCTCTTGCTTCATTTACAAATCTTGGTCTAAAATTATCAATTTTAGTTTTAGATTTTGTTAAACCGATTGCTGCACCTAATCTCAACCCATAAACTCCAAAAGTTTTTGATCCACTGAAAGCTAGGATTGTAAGCACATGTTCTTCAAGTCTTAATAGTTCTAACATTTTAATACGTTTGTCTTTTTCACTTGTATATTCTAAATATGCAACATCATATAAAAATACAATATCGTTTTTATGATACTTATTTAAAATGTCTATGACTGCCTTAAACTCATCTAAGCTTAAAGTATATCCAGTTGGATTATGACAAGGGTCATTGACAATAACAACAACTTGTTTTTGAATCTTACAAAGATTGCCTAATTGTTCATCAAAGCTTTTTAAATCAAATCCACCTTGATCAAACATGTTATGTTCGAATAATTTTATTTTTGCGCGATCTGCAAACCTGTCATATTGCCATCTAACGTTCGAAACAAACACAAAATCATTAGGTTTTGTATAAACTGAAAATGTTGACGCAATTGCTCCGCTTCCCCCTGGTGTTGCACAAGCATCCACATACATTTCTTTTCTTATTTGGTCTTCATATTGACCAAACGTCCAAGAAATTACATGATCTTTAAAATCTTTTCCACCATCTACTGCTGGATATGGCAATATACTCATATCCGGTAGTTCTCTTAAAGCTTTTGATACTGAAGGCATACCACCGATATGTCTCGTTTCATCAAAAAACATTCCAATTGATGCGTTAATTACATCGGGATTTGTTTTTTGAGCCTCTAAAGCAGTTTTCGAAATTTGTAAAATATCTATAGCCATTGATACTCACCTCTTATTCTAATTATATATGAAATCTTCCAAAAATAGGTCAAATAAATATAACCAGTGTTGTTTTACGTTTTTAGTAATCAATTGAATGTGGATATGCCCTCTAATATAACTTAATCTAATTTTAGCCAATTTAAAGCTTTCTGCTTTTTCAAATAATTTTTTACCGTCAATCTTTGAAGATGCATCCATTGAAAGAATAAGCGTTGTTTGATTAAGATCAACAATAGTTTGATGTGCGCCAATTTTATATGATAATTTCTTATATAGTTTTTCATACATATATAAAAGTAGGTCTGCATCTAACTGCCCAAATCTATCAGTTAATTCTAATTTTAAATCTTCGATATCAGGCATGTTATTAAGTTCACTAATACGTTTATGTATTTCAATTCTTGCGCTATCTTGAGCCACATATTGTGGGTCTACATGTCGTTGTGCATAGATTTGATCAATTTGTGTTGATTTTTCTTTTTCTATAGACTCACCAGTAATTGCTTCTTCTAATAGTTTCATATAAAGTTCTATACCTACACTATCAATGAAACCAGATTGTTCAGCTCCTAATATATCTCCAGCTCCTCTAATAGATAAATCTCTAGTTGCGATTTTATATCCACTACCTAGGGCAGTAAAGTCTTGAATAACAGCTAACCTCTTCTTTGCTTCATCATTAATACTCTTGAATTGATCATATAATAAGTAAGCATATGCAATTCTATCAGATCTTCCAACACGTCCTCTTATTTGATAAAGTTGAGATAATCCTAATTTATCGGCTTCATGGATGATTAACGTATTTGTGTTTGGTATATCAACACCTGTTTCAATAATAGTTGTAGATACTAAAATATCAAATTGATGATCAATAAAGTCTGAGATTACAGATTCTAAGGATTCTCTATTCATTTTGCCATGAGCAAATCCAATTTTAGCATCTGGTACTAATTTTTGAAGTTTTCTTACCATGCCTTCCATACCAGTTACTCTATTGAATAAGTAAAAGATTTGTCCACCACGAGAAATTTCTCGTGTTATTGCTTCTTTGATTAAAGCATCTTGCCTTTCAACCACATATGTTTGAACAGGATATCTATTCATCGGTGGTGTTTCAATCATCGATAAATCCTTTAATCCCATCAAAGACATTTGTAGAGTTCTAGGAATTGGAGTTGCTGATAGCGTTAAGGTATCCACGTTATGCTTGATTTCTCTGATTTTCTCTTTTTGTTCAACACCAAATCTTTGTTCCTCATCTATAATTAATAAACCAAGATCTTTATATTTTATATCTGATGATAATAAGCGATGTGTTCCAATAACAACATCAACATATCCTTTTGCAAGTTTTTCTATAGTTTGTTTTTGTTGTTTTGGTGTAACAAATCTAGACAATAAAGCTACATTTGCACCATACTTATCAAAACGTTCTTTAAATGTATAGTAATGTTGTCTAGCTAAAACTGTTGTAGGCACTAAGTATAGAACTTGTTTTTGATTAAGTACTGCTTTAAATGATGCACGAAGAGCGACTTCGGTTTTACCAAATCCAACATCTCCACAGATTAATCTATCCATAGGTCTTTCTTGTTGCATATCATGTTTTGTTTCAATGATTGCTTTTTGCTGATCTCTAGTAGTTTCATATTTGAAATCTCTTTCAAATGCTTCCATCATGTCATTATCTTTTGAAAACGCAAATCCTTGTGCTTGATCTCTAATTGCATATAGTTTAATTAGTCTATCACTTAAATCTTTAATACGCATTCTAACACTAGCTTTAGTCTTTGTCCAAGTTTTACCACCAAGTTTTGATATTTTTGGTTTTTGTCCTTCATGACTGCTATATTTTAAAACCATATCAATTTGATCCATCGGAACATATAGAGCTTCTTCATTTGCATAAATGATATGTAGATAGTCTCTTTTTTCTGAACTAAGCTCCATTGTTTTTAAACCAACATATTGTCCAATACCGTAATCATAGTGCACAACATAATCACCAATGGTTAAATCTTCAACTTTTCTGATTTTTGTAGATTGATTTAAAACACTTCTATATCGAATTGCTTTTCTAACTTTATAGGTGAACAATTCTGATTCATCAAGAATAACAACTTGGTCATGAACTGAGATAAATGAACCATGACTTGAAATATCTAGAAGATAGACACCAACTTCATCTTTTATTTGTCTTAGATATGATATCTTTTTAAATTTTAAAAATGATTTCATTTCTTCGAAATAATGATTTGTTTTAATACATAGATATATTTTATATTTGCCAATATAGTCCATCATATCTGTATAAAATAATTCTAGATTAGATTGATATTGATTAGATGCCATGACATTTAGAGAAAATGCATTTGGATTTGATATGCCAAAATTATCTATTTCTATATGTTGTTTTTTTAAATGTGACTCTAAAGGAAGTCTATACTTAATGGATAAAAAGGCTTGGCCATTCATTGTCACTTGGTAAGTTTTTAAATCATCTTTGATATGTTCTTGATTAACTTTCATCTTATGAACATCTATCAAATATATTTCTTTATCCTGTGAAAAATCAAGAACTGTTGTTTCTTTTTTATTGAAAAATGGAATATACAAGCCTAGTGTATCAAGTTTTTGTCTAAGATCAATTGATTCTATATCAGAGATAAATTTTTCATTTTCTCGCTCTGATAAATCAAATGCCTCAAAATGTTTTTGGATATCTTTTATTGCTGAATCTTTCATTTGATCTGTATAAAAAAGTTCATGCATAGGTGCAATTTCAATTGTATCAACTTCCGCAAAACTACGTTGTGTCTCAACACTGAATATTTTTATTTGTTCTAATGAATCTCCAAAAAAATCAAGTCTATATGGATGCTCATTATTTAAAGTGTAGATATCTAGAATATGGCCTCTTAATGAGAATTCACCGGGTTTTTCAACAGTAAATGTTCTTTGGTATCCACTGTATACTAAAAATGTAGTTAGGTCGCTTATATTATAATTTTCATTTTTTAATAATTGCTTTACACTCTTTTTATAGTCTTGTGGTGTGAGTTGTCTTTGACTAATGCCTTGCATAGTTGTAACGACTATAAATGCTTCTTTGGTCATCAACTGTTTTAACGTATATAAACGCTCACTTTTAAATTCTGGTGACCCAAGAGCCATAATTGAAGTTAGTGTTTCATCTGCAGGATAAAATAAAACATCGTCTTCTTGATTGAGTAAAGATAGCGAGTCATAGTATTTTTGTGCTTCATATAAATTTGCTGTAACAACAAAAACAGTCTTCTTCATCTTTAGGAATCGCTTTGTTATTAAATAACAATTATAGCTATCTGTTGAAGACTTTAAATATACTGTATCTTTATGTTGATCTAATAGTTTTTCAAGATCTTTGTCTATTTTTATGACATCAAGCATAGACTAACCTCCTTGAACAAAAACCCCAAACTTATGTTTGGGTGTTAAATCTTGTCATGATATCTGAAAATGGTGTTTCGTTTATAAATTGATCAATGATATCTTGTGAGTGTTTAATAGCTATAGAAATATCTATCATTTCTTCTTTTCCAAATTGGCTTAAAACATAATGATCTAATTGTAAATTTGGATTGTTGCTTATACCAATTCTTACTCTTTTAAACTCATTTGAATGTAGCAATCCAATTAAGTTTTTTAATCCGTTATGTCCACCATGTCCACCAGATAATCTTAATCTAAGTTTACCTGTATCAAGATTAATATCATCTACAAATACAATAATATCTTCTAAAGATATATCATAGTATTTCATTATTTTATAAACCGCTTCACCTGAAAGATTCATATAAGTTGATGGTTTTACAAACATTACTTTTTCTTGATTGATATTTGTTAAGCATATTTCTGCATTAAATTTAGTATCTAATTTAAAAGATTGTTGTATCGTTCCTACATATTGATCAACAACCATAAACCCAACGTTATGTCTTGTTTGATGATATTTACTACCAGGATTACCAAGACCAATAATCAATTTCACGCTTTATGATCCCTATGTGTGATTTTATCAAATATTTGACTAATAGGCTCATCGTTTACGATGTGTAGGATAGATTGTCCTAAAAGTGGTCCAATAGATAATTGAACAATTTTATCAGAGACACAAGGTCCTTTAAGTTCTATTGTATCAGTAACAATGACTTGTTTAATAACTGACTTGTCAACACGGCATATTGCATCTTCTGAAAAAACAGGATGTGTTGCTGCTGCGTATACTTCTAATGCTCCAGCTTCAATTAAAGCTTCTGCACCTGCAATTAAGGTGCCTGCAGTATCAATAATATCATCAACCATGATTGCGATTTTACCTTTCACATCACCAATGATATGCTGAACAACAGCTTTATTTCTTTCTGGTCTTCTTTTATCAATGATAGCTAATGGTGAATTAAACATCTTAGCAAACATTCTTGCTCTTGTCACGCCACCATGATCTGGAGATACTACAACAACATTTTTTAAATCTTTTTCATGTAAAAAATAGTCAGCTAAAAGTGGTGCAGCTGGGAAGTTATCAATAGGTTTATCGAAAAACCCTTGTATTTGAGCTGCATGTAAATCGATAGATATAACTCTTGATACACCAGCAACTTGAAGCATATCTGCGACTAGTTTAGCTGTGATTGGTTGTCTAGATTTTGATTTACGATCTTGTCTAGAATATCCATAGTAAGGCATAAGTACTGTAACTGATTTAGCTGATGCTCTTTTTAGTGCATCTGCAAAAATGAGTAATTCCATTAAGTGTTCATTTGCTGGAGCTGATGTAGATTGAACTACAAACACATGATGTCCTCTAACACTGTCTTCGATGTTTACTGATATTTCACCATCAGCAAATTTTACGACTTCGACTTTTGAAAGTTCAATACCAGAAGCTTCAGAAATTTCTTCAGCTAATTTCTTGTTTGAACTTAAAGCAAATAATTTAATCTTCTTTCCATAAACAATAGACATTTGTTATCCACCTCTTCATTATTCTCATCTCTATTATACATTATTTCGATACATATTTTTAGTAATTTCGTAAAGAAAAAATTAAAAAAAAATTTGTTTTTCTATTCTAGTTTTAAATCAGAGTATATATGATTTAATTTCAAAAAAAATACACCTTGACTTTGCAAAGTGTATTTATGAAAATATAAATTTTATGCTTCTTCTGGTCCTTTTTCTAGCAATTCATTGTATGCCGCAACAATAGCTTCTTCAATAAGCTTTCGCATCTCTCCGTGAATAGGATGTGCGATGTCTCTAAATGTTCCATTTGGAGTTTTTTTACTTGGCATTGCAACAAACAAGCCATTTTCTCCCTCAATGATTCTAATATCATGTACAACAAAACTATCATCAAAAGTAATAGTTGCTACACCTCTTAATCTACTTTCGCTTTGAACTGTTTTAACTCTGACATCAGTTATTTTCATTATGCCCTCCAAGACGCTTTCATTTTATACCTAAATTATAGCACAATCACGCATTGATACAAAGTTTTTTTATGCTTTTAGGCTGGTTTTAACCAATTTAATGTTGTTTTCTTGTGCTTTTTTTATTATTTCTTCATCTTTTTGACTAGAATTTATAATAAAGAAAGTTGACCCGCTGCCACTCATGAATGCGTTATCATCGATATTTTTCATGATTTTATAAGCTTTTTGTAGTTCTGGATAGCATTTTAATGCTGTTAAATGTAGGGCATTATAAGTAGTTTTATAAAACAAATCCCACGCTTGGTGTTGATATGCTTCTAAAAGATTTTCAAATTGATTTTGTTTATCAATAATATTGTGGTTTTTAAATACACATGCAGTTGAACTTATGATTTTTGGATAGTATAAAAAAATTGTTCCAGTTTTAGGTAAATCTATAAATTCTAGATGTTCACCCCTACCATAAACGTAAGCTGGTTTTTGGTATAAACAATAAAGTGTATCTGATCCAAGAGATAAGGCAATATCTTCTAATGCTTTCTTATCAAGATTTAAATTCCATAGTTTATTTAATCCTCTAATGGTTGCTGCTATATCAGATGATCCTCCAGCAAGTCCAGCACCTATAGGTATATCCTTTTTAAGATAAATATGGGCGCCAGTATCAACTTTATATTTGTCTTTAATTAAATATGCCGTTTTTAACACTTGATTATCTTTGATATCAATATTACTTGTTAGTTTTATATCATCGCTTAATTCAAATGATAATTGATCATGAAGTTCTATTGGAACCATGATCATCTTTAATTCATGATATCCATCATCTCTTTTTTTGATAACATCTAATGCTAGATTAATTTTTGCATGCGCTTTTTCATATATCATATGTCCACGCTCCTGCTAATTTCATAAATTGTTCTATCGCTATTTTTTCAGCTCTTATGTTTTCGTTAATATCAAATGATTTTAAGAAGTTTATGATGTCTTCTTTTGGAATTTGATATGCTTCAAACCAATTATTAACTAATGTTTTACGCTTTTGTTTAAATGCTGTTCTAACAATACTTATAAAAATCTTTTCAGCTTTAGGATCTAATAAAGCTTTATCTCTTTTTTCAATTCTAATAACTGCACTATCAACATTTGGTTGTGGAACAAACATATGTCTTTTAACATCCATCATTTTATATACATGCGCATGATATGCCATAACAACTGATAAGTTATTATAAGCTTTAGTCCCTGGTTTAGCTATTAATCTTTCACAAACTTCTTTTTGTATCATTAATGAAGCTGTTTTAATTTGTGGTGTTTCGATTAATTTAAATATAATAGGTGTGGTTATATAATAAGGGACGTTTGCGACAACGTGTAAATCATCTCCTAAATCAGTTAAATCTGCGGTCATGAAATCTTTATAAATGATTTCTAGATTATCATATTGTTCTTCAATAGGATCTAAAATAGATTTTAAAGATGTATCAATCTCAAAACAAGTTAATTGATGTGCTTGTTCAGCTAAAAAGGAAGTCAGTGCACCTTGGCCTGGCCCTACTTCAATAACATCTTTATTTAAGATATGCGATTGGTTAACAATCTTTTTTAAAAGATTTTTATCTCTTAAGAAATTTTGTCCATATCGTTTTTTTGCTTGATGTTGCATTTAAGTACCTCTACTACTTGTTTTTTACAGATATTGAATTGATGAAGTCTATCTAATAAAGTCTTCCCATTTACATGACCTAAATGAAGTTCTTTAGATAAATAAGCTCTTAAGTTCTTGCTATCTTTTTGTCCGATAAGTTTTTCTTCATATAAAAAATGCATATCAATATCACTTTGTGTGTTTTCGTAACTCATTTTTATATTTTTTAAAGCAAATTCTATATCTTCTTTTTTAGCGTGTTCTACACCAATTTTTTTTCTATTTTTGCTAAATGCTTTATCTTGTTCTATAAATGCATGAAAAACATGAGTTAATTTTTGTGATAATATTTTTCTAATTCTTTCTCCTGCATAATCAGGATCTAGAAACAAAATAATATCATGGGTTTTATCAAGCTCAACTAAAGCATCTAGTGTCGAATCTAATATAGCACTACCATTGGTAGTTAATATAAATATATCTGGGTATAGTTGTTTTAATCTAGAAAAATCATTTCTTCCTTCAACAACAAATACTTTTTGTCTCATAAAGGTCTATAGAAGAACTTTTTATCTTCTTTAACTCCTGATAACATTAACCCATTCATAATATCAGATTGTTCTTCTAAAGTTGAAACACTTTGATCTTTAAGTAATATATCTATTTGATCTCCTATATCTGCTTTATCATTTTGATATGCTCTATTAGAGACAGTTTTATGTGCTGTAAAATATTCTAATTCTTGTTGATCATAAGTAGCTTTAATATGGTTGATTAATTCTTGATTTGCTTTATTATCATCTATGTATTTCCAAATATGTCTATTTAAAAAATCATCTGCTAATGTTTTTAATATATCATCTTTCGATTTTGTAAAGCTTGAGATTAATCCATTAATGAAAAAATCATCGATTTGAATAAAACTATCCAAATCATTAGGATTTTCAATTAATCGTTTTAGAGGCTCTATATCTGCTTTAAACTCAAAATCTTTTAAATAAAGATTTTTAACTCTAAGATATATCTTTTCCAAAATGACTTCATACGCTCTTGCTACTGGATGATAATAAACTTGCCAATACATATGGTATCGACTAATTAAATAATTTTCTATTGCATGGATACCTGACACACTAAAGATAATTTTTCCATCTTTAATATGCATCACTCTCATTAATCTATCTAGATCTATGTGTCCATAAGCTGTTCCTGTATAATATGCATCGCGTTCTAAGTAATCTAGTCGATCAATATCAATTTGTGAAGAAATAAGATGTTCTATGATTGGAAATCTTCCTTCTTTTAAAATAATACTTGCAACATCTTTTGCAAAATCTTTATCCACAGTTGCTAATATATCTCTTATTTCAAAACGATTGGTAATCATTCTTGCACCAATCTGTTCATGATCTACTTTAAAAACATCTTCAAAAGCATGTGAATATGCCCCATGACCAATGTCATGAAGAAGTGCTGATGTTTTAAATAATAACTGACTTCTCTCATCTAGTGTTTCATTTAGCTCTTTTACACTTAAGAATCTAAATGCAAGCTCATAAACACCCAAAGAATGGGTGAATCTAGAATGTTCTGCGCCATGAAAGACCATTTGTACACCACTTAATTGTCTAATTCTTCTTAGTCTTTGGAATAAACTAGTGTCTATTAATTTTTTTATAATGACATCATCTATATGGATATATCCATATAAAGGGTCTTTTAAAACTTGCTGTCTATCTAATGTATTCAAATAAAACAACTCCTTTATGGTAAAAAAGCACCTTCAGGTGCTTATTGATTAATTGTGTATGATTTTACAAGTTCTACTTGATCGCCTGTACTTAACATAAATGCACTACCATCATCTGTATCTAAATGACAGTCTAGTAAGTATTTAGGACTTACTCTACATAAAACATTATCAAGGATACCAGCTTTAATGCCGCTAATCTTAAGACTAACAATTTGTCCGTTTTCTACGCCATATGTTTTAGCTTCTTCATCTGAAAAATGAATATGACGATCTGCGATTATAACGCCTTCTGATAGTTCAACTTGTCCGTTTGGACCAATTAATGTGCATGCTCCTGAACCTTTAACATCACCCGATGATCTTACTGGAGCAACAAATTTAAATCTTAGTGCATCGCTTCTAGATATTTCAACTTGTGAAGCCGGACGTACCGGTCCTAGAATACGTACACCTGCTAATAACTTACCATTAGGACTCATAACGTCTACTTTTTCATTTGCAGCGTATTGTCCAGGTTGGCTTAAATCCTTCATTGGTGTCAACTTGTAACCTTTTCCAAAAAGTGTTTCTAAATGTTCTAATGTTACATGGAGATGACGGCCAGAAATTCCTACTGGTATTTTTTTCATATATAATTCCTCCTACATACGAAATGATTATATCATTTTTTAATGCTATTTTCAACGAATCTATGATAGAATAAAGCCAAGAAAGAGGTGTATGCTATGTCAACAGTTTTTGAAAAAATAATAAATAGAGAAATTCCTGCTTATATTGTTTATGAAGATGAATTGGTTATAGCTTTTCTAGATATATCACAAGTAACTCCAGGACATACTTTAGTTGTTCCAATAGCTCCTTATGAAAACATTTATGAGATGCCTGATGATCTTTTAGCCCATGCTGTTAAAATAACTAAAAAAATTAGTATCGCTTGTAAAAAAGCTTTTGATGCTGATGGAATCTATGTTTTAAGCAATAATGGTGAAGCTGCTGGTCAAACAGTATTTCATTTCCATTTTCATGTGCTTCCTAGATATATAAATGATGACGTATCTCTTAAATTTGTTAATCACATGAATGATGTCACAAAAGATGAGTTTAAAAAAAGAGCCCTTATGATTAAAGAGGCTCTATTATAAATTCTACACCATTTTCAATGTTTACAACTTTTAAAATTAAATTGAAGTGCTGACACGTTTTTTGAACAATGCTCATGCCAAGGCCAAATTGACCCTTGTCTCCTTTTTCATATGGTTTAAATAGTTGTTCAATAAATTTTTCGCTTATAGGCTCGCCATCGTTAAAGAAGGTGAGTTTTTTATTTTCTAATGTAATAATGATTTCATTTTTTGCATATCTTAAAGCATTATCTAATATATTACCAAATACAGTAAATAAGTTTTCTTTAGTTGCAAAATATTTAGAATCATCTAAATCTGTTTTTATCTTTAAATGAGTTCTATATTTTTGTTGATTAATAATATTATTAATAATTTCTTTGATACTAACCATCTCAAATTGTGATGGGTCTTTTAAATACTCTAATTTGTTAAGTTCTAATAGTTGTTTAACTTTTTGATTTAGAATATCTGCCTGTTTAATGATGATTGCTGCTTCATGTGGTTCTGATATATCATCAGCTATAGCTTCAGCATAAGATCTAATGACTGCAATAGGTGTTTTAAAATCATGAGATACATTTTGAAGCATCTCTTGTTTTATATTATCGCTAGATTCAATTTCTCTTCTCATTTTCTCGATTGTATATGCAAGATCAGCTATTTCATCAGCCCCATCCATATCAATAGGTACTCTATAATTGTTTTTTGTAAGTAGAGAAACTTCATTTTGTAATCGTTTAACTCGATCGACTGTAATTCTTGACCATAAAAGAATTGTTATATTTCCTAAAAGAATAATTGCGATTAAAGAAACAAAGACAAATGCTGAATATCTAGTGTTTGTAACTGATAAATAATCATCGCCAGTAAAAACAATCGTAAAATCAGATTCTGATCTTCTTTGGAATCTAAAATAATATGTATCTTCACCTTTGGTATCTTCTGCTTCAAATCCAGGTCTTATAGAGTATATTTGGAATAGTCTTGCTGCAGTAAAATTACCATCTAATATTTCAAAATTAGAACTATATAACAATCTTCCATCTTGAAAGACAAGATATCCATTGTATCTACTTTCATCTGGTTTTGATAATGCCGGTGTTTGAATGACTTCATTAAAATACGCATTAAGTTGATCTTTGTTTTGTTGAATCCGTGAATCTTTAATAATTTGGCTTACCGCAAACAAAAAAATGAAACTTGTAAACACAGTCACAATCGTAAAAATAAGATTAATTTGTGTTGATAATTTCATTTTTTTAAATCGTCTCATAATAATCTATAACCATATCCATATATTGTTTCAATTTTTAAGTCTGGCATCTTATGTCTTAATCTTCTTAGAAGATCATCAACAACTCGATCACTACCATAGTAGTTATCTCCCCAAACATGTTTTAAAATATCATCTCTAGAAAAGGCTTGATTTGTATGTTTTATAAAAAACAATAAAAGTTCAAATTCTTTATTCGTTAAGTCAATCATGCCATGATTTGATTTAATTTCGCGTTTTGTTAGATTAATAGCATAATGATCATATTGAGCAATTTCTGATGATGAGAATTGTTGTTGTCTCTTTAAAACTGCTTTAACTCTTAAAATAAGTTCTCTTGGTGAATAAGGTTTTGCAAGGTAATCATCACTACCTAATTCTAATCCCATGATCTTATCTAGATCTTGGTCTCTTGCTGATGTGAATATAATTGAAGAAGGACTGTTAACACCTTTAATTGCTTTTATAAGGTCATAACCATTTAATTCTCCAGATAACATAATATCTAATATCCACAAGTCTACCTGATCTTCAACATGTTTAATTGCAGTCTCTCCGTCATAAAAAACGGTGACATCAAAACCTTCTCGCATCAAGTATTTTCGTATAATTTCTGATAAATCTTTTTCATCTTCAACGTAGTATATTTTCATACTGCACTCCTCCTTAATAAGTAAAATAAGTGCGCTTGCGCACACTTATTATAACATAGAGTATATAAATAGAGAGAAAAATGAAGTACTTATAGTATAGCAAAACACTATGTGACGTCTATGTTTTTTTCATGTGAAATTGTGTTAATTGATTACTTTTACACCCATATATGGAACTAGGACTTCTGGGATAGTAATACTACCATCTTTGTTTTGATAATTTTCCATAATAGCAATCATTGTTCTTCCAACAGCTAATCCAGATCCATTTAGTGTATGAACATATTCTGTTTTACTATCTTTAGTTCTTTTGAATCTAATATTTGCACGTCTTGCTTGAAAATCTTCTGCATTTGAGATTGATCCTATTTCACGATATTTATGTTGAGATGGTATCCATACTTCAATATCATATGTTTTAGCCATTCCAAAACCTATATCTCCTGTACATAAAGATACAACTCTATATGGTAGTCCTAATTGTTTTAAAACTTCTTCTGAGTCTAATAACATGCTTTCTAGCTCATTATAAGAATCTTCAGGAGTACTAAATTTAATAAGTTCTACTTTGTTAAATTGATGCTGTCTTAAAATACCTCTAGTATCTCTACCTGCAGATCCAGCTTCAGATCTAAAAGCAGTCGTAAAACTACAATACTTTAAAGGTAGTTTTGTGCCATCTAAGATTTCATCACGATATAAATTGATAGTTGGTACTTCAGCTGTTGGATTTAGATAGTAGTTTTGATCTTTTAGTTCTAGTCTAAAACTATCTTCTCTAAACTTAGGAAACTGACCTGTTGCAAACATACTTTGCTCATTAACGATGAATGGTGGAATGATTTCTGTGTAATCATTATGTCTACTATGTAGATCCATCATAAATTGAATTAATGATCTTTCAAGTCTTGCTCCAAGTCCTTTATCAACAACAAATCTTGTGCCTGTTATTTTAGCTGCTCTTTCAAAATCTAAAATATCTAGTTTTTCTCCAAGTTCTACATGATCGACAACTTCAAAATCAAATGTTTTAGGTGTTCCTACTTTTTTAATTTCTAAGTTATCATTTTCATCTTTTCCTACTGGAATTGATTCATGACACAAGTTAGGTGTATTGGCTAGTATATCAAAGATTTTAAGTTCAATATCTTTTAGTTTTTCATCTAGAGTTTTGATTTCATCTCCTAAATCTTTAACTTGATCTAGAATATGTGTAGCATCTTGTTTGTTTCGTTTGAGTTCACCTATCTTTTTAGATGATTCATTTCTAAGTGCTTTTTTAGATTCAACAGATGAGATGAATTCTTTTCTTTGATCTTGTAATGTGACCAATTCATATAAATATGAAAAATCACCATTTCTTTGTGATAGTCTTTCAACTACTTGGTCTATATGTTCTGTAACATATTTTAAATCTAACATTTTTCATTCCTCCTTTTATATATAAAAAGTCCCTAGACATATTGTCTAAGGACGAAGTTTCGCGGTACCACCTTAGTTCTAGATAAATTATCTAGCCCTCTTATATCATCTATAACGCTGATGTGCGGGTGTGATTAGCACCTCTAAAGAGTAGATTCATATCATTTTTTCTTAACACTTTCACCAACCGTGTTCTCTCTTGATAGAAAAATTGTGATATTACTGGTCTCTCATACGAGTTATCTATATTATAAAGTCTTATATACAAAAAGTAAAGTCTTTATTTTATTTTAGCTTTTTCTTTAATTAAAGCTTTTAATCCTTCTTTAAGTTCAGCGGTTGCTAGGCCTGTATCAAGGATAGCTTCTATATAGTCAAGTTTATTTCCGACATCATATCTTTTAGCTTCGATATCATAAGCAAACACTTTTTCTTCTTTCATTAATCTTAAAATTGCATCGGTAAGTTGGATTTCATTGCCTTTACCTTTTTGTTGATTTTTAAGATACTTGAATATAGTTGGTGTTAAGACATATCTGCCTCCGATTGCTGATCTTGATGGAGCGACTTCAATGTCTGGTTTTTCTACGACATCTTTAAGTTCAACTAATCTTCCTTTTTTCTCATGCTTTGGTGTACAAATACCATATTTATATGTATCTTCATACTTAACTTCCATAGTTCCTAAAATAGAAGATTTAGTTTCATCAAACATATCCATCATTTGTTTAATTGCAGGTTTATCTTTAGAGACATACATGTCATCTCCAAGTAAAACTACAAAAGGATCGTTTCCAACAAAGGCTTCTGCTTGCAAGACTGCATGTCCAAGACCTAGTTGTTCTTTTTGTCTAATAAAATGAAGGTTAGCACCTTTACCAATTTCTCTAAGCATTTTAAAATCTTCATCTTTGCCTTTGTTTAATAAAATCGTTTCTAATTCAATATTATAATCAAAGTAATCAATGATTGCATTTTTGTTGCTACTTACAATTAGTAAGATATCTGTGATGCCGCTATCGATAGCTTCATTAACTATATATTCAATTGTTGGTCTATCAATAATTGGAAGTAATTCTTTAGGCAAAGCTTTAGTAATAGGTAAAAATCTTGTTCCATATCCTGCTGCAGGAATAACCGCTTTTTTAATCATTTTATCTCTCCTTCATAATTTTTTGTATGTGAAATTTTATACGTAATAAATATGCCAAATAAAAATAGTATAGCTCCTATAACATACATGTACCATGCACTTTGAAATACATTAGCTGATGTATTGTCTTGTAATGTAAATAAAACGTTAAATGGCGATATAAGGACAATACCTAAAACTGCAAAGTAGAAATGTGCCTTGTAGTGGTGTAGAAGATAATGCATTAATTTTCCTACGAGTATGAGTCCAACAAGCGCGCCTAGTATTAATAATGCAAGCATAGGTAATTGTGAAACTATTGTGGAAAAATCAAGATTAACAAACGCAACTGCTATCTCATCTACCAGTGTAATTAGGATTTGGAAATAACCAAATGCCATGAGCATAGTAGATCCGCTTAATCCTGGAATAATTAATGCGACTGCATAAATTACACCTACTAAAAAGACTGATAAATAATATATAAACCCACTTTGTGTACTTTCTGTTTCTGTAATGAATATAAATCCTATCATAAATAAAATTGCGACTAACATCACAAAGAAGTGATGCCATTTATATTTATCTGTTTTGATTTCTTTTATCAATGATGGAATTGCGCCTAGGATAAATCCAATGAATAAGAATGTTATTGGGATGGGCGCTAATTCATAAAAGAAATTAATGAATACAAACCCAATCATAAATCCTATTAAAACTCCAACAATATATTGCCAAACGCTTTTAATAGATTTGATAGGTGCCTTTAAAAAATCATTTAAGGCATCTATTAAGTCTTGATATATTTTTAAAATAGCCGCAACCATGGATCCTGATATACCTGGTAATATGGATCCCATACCTACAAAACTACCTTTTATGATTTTTATAATATTTTTCATCATAACCTCTACTCTTATAATCTATTCACTTCTATTATAAATGATTGTTACTATTTTAACATACTTTTTACCATATGAATATGCTATAATATGTTTGGTGATTACATGATTGAACTTATAAAATATATTGTACTTGGTATCATTCAAGGCATTACTGAAATCTTTCCCGTTTCCAGTAGCGGACACTTAACACTTTTTAGTAATTTGTTTGGTATTGATTTAACCAATTTAACAGTTTTTCTAATGATAACCAATACTGGTTCTTTTTTAGCTTTATTGCTTTTCTTTAAGACTGATATTAAAGAACTTATAGTAGGTACTTATAAATTTTTAATTAAAAAAGAAGAGACGTCTAAAGAAGATTTTCAATATGTTTTAAAATTATTGATTGCTGTTATACCAATTGGTGTATTTGGACTTCTATTTAAAGATATGTTACCTAATGATTTATTATCTGTTGGATTTGCTTTAATATTGACAGGTTTATTACTGTTTTATGTTTATAGAGTTAAAGATATACAATGGAAGAATGATGTTTCTTGGAAAAATGCAATGATTATAGGCACATTCCAAATATTTGCGATTTTCCCAGGTATATCAAGAAGTGGTATCACAATGACGGGTGGACTAATCCAAAAGATTGAGCTTAAAAAAGTATTAAAATTCTCGTTTTTAAGTTATATCATCGTTTCAGTACCTGTAATGATTCTAGGCTTTTATAAAGCTTTAACTGCTAGTGAATCCATTCATGTATTAGGGTATTCTCTTGCATTTGTTATGAGTTTCGTATTCTCATTTATCTCAGTACGTATATTATATAAATATGTTAAAGTTAAAAACTTAATTTATTTTTCAATATATTGCTTAACTGTTGGTGTTTTATCCATTATTTTATACTTTGTTTTATAAAACATAAAGGTGAATATTATTCACCTTTTTCTTTAAATAAAATATATGAGATCATATGTATAATTGTAAAAAGTAAAACAAACATTACAAAGAATCTAAAGTGTTCGAATATACCATTAAAGATGTATGATATATCAAGAATGTTCCAAGAGTTTAATCGTATAAATCGCCCTAGATATATACCAATTGACGATAAGACAAATAATGCTGTTAACCCTAGATATTCAAATGTTTTTAGTTTATCTGAACAAATTGATTTAATATTAGAAATTGATAATATGCCTAATTTTAACGCAATCAATGCTCCCACAACTATATCAAAGAAGACATACCAGTCATATATATCAAGCTCGTATATGTTAGGATACATATTAAAGAAGTTGTAATGCTCAAAATGTATAAAATCTGTGATGATATAAAAACTATTAGGAAAAAAGATAACATATGCAACTATAGAAGATATGATCCATATTTTATGGGTCTTTTTTTTATACAATATCACGACTAAAACACTTAATAAATATACAATGATTGCTAATACCATGTTCCAAGATAAGAATATAATAAGGCCATTAGATAAACTTACACCTAATATAAAACTCATTCCTACAAATAAACACGCTAATATAAGTGTTGGATTTAAATATGCTTTTAAATTTTTAATCATCATCTTTGATTAACTCATTAATTTTTGTTTGTAAATCAGCTTCTGACAATAAATAGTCACTTAAGATTTTATATCTTAATATATAGTCATAAGTTTCAGAACTCACTGATTCATCATTTGGAAAAATAGCATATCTATTTCTCATAGAATAAATATAATCATCAAGAATAACATCGGTGATTCTATTATCAAGTGCAAATGTTGGTTCTGTACTCATCGCATGCACACCAAAATATGAATCTTGTCCAACAGGAAGGTCAAAGAGCTCAACAATCGTTCTATAAACATCTACTTGAGATCTAACTAAATCTTGTTCTCCTGTTAAAAGGCCTTTTCTAATTTGATAATCTCCATAATCTACATATTCATCATTGCTTGGTGCATAGATAAACACTGTGATTTGTTGAAGCATTCTTCTTTCTTCTAATGAAGATAATTCTTGATCAAATAAAATAGATAAATCTCCATTTTTAATGCCTGAGCCATGATCACTATAAAATACATAAACAGTATCATCTAATGTTTGATCTCCACCAAATTCATCCATAAAAAATCTTTGAATAGAGTCATTATAATATTTAGAATAATTAATGTATCTTAATGTTATTTTTTGAATAAGATTTGCATATTGAGGAAAATCTGTTTCTCTTAATCCACCATATGGATCAAAATCAAATGGAGTGTGTCCCATCATCGTAATTGGAAATAAGAAAAACTGTTCACTATTACTTAAAAGACTACTTCCTACTTGAGATGTATAGTCTGCTAAATGAAAATCACTAATCCAAGGTGAATGATGAACAAGATTTTCTGTTTCATTAAATAAATATCCATCTTCTACGACATATCCATCTTCAATAAAATCTTCAATAGCATAAAACTCATCAAAAGTTAATAATTCAGGATAAACAACATCTCTATTATAGAAAGTCTCTCTATCTCCATGGATAGCTTCTGTATAGTAATCAAGTTCATTAAAATATTTAACCAATGATGTCAAATCATAGTTCATGTCATTGTATTCCCAGTAAAGTGTTTCATCTCCAACTGGATTTAAACCAGTTAATATAGATAACTCACCATCAGAACTTACACCCATACCTACATTTGTATACACATTATTTAAGACAAAACTTTCTTTAAATAGATCTTTTAAGAACGTGAAATTTTGTCCAATAGCTGGGTGATCTAATAAAAATTGATTTAGGGACTCTAAATGAATAAGTACTAAGTTTTTATCTTTAAAGATACCTGTTAAATCGTTTGATGTAGATAAATTAGGATCAACATAAAGTGAGTCAACCGCCTCATCAACCATTAATCTATTTGAGTAAGTTTTATTGTCAAAAAAATTAATATAACTTTCTTGATTTTTATTATAGCTTTGTACTAAAGAAATCAAATCTTGATCATCACTAATATCTAATATCTCTTCATAATCCAGATCAAACTCAATGCCTATTAGTTCGCTAAGATAATATGGATAAACACCTAAGTTTTGAACTGCAAAAGTTGAATTCATAGACTGAACAGGCGCAGATTCTTGATAAAGTCTTAAATAAGTGTTTAAAGAAAACAAGAAGATTGATGCCATAGCCAGTAGAGAAATAGTTAAACGTTTAATTTGAAATTTAAACTTGTAATTAGATAAAGAAGCTTTATCTGATAATATATATAAAGTCATTAAAATGATAAAAGGTAAAAAGAGAAGAATTCTATAGTAAGTAATAAGTTCTAATAACGTCTCAATAACAACACCAAATGCGAAACCATCAGCTGGATTTTTTAATAAGACAATAGCATTTCTTGAAAACGCTGTGCCATAATATAAATTAAACACACTTAAAGCGTAAAGGAAAAAATTTAATCCAAATGTAGTCCATATTAACGTTTTAATTCTAGATTTAGCATTTTTAAATATCAAAGACACAATAACTACAACTAAAAATAGGATGACAAAATTACCTAATATCTGATTAATTTCACCAAAAAAAGTATGTAAAAAAGGCTCAATATATCTATTGAGATGTTTTACTGTTAAAAAATATGTGTTTATAATGTTTAAGCCAATGAATAGCGCTATAAAAAGCATATATACTTTTTTGTAATTTAATTTCTTCATAAATTTCCTTTGTTTTAAGTAAGTATTTATATTATACACTATTTTTTATAAGTTATAAATGAATGCACTAAAAAGAAAAGCCCCTAAGGGCTTAAGCTGGAATAACTGATCCATTATATTGATTTGTAATAAAATCTTTAATTGCTTGTGATTCTAATACCTCTATTAAGGCTTGTATTTTAGGATCGTCTAATAGTGATGCTTTAACAGCTAATACATTTACATAAGGATTATTAGTCGTTTGTTCAATAAAGATAGAGTCAGTTAATGGATTTAATCCGCCTTCTAAAACATAGTTTGAATTGATAATATATAAATCAGCTTCATCACTGTTATACGCTGATATTAAAAAATCTGGTGAAACATCTGTTTTCAATACTAAATTTTTTGGATTTGTTAATATAGATGTTTGTATATCAAAATTTGGTGATGTAATATCAATACCTTCTTTTAATGTAATCAATCCAGCAGCTGCTAAAAGATTTAAAGCTCTACCGTGATCTGATATAGAATTACTTAATAAAACGTTTGCTCCATCTTCGATATCTTCTATGCTAGTATATTGATTAGCATATAATCCAATAGGTTCAATATGAACTCTTGCACCAATCACTAATTGATTGTTTGGATTTTCTAAATTATAAGCATCCAAAAATGGAACATGTTGGAAAAAGTTTGCATCTGCATCTCCAGCAGAAACAGATGGATTTGGAAAATAGTAATCAGAAGTAATGATCACTTTTAGTGTATATCCTTGTTCTTCTAGAATTGTTTTTGCTTCATTTAATATCTCTGCATGTGGTATTTGAGTTGCTATAACTTCTATGACGTTTTCGTCTGACTGTGCACATGCACTTAGTCCTAATATTGTAATTAAAAATATGGTTATAAATATAAATTTTTTCATTTGTTTTTCTCCTATTTATGGTCTAGTTTTCTAGAGATTTTATCTCCTGTAATTTGTATAATAAATACAAGTGCTAATATGGTAAATATGGATAAATACATAAGTGGATAATTACTACCAAACTTTCCATATTCATAAGCTAAAAATGCTAATCCTCCAGCACCAATAACTGCTGCTGCGGACATGAATCCTATAAGGGTTACCACTGTTAAAGTATACCCTGAAACTAACGATGGTAGTGCCTCTTTAAAAATGACGTATAATAAATATTTAAATGATCCTCCCATAGATCTTACAGCTTCTATTGTGTCATTAGAAACTTCAAATAATGACATATGAACAACTCTTGCGAAAAAGGGAGTTGCACTAATTATGAGAGCAGGAATAGCAGCCTTTGGTCCTAACATTGTTCCTACTAAAAATCTTGTTAATGGAATCATCATAATCAATAAAATAATAAAAGGAATGGATCTAAATATATCATTTGTAGTCGCAATCACTCTGTGAATCACTTTTATTGACTTGGTTTGTTTTAGTAAATATGGGTTTTGAGTCATATACAGTGTAAATCCTATGATAAAGCCAAATAACAGTACAAATGCTCCTGTTATGCCTACAATATATAATGTCTCATAAAACGCATCTATAAATAACTTTAGTGCTTCTTTATCAAGCATATTCTCTTACCTCTATTTCATTAGACACTAAATACTTAATAGCTTTACTTTTGTTATCACCAATAAGTTCAACATATAGATATCCTATCGTTTGATTACCCACAGTCAATGTCTTTGCAAATAGGATGTTAACATCTATGTCATATTTTTTTATCATATGACTTAAGATTGTATCATCTACGTGTTCATGATGATAAACCAGCTCTAAATACTGCTTATTCTTTAAATGAGTAGGCTCATCTATGACTTGTTTAATCAATGATTTAGTAATGTCCATATGTGGATTAATAAATAAATCTTTTGTAGGTCTATCTTCAATGATCTTACCTTTGTCCATTACAACTACTCTTTCACATAAATCTTTTACAATTTCTATTTGATGTGTGATAAAAATAATTGAAATATTTGTTTTTTGATGTATCTCTTTTAATAGATTCACAATATCATAAGAAGTCTTTTGATCTAGTGCAGAAGTTGCTTCATCACAAAGTAAATACTTTGGGTGATTAACAATTGCTCTTGCAATACCAACGCGCTGTTTTTCTCCACCAGATAGTGCTTTTGGATATCTATTTTTTTTATCAAATAAACCAACTAATTTTAAGACTTCATCCACTTTTTGATCTCTTAAATTTTTATCATATTTTTTGATATTTAGAGCTAACTTTATATTTTGATAAACTGTAAGATTTGATACTAAATTGAAGTGCTGAAAAATCATAGAAATATCATAGCGCATTCGATTCAAATCCTCTTGTTTTAAATCATGAATTTTGACGCCATCAATGATGACATCTCCGCTGGTTGGTTTAATCAATCCATTGATGCATCTGACCAATGTTGATTTACCTGCACCACTAAGTCCAACAATACCTAATATCTCTTGATCATGAATATCAAGATTAATATCTGAAAGTGCACAAAATGATTCTTCCTTAGATTCATAGATCTTATTTATGTGTGATAAGGTAATCATGATATCTCTCCTTTTTGTAATAAAAAAAGTCCCTATCTATACCGATAGAAACTTTAAAAGACTTAAGTTATAAGTTTTTCCATCGTTTATAACTTTACCACCTTGTTTGATAACTGGTTGGTAGACGATCACAGAGCTATATCTCTCCCGTCTTCTTGATAGTTTATATTATTAATTTATTAAATTGTAACACAAGGTTAGTGACTTTACAATAGCATTTTTTATGAAATCGTTTTTATTAAAAAAAGAAACTCAGCATATAGAGTTTCTTTTATCATTATATTATTTAATTTTTTAGTCTTCTTTATCTTCATCAAATAAACTGTCAGTAGAAATAACTTCTTCTTGTTTGGTTTCTGCTTCATCTGGTGCAAGTTCTTTAGACTCCATTGTTTTCTTTTGTTCTTCTACAGGAATTGAAACTTGTTCAAATTGTTCTTGATCAACAACTTCTTCATCTTCATCTTCTTGTTTAGGAACTAATGCAATGGTTGCTACATGATGATCAGTTCTTAATTTAATAACTCTAACGCCTTGTGTAGCACGTTTTGTTTTAGAAATTTGATCAACGTGAGTTCTAATCACAACACCTTTATCAGATACAACAATTAAATCATCATTATCACTTACAGCTTTTAATGTACATAAACGGCCATTTTTATCGGTAACATTAAGTGTTTTAACACCTTTACCACCACGCATTTGACATCTATATTCATCTACATTTGTACGTTTTCCATACCCTTTTTCTGTAACAACAAGTATTTCTTGATCATTAGATTCAATAAGTGCTGCACCAACGATTTGATCATCATCTGAGATGTTCATACCACGTACACCTGATGCTGTACGTCCCATCGATCTAACATCTTGTTCGTTAAAGCGGATTGCTTTACCATTTGACGCACCTAAGATGATATCTTTTTGACCATCAGTTAATCTCACACTTAACAATTCGTCATTTTCTCTTAGTGTTAATGCGATGATACCATTAGTTCTAATGTTTTGATATTCTGAAATGTGAGTTCTTTTAACAACGCCTCTTTTAGTCACAAAAGTCAAATATGCATTTTCAGCTTCAAAGTCTTTAACACTCGTAAAATTAGCTAATGTTTCGTCTTTATCAAATTCTAATAAATTGACAATTGGTAAGCCTTTAGAGGTTCTTGATCCTTCAGGAATTTGATATCCTTTGATCTTATAAACTCTACCTTTATTTGTAAAGAATAAATGATAATCATGAGTTGAAGTCATTAAGATATGTTCTACATAATCATCTTCATGAACTTTAATGCCAGACATACCAACTCCACCACGATTTTGAGTCTTATATTGATCGACTTTCATACGTTTAATATATCCATTATTCGTTACTGTAATAATAACATCTTCTACAGGAATTAAGTCTTCATTTTCAATACTTAAATCTTCATGTAGATTAATTTCAGACATTCTTTCATTGCTGTATTTATCTCTTATAATTAATAATTCATCTTTAATGATTTGCGTCTTTCTCTCATGTGATCCAATGATATCTTTAAAGTCAGTGATCTTAACCATAAGTTCAGCAGCTTCACCTTCAATTTTACCTATTTCTAATCCTGTAAGTCTTTGTAATCTCATATCAAGAATAGCTTTTGCTTGAATTTCTGTTAGATCATAAGCTTCAATTAAAGCTTCTTTTGCTTCATCACCAGTATTCGCTTTTTTAATGATTTCAATCGCATGATCGATATCATGTAAAGCTTTAAGTAAACCTTCTAAAATATGTTCTCTAGCTTGGGCTTTATCTAGATCATAAATTGTACGTCTTTGGACCACTTCAACTTGATGTTCAAGATAGTTAACAATCACATCTTTTAGATTAACCATCATAGGTTGCCCTTTGACTAATGCAATCATATTAATCCCAAATGATTGTTGAAGTTGTGTGTATTTATATAGGTTATTTAACATGACATGAGGGTTAACATCACGACGTAATTCTATAACAATACGCATACCTTTTCTATTAGACTCATCACGAAGATCCGTGATACCATCTACAATCTTATTTTTAGCGATATCTGCGATACGTTCAATTAATGTAGTTTTATTTACTTGATAAGGTATTTCATATACCACAAGACTATTTTTATTCTTATGTGTAACGATTTCTGTATTTGCTCTTACTGCAATAATACCCTTACCAGTTTCATAGGCTTGTCTTAACCCAGTAAGTCCTAGGATTTGGCCTCCTGTAGGGAAATCTGGGCCTTTAATATAATCCATAAGTTCGGTAGTTGTGATGTCTTCATTTTCCATATAAGCAAAAATTCCATCGATTACTTCACCTAAATTATGTGGCGGAATATTAGTAGCCATCCCAACAGCAATCCCTGTTGAACCATTAACTAAAAGGTTCGGATATCTTGCTGGAAGTACACTAGGTTCTTTTTCAGATCCATCATAATTATCTATAAAATCAACTGTATTTTTATCTAAATCAGATACTAATTCTCCAGCTAATTTACTCATTCTTGCTTCGGTGTAACGCATTGCTGCAGCACCATCACCATCGACTGAACCAAAGTTTCCATGTCCATCGATTAATGGCATTCTATAATTAAATGGTTGAGCCATACGTACCATAGCTTCATAGACACTTGAATCACCATGAGGGTGATACTTACCAATAACTTCACCAACGATTCTAGCAGACTTTTTATGTGCACTAGAAGCTGTCATATTTAAATCGTTCATTGCGTATAATATACGTCTTTGAACTGGTTTAAGTCCATCTCTTATATCAGGTAATGCTCTTGAGACAATAACACTCATTGCATAATTTAGAAATGATGATTTCATCTCAGTGGAAATATTTATCTCTTTAACTTTACCTTCGGTTGTTTTTTTAGTTTCTTCCATCTTCATTTCCTCCTATGCGTCAATATTATCTGCATAAATTGCATTTTCTTGAATAAAGTTTTTTCTAGGTTCAACTTCTTCACCCATCAACATACTAAATACCATATCTGCATCAAGTGCATCTTTTAAGGATACTTGTAAAAGTGTTCTAGTTTCAGGATCCATTGTTGTTTCCCATAATTGTTCAGGATTCATTTCACCAAGACCTTTATATCTTTGTATAGATGGTCTTCCACCCATTTCAGCAAGTAGTGTATTTAGTTGATCATCAGTATAGACATATTCAACACGTCTACCTTGTTGAACTTTGTATAACGGTGGTTGAGCGATATATATATATCCAAGGTCAATAAGTGGTTTCATATATCTGTAGAAGAATGTTAAAAGTAGAGTTCTAATGTGTCCACCATCAGTGTCCGCATCGGTCATAATTACAATTTTATGATATCTAGTTTTTTCTGGATCAAATTCTTCTCCAATTCCAGTTCCAATTGCTTGGATCATTGATAAAATTTCTTTGTTACTTAAAATTTTATCTAATCTTGCTTTTTCAACATTTAATACTTTTCCGCGTAGTGGAAGAATTGCTTGATATTCTGATTCTCTACCTTGTTTAGCAGAACCACCCGCAGAGTCCCCTTCGACGATATATACTTCTGATATTTGAGGATCTTTACTTCTACAATCAGCTAACTTAGATGCAAATCCTAGTTGATCAAGTGGAGATTTTCTTCTAGTTGCTTCTCTTGCTTTTTTAGCAGCAAGTCTTGCACGTGAAGCTAAAAGACTTTTTTCTATAATTGCTTTAGCATCCACAGGATTTTCACTTAAATATCTTTCTAATCCTTCACCAGTGATTTGACTTGCGATTTGTCTAACTTCAGGATTTCCTAATTTAGTTTTCGTTTGTCCTTCAAATTGTGGGTCTGGATGTTTAACAGATACGATAGCAGTTAATCCTTCTCTTGTATCTTCACCAATAAGTGAATCATCTTTTTTAAGTAAATTATTTTCATTAGCATATTTACTAATAACTCTAGATAGAGCTAATTTATATCCATCTTCATGCATCCCACCTTCATGTGTAGGTATGTTGTTTGCAAATGAATAAATATTTGTAGCATAAGAATCGTTATATTGCATCGCGATTTCTAATGTAACACCATCTAATTCTTTTTCTGTATAAATAATATCTTGATTGACTTTACCTTTACCTTTGTTTAAAAAACCTACATACTCAACAATACCACCTTCGTAATGGTAACTTATTTCAACAGGTTCATTGCCTCTAGCATCGATAATTGTAATTTTAATGCCTCTATTTAAGAACGCAAGTTGTTGAACTCTACTTCTTAATATTTCATAATCATAAACTCCAGTTTCAGTAAACACTAAATGGTCTGCTTTAAAAGTTATGATCGTTCCTGTATGTACACTATCACCAATTTCAATAACATCTGTCATTGGAAAACCACGTTCATAACGTTGTTGATAATTCTTATCATTTCTATGAATTTCAACAATAAACCACTCAGATAAAGCATTAACAACAGATGCACCTACACCGTGTAGTCCACCTGATACTTTATATGATTTGCCATCGAACTTACCACCTGAGTGAAGCGATGTTAAAATCGTTTCAACCGCTGGTCTATTTGTTTTTGGATGAAGATCCACTGGAATCCCACGGCCATCATCAGTTACTTTAATGATATTGCCTTCTAAGATTTCTAGTTTAATGTTAGTCGCATATCCGCCTAAAGCTTCATCAATTGAATTATCAATAATTTCCCAAACTAAATGATGTAGTCCTCTAGCTCCGGTACTACCAATATACATACCAGGACGCTTTCTAACAGCTTCTAATCCCTCTAAAATTTGAATATTCGATGCATCATAATTTGACATGTGTACGCTCCTTTGTTAATTCAATCATTTGAATGTGATCCATATCGATGGGCATCACACTATTCATGATGATTTGATGTTGTTTTGGTAAAGTTTTTAAAAATATATCTTGTTTTTGTTGATCTAACTCTGATAATACATCATCAAGTAGTAGAACAACTTTATGATTTGTCTTTGATTCTATCCATTCTAAAAGCGCTAATTTTAACGCTATGACGATTAATCTTGTTTCACCTTGCGAGGTATATGTTTTCGAATCAAACGCGTTAAACCTTATAAAAAAATCGTCTCTGTGGGGTCCAGTTAGTGTTGTTTGATACAAAATGTCTTGTCGTTGTTGTTTTTGCAAATGTTTTTTAAAACTTGCCTCATCTTGATCAGGTTTATATATAATATCGACCACATTTTGACTAAACTTTTGATAATTTGCCTTAAATAATATATTTAATTCGTCTAAAAATTGCTTTCTTTGGTTAATAAGTATGATACCTTGTTCGTAAAGTTGATCTCCTAAAATATTTAAAAATGTGTAATCATCTTTAATATCTACTTTTTTTAACAAACTATTTCGTTGTTTTAGGACTTTTTTATATGTATTTAGGTGATTTAAATATGATTTATCAACTTGTAATAACTCAAAATCCATAAACTGACGTCTAACTAATGGTGAGCCTTGGATTAACTCTAAATCATTAGGGGCAAACATCACCACATTTAGATGTCCAAGAAATTCACTTAACTTTCTTTTTTCAACATGATTTACTTTTGTTCTTTTCCCAAATTTTGAAACAACTATTTCATAAGTTTGATCATCATTTTTAATAACTACTTGTGCAAACATTTCATTTGTTTTAATTAATTCTTTTTCATCTGAAGTCCTATGAGATTTAGTTGTTGAACAAAAATATATACCTTCTAAAATACTAGTTTTGCCACTTCCATTTTCTCCATAAATATAGACAAAGGGTTTGTTTATTTCTAACTTAAATGTTTCGTGGTTTCTAAAGTTTTTAAGAAGTATGCTTTGTATCATTTACGATATAATGAACTGTTTCAAAAATCATAACTTGATCACCGTGATATAATTTTTTTCCACGTTCTGTTCTTCTTTCATGATTAACAAAAACTTCTTGTTGTAATAAAAAAAACTTAGCTTCTCCACCAGATCCAATATAATCTGTTGCTTTTAGAAACTGACCTAAAGTTATAAAATCTGAGTTAATTTTGAATTTTTTCATATTTTCACCCTCTGCATCCATTTATATTATAACATAATATAAAGAAAAAAACACTAATTTAAGCGATTTTTTTTGGTGTAAATGTCTCTAACCTGTTGGTATAAAAAAAAGCCTTAAAATTGAAATTTCGGCTTTTTTTATATTTTGTGTTTTTTTAGTTTTTTGAATTTCTTAGTCTATTCTTACTGGTAAAATTAAGTGTAATAACTCTTGATCAAGGTTTCCTTTAATCACAAATGGTTTCACTTCTCCAGCAAATTGAATTAGAATTTCGTTAGAAGAAAATGACTTTAAAGCATCTACTAAATATCTTGAACTAAATGCAATTTTAATCACCGGACCTATAACATCTGATGATGGAATAATTTCTTCTAATGCATCTCCGACTTCACTATTTGTAGAACTCATTTCTACAATATGATCTTCTCTTAGATTTAATTTTATGATGTTGTAATTTGTTTCACGATCTCTTGGAGAAAGTAGAGAAACACGTTCAACAGCTTGTAGTAATTCTTCTTTGTTAAATGGAATCGCCACTGGAAATTCAGTAGGTATAATTCTCATTGTATCTGGATAATTTCCTTCAAGTAATCTTGTTTGAAATAAAGTGTTTTTCATTTTAAATAAAACTTTATTTGGATTGATATATAATTCTACATCATCAGTTGAACCATCAAGTATTTTACTTAATTCATCTAGTGATTTATTTGGAATAACAATATCAAATTCTTTTGAATGTGTTCTTAATTTAACGTTTTTTTGACTTAAACGATAACTATCTGTAGCAACACAATATAAATAATTATCTTTATATTTAAAATTAACCCCTGTTAATATAGGTCTTTTTTCGCTTTGTGCGGTTGCAAAGTTAGTTTCTTTAATAATGTTTTTAAAAACTTGACTGTCTAAAACAATTGGATCATCTAAATCAAGAAAATCAACTTCTGGATAATCTTCAACATCCATTAATCTTAATTTAAATTCAGAGCGATCAGCTTTAATAACGATTAAATGATCTTCAATTAAAGCAAACTCAACACGTTTAGATGTGATTTTTCTCATGATTTCAATTAAATAACGACCAGGTATAGCAACCTTGCCTGTTTTTTGAATTGAAATTGATGAAACATCAATCAATACTTGAATTGCAACATCAGTGTTACTTGATGTTAAAATTAGATGATCTTCGTTTACTTCAAATTTTATTGCATATAAAATTGGTAATGGAGTTTTTGAAGGTAATCCTTTTTGTACAGTGAGTAACTGACTTAATAAAACATCTCTATCAATACTGAAAATCATAAGCGGGAGCTCCTTTATTTTTATTATTTAATCTTTAAATATTGTTATTGGTAGCGGTGGATAAGTGGATAACTCTAATAATAGGCTTAACACTGCTATTATTATACCATATTATCAACAAATTAACCACAATTATTTTTGTGTAAAATGATCAATTTTTTTGTTGATTGTATCGATAGCAATTTTTAAACTTAAGTTTTGTTTTATTTCATTTTCGATTTTTTCACAAGCTGCTAAAACAGTTGAATGATCTCTTCCACCAAACAAAGATCCAATGGTTTTATAAGGGATATTATATTTTGATTTAATAATATACATTGAAATATGTCTAGGTAATATATATTTAGAATGTCTTTTTTTACCAATTAAATCATCAATCGTTATACCGTAGAAATCACTAACTACACTTTGAATTTTATCATAATTATTTTCATTTAAAGAATCACTTTTTCGTTTTGTTTTTAATAACGGTTCTAGCGCTTCATTAACGGATTCTACTGTTAGTTCTAAGTTGTTTGCAAGACAATAAAATAAGACACGTTTTAAAGCACCTTCAAGCTCTCTAATGTTGGTTACAAAAGAGGATGCGATAAACTCTAAAACTTCATTTGGAATATCATGAATATCAGATGATTCAGTAGCTAATTTACGTTTTAAAATCTCTATTCTATGTTCTAAATCAGGAACTTGAATATCAACAGTAAGTCCAACTTCAAATCTAGAAGTTAAACGTGACATAATATTTTTTAAATCAGATGCTGGTTTATCACTTGTGATGACAATTTGTTTATTTTGTTGATATAGATAATCAAAAAGTTTGAAGAATTCCATCTGTGTTTTAGTAGCTCCACCCATGATTTGGATATCATCGACTAATAAAACATCAATATCTCTATATTTTTGATTAAAATCATCCATTCTTTCTCTTCTTAATAAGTTTGCAAAGTCTTCAATAAAACCATCAGCCTTAACATACATTATTTTTTGATGAATATCATTATCTAAGATGAAATTACCAATAGATTGCATTAAATGGGTTTTACCTAGACCAACATCTCCAAATATATATAGAGGGTTTGCAACTGTACCTGGTTGATCAGCAACTTTCATTGCCATTCTAAATGCAAAATTATTACTTTTACCTACAACAAAATTGTCAAATGTATAAGTTCTATTTAAATTACCAGGTCGATATTTAATACTTAAATTTCTCTCAGGACTTATTAAGGTTTCTTCTGGAACTAACTCAGCTTCAGTAACAAACTTAAAACGAATCACTTTTTTATAGTGTTTCTCTGCTAGTTCATTGATTTTATTGATATAAAAACGATTTATTCTGTTTTTTATAAATTCGTTTGGAACAAGCACAAAAATTTGCCCATTAGCGTATTTATGTGTCTTCTTTAATGGCTCAAAGACATCTATGTATAACTCCTCAGAGAAAACAACCGCTAAATCATTTAATATTTGTTGCCATAATTGATCGTATTCATTCATTTTTGTTACCCCTTAATTACTGTAATATTATGATATCACAAATACAACCTGATTCAAGAAAAACTTACCCACATAATTTGTGGGAAACTATTTTTGTTCA